>DASRYK010000132.1:0-13909 GCA_035687205.1 Methylocella sp. | reverse complement strand
GTAGCAGTGGAATGCGAAGCGCCAGATCTCGAGCTGCTTTTCGTCGAATGGCTCAATGCGATTATCTATGAGATGGCGGTTCAGCAGCTCCTTTTTGGCGGCTTTACTGTCCAAATCGATGGAGGACGGCTCAAAGGGACGCTGTGGGGGGAGCCGGTCGATGTGGGGCGTCACGCGCCTTCTTGCGAGCCCAAGGGAGCCACCTACACGGCGCTTAGGGTCACTCAATCTGCCGATGGGATTTGGTCAGCCTGTTGCGTCGTGGATGTCTAGGGAGTTATGCCCGGCTGGAACGGGATGCGGGCCATAGAGATGCCCGCAACAAGATGATTTGCCCAGCGGGGAGTTGCTTACAGCGAGAGCGTGATGGACCCTGCACTTTTTACGCGTGTTGATCGCATGACGTGGAGAGTCGAGCCAGCGGGGCGGATGCGCGTACCTGCGATCATTTATGCGGACGAAAACCTCATCCGGGGAATGGATGACAAGGTTTTCACGCAAGTCACCAATGTTGCAATGCTTCCTGGCATCGTCCGCGCCTCTTATGCCATGCCTGATGCCCATTGGGGGTATGGCTTTCCTATTGGCGGCGTCGCGGCTTTCGATCCGGCACAAGGGGGTGTTGTTTCGGCAGGCGGTGTTGGATTCGATATCTCCTGCGGCATGCGCACAATGCTAACCGGGCTGCCAGCGTCTGACATCTTGAATGTGCAGAAGGAGCTTGCTGGCTCATTGGCCGAGAGCATTCCCGCGGGCGTTGGTAGCAAAAGCGCCATCCGGCTAGACCCAGTCGAAATGGACCGGATGCTCGAAGGCGGCGCGCGCTGGGCTGCCGGCCGCGGCTGGGGAGAGCTGCGCGACCTCGAACGCATCGAGGAAGGCGGCGTCATGGCAGGTGCCAAGCCAGAGATGGTCTCCAAGCGCGCGAAGGAAAGACAGCGCCGCGAGATGGGCACGCTTGGCTCGGGCAACCATTATCTTGAAGTTCAGACCATTGCAGAGATTTTTGATCCCAAGGCGGCAGAGGCCTTCGGTCTGGTGAAAGATCAGGCCGTAGTGACCATTCATTGCGGCTCGCGCGGGCTTGGGCATCAGATCGGCACCGAGTTTCTTAAAGAGATGGTAATGACCGCGAAGGAGGCAGGCATTGACCTTCCGGACCGCGAGCTCGCCTGCGCGCCGATCAATTCGGAAGCCGGGCAGCGCTATCTTGGGGCGATGCGGGCAGCCATTAATTGCGCCCTCGCAAATCGCGAAATCCTCGGTCAAACTGCCCGGCACGTGTTTGGGCATTTCTTTCCGGCGTGCGATTTGCGGCTGCTTTTCGATGTTTCGCATAATACGTGCAAAGCAGAGACCCATGTGATTGATGGGCATCCAAAGGAGCTCTTTGTGCATCGCAAAGGCGCGACGCGCGCCTTTGGCCCAGGGCATGAGAGCCTTCCTCCGCAGCTGCGCCCGGTAGGTCAGCCCGTGCTGATTGGCGGCAGCATGGGAACGAACTCCTATATTCTCGTCGGCGAAACGGCGAGTGAAGCTAAGGCATTTTCGTCCGCATGCCATGGCGCCGGGCGCGCGCTCTCCCGGCATGAGGCGCTGAGGCGCTGGAGCGGCCGCAAGATCGTCGATGACCTCGCATCAGAAGGAATTTTGATCCGCAGCCCTTCAAGCCGGGGTGTTGCGGAGGAAGCGCCGGGAGCCTACAAGGATGTCTCCGCGGTCGTGATGGCAGCAGAAGAAGCAGGCCTTGCCCGCAGAGTTGCTCGCCTCAAACCTCTCATTTGCATCAAGGGATGAGGGATGCAAACAGTGTGGGGAGCTGCGCGGTAACGGGCACTCTCTTGCTGACAAGCAGGAAAGCGGCAATGCATCTCTCACTACTACGCTCGGCGGTTGTCATTGGGTCATGTGTGGGGCTCTCGCTCCCGGGCTCGGCTCAAGACGCGCCGGGTGACGTTTCATCCGGGCGCCGGATTGCAGAGTCTTGGTGTGCTGCCTGCCATCAGATCGGGGCGGGGGAGCCGGAGCCAAAATCCGGAGCGCCAAGCTTTGTGAGCATCGCAAGAATGCCTTCCACGACAACGCTCGCGCTCAATGTGTTTCTGAGGTCGACCCATAAGGTCATGCCGGACTTCCAGCTAACACGCGAGGAGGCCGATGACGTTGTCGCCTATATCATAAGTCTGAAGAAGAGATAGGCGCTGCAGCAGGCAACTTCTGGCTTTGTCTGTTCGTTACGGAAGACGAGCGGGGGCGGTGCCGGGCTGGCCGGATGGCCAGTCAGGAAGCAAAATGGTTTGAAATGCTCCCAGCGGGGTTAACCCCAAATGACGAAGGCTTCCTCTTATATCCGCTGGTTCGAAACGCTCCGTCTTGAAGATGTTCCTCTCGTTGGCGGCAAGAATGCTTCCCTTGGAGAGCTTTATGGCGAACTGTCTCGTGCGGGCATAAAGGTTCCCAGGGGTTTCGCGGTGACCGCCAGAGCCTATGATGACGCATTGTCCTCCGAGGGTGCCTTAGGGACACTCCATGCGCTTCTGGACGATCTCGATATTACCAATGTCAGTCTTCTTTCAGAAAGGGCGGCGAAGGCACGAAAAGCTGTCTATGATGCCACGGGCGGCGCTGATCTTCGCGCGGAGATCGAAGAGGCCTATCACGTGCTCGAGGCGCAATACGGGGCTGGCGCCGCGGTTGCCGTGCGAAGCTCGGCTACAGCCGAGGATCTGCCTTCCGCAAGCTTTGCTGGCCAGCACGAGAGCTATCTCAATGTCCGTGGCGCGAACGATCTTTTCGAGGCCTGCCGCAACTGTTTTGCGTCTTTATTTACAGACCGTGCCATCGTCTACCGTGTGAACAACGGATTTGATCATTTCAAAGTCAAACTTTCGGTTGGCGTGATGAAGATGGTGCGCTCGGACCGCGCAAGCAGCGGCGTGATCTTCACGCTCGACACCGAGTCTGGATTCCCTGGCGTCGTTTTCATTACAGCCTCTTATGGGCTTGGCGAGAATGTCGTCCAGGGAAAGGTGGATCCTGATGAGTTTTATGTGCACAAGCCGACATTCGAAAAAGGCTACCGCGCTGTCCTGCGGCGCACGCTTGGGCGGAAACAGCTGCGTCTTACCTATGGCGAAGGCCGTGGCGAAGCTGCGACATGCAACGTTCCAACGGATGAGGCTGAGCGGGCCAGGTTTTGCATCACAGATAGCGAAGCCCTGAAGCTTGCAGACTATGCCATCCGCATCGAAGAGCGCTACTCTCAACGCGCGGGCCGCGCAATGCCGATGGATATTGAATGGGCGAAGGACGCTGAAGACGGAGAGCTTTATATCGTGCAGGCGCGCCCTGAGACGGTCGCATCGCAGCGCCAGGAGGGCCTCATTGAGACTTACACATTGAAAGGCAGGGGCGCGCTTCTGCTCACCGGCAAGGCCGTTGGGGAGAAGATCGGGACGGGCACAGTGCGGGTGATCAACAGCCAGGAAGATTTGAAAAGTTTTAAGCCAGGCGAGATTCTGGTTGCGAGCGCGACTAGCCCCGATTGGGAGCCCGTGATGAAGACCGCAAGCGCCATCATCACCGACCGCGGCGGCCGCACCTGCCATGCGGCGATTGTCGCGCGTGAGCTTGGCGTTCCGGCGGTTGTTGGAGCAGAGTCCGCAACACGCGCCTTGCACAGCGGCGAGCGGGTCACCGTCTCCTGCGCGGGTGGAGAAACGGGTGCGGTTTATGCGGGGGAGGTGCCATTCGAAGTCACGCGCCTGCCGGCCAGCGCCCTGACGCTTCCAAAGACATCTGTCATGGTGAATCTCGGCAACCCTGATCTCGCCTTCCGCACCGCAATGATGCCAAACGCCGGAGTTGGTCTTGCCCGGATGGAGTTTATCATCAGCGAGCATATCGGAGTCCATCCAATGGCGCTGATCCATCCCAGCAAGGTTACGGCAGCCGATCTCGACCGCATTGGCGAGCGCGCCCGCAACGATGCCTCTCCGGCCGAGTTTTTTGTCCGGACTCTTTCTGAAGGCGTTGGCACCATTGCCGCTGCCTTTTATCCGAAGCCAGTCATCATCCGGCTTTCGGATTTCAAGACAAACGAATACGCGCAGCTTATAGGCGGCGAGGCTTTCGAGCCAAAGGAAGCAAATCCGATGCTCGGGTTTAGGGGCGCATCACGTTATGCACACCCCGCTTATGCCGAAGGCTTTGCGCTTGAATGCGCTGCGCTTCGCCGGGTCCGTGAGGAGATGGGATTGACCAATCTCGTGGTGATGGTTCCATTCTGCCGCCGCGTTGCTGAAGCCGAGCAAGTCTTGAGGGCGATGGCCCAGAATGGGCTCGAGCGCGGCCGCAATGGTCTTGAAATCTATGTGATGTGCGAGATCCCGAACAACGTCATTCAGGTTGATGCTTTCGCGGCTATCTTCGACGGATTCTCGATTGGGTCGAATGACTTGACCCAGCTAACGCTCGGGGTGGACCGGGATTCCGAAATCGTCGCCTTCGATTTCGACGAGCGAGATCCAGGCATGCTGGAAATGCTCAGGCTTGCAATTACGGGCGCAAAGCGCAACGGAAGGCACATTGGCATTTGCGGTGAAGCTCCAGCCAATTATCCAGAGATCACGCAATTTCTCACCCGCCTTGGGATTGATTCGATCAGCGTCAATCCCTCAAGCCTTATAAGAACGCTCAAAGTGGTGCGCGAGGCGGAGCAGTATGCTGGACAAGCATAGTCTCACGAGCCGGACTATATGCTGGGACAGCCGCCACCACTTTGCATGGCAAAAAAGGAGCAGCCCCGATGATGGCGCCCCCAGGAAAAGGAACGGGTCCTAAACAGCGCGATAAGCATTACTCCTATGACGAAAGCTTGGATGAAGCTCCAAAGCTTATTGAATCCGAGACGGTTGAGATTGAGGCTGAGGTTCCATGCGACACCAGCGAGCCTGTTGAGGGCGTGACACGGGAGGAAGTAAATCCCCCGCCTGTCTTTGAGGAATGAGGCGCCGCCGTTTACATCCGGTCAAGCGTGATTCAACATGCGTGCATGGGCACATGGCTGAGAGACTGGGGTCTGCAGCTCGTATGGAAAGACGGAAACTGACACAATCCTGGTGGGTTCATGGCCATAAAGTCTCTTAGAATTTGCTTGGCGGCTCAAGATTAAGGTCGAGGAAGTATGGAGAATGAGTCCGGCAAACTGTTTTCGGGAAAGATTCCGGAGATCTACGACCAGCTTCTCGTGCCTCTTATCTTTGAATCCTATGCATTCCACCTCGCGGAATGCGTGGCAAAGGCCAATCCATCGCGGGTATTGGAGACCGCCGCTGGCACAGGCGCATTGACGCGGGCCATGACGGCAACACTTTCCCCGAAAGTCTCCATCACGGCCACCGATCTCAATCAGCCGATGCTGGATTATGCCGCGGCAAGAGAGCCTTGCGGCCGCCGGATCGTATGGCAGCAAGCCGATGCGATGGCGCTTCCTTTTGAAGATCAGATTTTTGATGCCGTTGCTTGTCAGTTTGGCGCGATGTTTTTCCCCGTGAAGGTCCAAGCCTACCGGGAAGCGCGCCGCGTCCTCAAACCCGGGGGGAGGTTTCTTTTCAATGTTTGGTGCGGGACTGGCGAGAATGAATTTGCAAACGTTGTGGCCGAAGCGGTTGAGTCGATGTTCCCAAGCGACCCGCCTTGCTTCCTCAGCAGGCTGCCATATGGCTATTTCGATGTTGCGCGAATCCGTGCCGAGCTCGCCGAAGCAGGCTTTATCACCACCATTGTCGAGACAAGAGAGGACGTGAGCAGAGCCTCATCGGCGCTGGAAGCCGCGGTTGCCTATTGTCAAGGCACTCCGCTTCGCAACGAGATCGAGGCCCGCGGCCCGTCCCGCCTCGAAGAAGCCACGCAAAGAGCCGCTGAGGCGCTTGCCCAGCGGTTCGGAAGCGGCCCAATCGAAGGCCGCATGAAGGCTCATGTTTTTGTAAGCAGCCGGTAGGCTGGCTTCACGGGCGGGCAGCGGGCCGGCAAATGGAGCATCGCCTCACTGGTCATCAATGCTCCACCGCGCCACTTCCGTGCCCTGTTCATCAAGAATCCGGAAGCCATGCGGCAGGGGCTTATGAACCCTCTGGACAATCACATTCGAAAATAGGGACTTCGCGTGCGTGACCACTTGCGCCAAGTCGGTCATGTTCGTCTTCATCCGGTCGATGACTTCAGGGGGGGCCCCCTCATGCTGCGCGCCGATGAATTCGATCCCGTACATCGCCACCTCCAGATTATGTGCGCTGCGGCTGCCGGGCCACATTGCGGCTTTCATGCTTGCGCTCAAGCCCAGGCCGGAAATTCAGCCATCCTAAGTTCAAGCATGGCAAACCTAAAGGGCAACTAGAATTCGGCCGTCCGAAGTCAATCTGGAGCAGCCGCAACTTGCTGATGGAGCGCTTTCCTTGCCGCACGCTGCGCGCCGCTAACTCATTCTCCGTAATTCTTCTTGAGATAATCCACAATTGCCTTGGCGTCTTCCGTCTCGATTGGCGCGCCATAAGCCTTGATCATTTTGGTCACTTCGGCCTCCCAATTGCCGCCGTCGAGAAAGCGCGAGTTCATCACAATGTAATCAAGGCTGTGGCAGGCGCCGCAGCGGCCCTCAACAATGCTGATTCCAGGCGCTTCCTTGAGACGGACCGGCATTTCATCCGCGCAGACAGCGGCGGGAATCAAAGCCGCTGCGGCTACAATTCCAGTCCATCTCACGCAATTTCTCCTCAAACGGCGTCAAGAGTGATCGTATGGATCACGTTATTATTATATCCGGCAGGATTCTCGATTGCTTCTTGGGTCTGCGTCTGCCCAGATCTATTCGTAGCACGTGCGGCGACGACGAGCCTGCCATGTTTCCTAGGCACAAAATCGAAGCTGAAGGGACGGAAGGCAAATCTGCCCAGGTCATCTCCGAGCTTTGCTTCCTTCCAGCTTTTTCCGCCGTCAATTGAGATTTCGACAGCGCGGATGCCGGAGCCGCCATCCCAAGCAATTCCGTCAATGGCTGTTTTGCGATGGCGGTGAACCCTCGTGCCATCAAAGGGGGACGTAATGAGGGAATTCACAACGATCTCGGTGATTGGCGCGTTAGAGGCGCTCTCCTGGGACAGGAATTGATCAGCCACCGGAAACCTCCCAGCAGGAATGCGATAGGCATTTTTCATCCAATATCCATCGAAGGGTTTTGTCACCGCCGTGATTTGCGAGACATGCTTGACCCAATAGGTTGCAGTCCAGCCAGGCACAACGATGCGGGCCGGAAAACCGTTCCAATGCGGAAGCGGCTCGCCATTCATTTCATAAGCAATGAGCGTTGTCTCATCGAGGGCTTTGGAGACCGGGATGCTCTTCGCAAAGTCCGGCGTCTGGGCAAGCACCGGGCCATCGGCGCCTTCGAAAACAATTTCAACGGCCTCCTTTCTAAGCCCGGCCAATTCAAGCACATCTTTAAGGCGCGCGCCTTTCCACCGCGCGCAGCCCATCGCTCCGTAACTCCATTGCACTCCTGCCACATGGGGGTGCAGCAAACCGCGGCGGTTGCCTGCGCATTGGCAGACCGCAGTAACTTCGAAGGCCGGGAGCTTTTTCAAATCGGCAAGCCCCAATTGCGCGCGGCCGCTTGCGCCTTCCCCTCCGATATTGAGCGTCCAAGTCTTCGCGTCCACAGCTTCAATGCCCGCGAGATGATAGCGGACGAAAAAGGCGTCGTTAGGCGTTATCGCGCTACGGAAATAAAATACCGGCGTCTCGTAATTGGGCGGGCGGTAGGTCAGCTTTATGAGCGGCTTCTTGCCCGGCAGGGCGTCGAGCACGGCCTCCTCCCGCGTGCCGGACGGGAGCAGCGGCGAAAGGAAATCCGGCAGCTCTTTAGCTTTGGCTGATATTGCCGCGGGCGCCGCCGAGCCTGCTGCCAGGGCGATTTTGGCCGCGCCTTCAAGCAAGCCGCGCCTCGTAATCATTTGAAGCCTCCCTGGGGGCGGAAATGCAGGGTCTCAAAACGTTATGGGGAGCACCAGCAGTGCTAGAGAACCACTTTTCTTGATGGGCTGTCAAACGCGGGCCTGAAACCTTCCGCATGGCCCGGCTCAGGGATTATTGACCCCGCGGATGGGCCGACAGGTAGGCTTCCAGAAGCCTTGTGCTGTCGAGCGCTGTGTAAAGCTGTGTGGTCGATAAGGAGGCGTGGCCGAGGAGCTCCTGGATTGCGCGCAGATCCCCGCCCCGCTCCAGAAGATGTGTGGCGAACGAATGGCGCAAGGCATGCGGCGTCGCGCTCTCCGGCAGCCCTAAAGCGCCGCGAAGGCGCGCTATTGCAAGCTGGATGATGCGGGGGGAGAGCGGCCCTCCCTTTGCACCGGCGAACAAAGGTTGATCGGGCTCTATCTGATAGGGGCAAAGCAAGAGATACGATTTCACCGCCTCGCGAACCGGGGCGATGACGGGCACAGAGCGTGTCTTCTGTCCTTTCCCGGTCACGGTGAGAAAGTCGCATGCGCCGATAGGGGCATCCCTCCGCTTGATAGCCAAAGCTTCTGAAATGCGCAGGCCAGCACCATAAAGAAGGCTCAGAACGGCGGCATCGCGGGCTGCGATCCAGGAGAGCTGCTGTGCTCCCGGCCTGGCGCTCGCCCGGATTAACTCGCATGCCGCTGCGGTGCCAAGGGGCTTTGGCAGGCTGCGCTTTGGCCTGGGCTGGCTAACGGATGAAAAGGCGAGCGCACTTCCTTTTCCATTGCGCTCAAGATAGCGGGCAAAGGACCGGAGCCCCGCGAGCTGCCGCATGAGGGAGCGGCTGCCCGCGCCGCGCTCCCGGCGGGCCGATAGGAATGCGCGCAAGTCCACAGGCGAAAGTTTTGCCAATGTGCCAAGCGAGGGTGTTTCGCCAAAATGCACGGCCGCAAACTGCAAGAACTGTCTCAGATCGCGGGCATAGGAGGCTAGCGTATGAGGCGAAACGCGCCGCTCGGCGGAGAGATTCAGGATCCAGGCGTGAGCTTGCGCGAAAAGTTCCGCATCGGCTCTCACGTTGCCAAGCAACTTGTGGGAATCTCCTGATACAAATTCTTGCGCCATAATTAATCCTATCATGCGCACACCCTAAGAATTTGTTATTGGCGGCGGCTGGGGTATTTCCGGGCGGGAGCTGGTACATGCGGTTGCGGGCCGACATCTGGGTTGCTGCCTATTTGCGGCGCTGCGCTCATGAAGGGGCCACGGCCGTCCTGCGGCGGCGGGGGGCCGCGGAGGCGGGCGCGATTTTTGTGAAGATCGACCGGCTCGACGGTTTTGCAGCAGTCTATGGCCCTGCCCCGCAGAGCGAGCTTTCCCCCGGGCAGGACCGTTTATTCGCGCGGCTTCACAATGAGCTCTGGATCAAGCCTTCGGAAGCTGAGCAAAAGCTTGCCGCGCAGGTCCGTTATGACCCAGATCTCTGGATCGTCGAGACCGAGGACAAGGAGGGGCGCTGTTTCCTGGACGTCGCCGGATAGGTCTCTCTGGCGTGGCCTCTGCTCCCCCAAGCGCGGCTTAGGGGCGGGGACGCAAATCGATGCCCATCCCCTTGTTCACGAAACGCAGCGTATAAGCGCGCTTGTAATCAAGGTCTGGCTTGAAAAGCCCTGCATGCACCATTTTTATGAAAAAGCTTTTTACTCTCTCGTCGCGCATGGCGCCAATCCCGAGCGTTAGGGAGTCGCCCGAGTCGACAATCCCAAACTCCTTCAGTTTATCCACCGAAAAGGCAAGCTGCTCGTCGCTGATGTCAGGATTGTCGCGCTTGATGAGCGCATTGGCGGCCCGGTTGTCACCGTAAAGATAATTGTACCACCCTGTAATTGAGGCGTCGACGAAGCGCTGCACAAGCTCAGGGTTTGTGTCTATCAGATGTTGCGTCGTCTCGACCGTCGTCGAGTAAGAATCGTAGCCGTAATCGGCGATCAAAAAGACGTTAGGTTTAAAATGCCCCTGCCGCTCGACCTCGAATGGCTCGGATGTAGCGTAGCCTTGTTGGATTGAACTCTTATCTGCGATGAATGGCGCCGAATTAAACGTGTAAGGCTTGACGTTTTCGTCTTTGAAGCCGTAAGCGGTCTTCAGCCATTGATAAACCGAGACAAAACCGTCCTTTCCGATAAATGCGGTTGCTTTTGGAAGATCCTCCAGCCTATCGAGCCCGGCGCCAGGATGCGACATTAAAATGAAAGGGTCTTTCTGAAACATTGCTGCGACAGCGACGACAGGCACATTCTGCGCAACAGCATCGAAAGACTGAATAAGATTGGCGCCGAGATTAAACTCGGCCTTGCCTGCCGCGAGCAAGAGCCTGTTGTTCGCATTGGGGCCGCCTTGAAGAATCTTAACGTCCAGGCCGTATTTTTCGTAGGTTCCATCGGCCTTCGCCTGGTAGAAGCCGCCATGCTCCGCTTCGGCAAGCCAGTTGGTCGTAAAGGTTACGCGGTCGAGCGAAAGCGCTGGGCCAGCCGGGGCGGCAGCCAGGGGAAGGGCGCAAAGGAAGAGCGCTCTCAAGGCAGCTCTGCAGGCTGCTGCGGCATTCTCCGCTTTTACACTGGCGAGGCGGAACATCGTGATAGCATTGGGTGCAGGCTGCACTTCGGGGCCGCGCCATCTGCCTTGAGGCCAAGGCGAGGCGCCGGCCGCAGGAGATGCGGCCGGAACCAGGGTGCCCAGCTAGAGGGCTGCTGCCGATTCGGCTTGCGCAACCGACGATTTCACCGCGGCTTGGACCTTTTCGAAGGCTCGCACCTCAATCTGGCGCACGCGCTCGCGGGATATATTAAATTCATCAGAGAGAGTTTCGAGAGTGACGGGCTCGTCGGAGAGGCGGCGGGCTTCGAAGATCCGCCGCTCCCGCGGGTTCAGGACTTCGAGCGCTCCCTGCAGCGCAGTAAGGCGGTTGTCGAACTCCTCACGCTTGACGAGCGAGTTTTCCTGACTTTCGGATTCATCGACGAGCCAATCCTGCCATTCGCCTTCGCTAGTCTCCCGCAGCGGAGCGTTCAGCGAGGCATCCCCGCCCATGCGCCGGTTCATATCGACGACATCCTGCTCGGAAACGCCAAGCTTATGCGCGATCGATTTGACCTGTTCAGGGTGCAGATCCCCCTCTTCAAGCGCCGAAATTTGGCTTTTGGCCCGCCGCAAATTGAAGAAAAGCTTCTTTTGATTGGCAGTCGTTCCCATTTTCACGAGCGACCAGGAGCGCAGAATATATTCTTGAATAGCTGCGCGAATCCACCAGATGGCATAGGTTGCAAGACGGAAGCCTTTGTCCGGCTCGAAACGTTTAACGGCCTGCATGAGGCCGACGTTGCCCTCTGAGACGACTTCGCTGATGGGCAATCCATAACCCCGGTAACCCATCGCAATCTTGGCGACGAGGCGCAGATGCGAAGTCACAAGCTTATGCGCCGCCTCAGGGTCTTGATGCTCGCGCCAGCGTTTTGCGAGCATATATTCCTCCTCAGGCTCCAGCATCGGAAAGCGCCGGATCTGTGTCAGATAGCGGGCAAGCCCCGTTTCACCCGAGATCACTGGCAGGGCGACAGCCATTTCACCTTCTCCTTGAGACCCCCGGCTCCGAGGTTCTCTTTTTGCCACGGCTTAGTTATACCGTGCGATATGTAAATATAGAATGCCTCGACCATGGCCGGAAGAGGGCGCGGTAAGGCTTTCAGATTAAAGTTTGGCAATATTCCAAACGGCAGGATGCCGAATCTGTATGATTGCATCGAAGGTCTGGCACATTGTTCACGCCGGTAAACTAATTTCCCTCAAAGCAGTAAGGGGGGATCCGATAAAATAAATGTGAAAAAATCGGAAGAACACCTTGCCCTAAATCAAAAATGCAGCCCATCTACAAATTATCCCGCTACTCAAATTAACAGAGCCTGAATGAAGCAAACATAACCCATGCTCTAATCGGCTTTTCTTGCGCCGGCCTGGCGCAAGCCGCACAATCCCAAAACGCTGCCCCGCATCGATTCGTTCCCGCTGCGCTTTCTTCCGCCAAGCCCTTAAGAGTTTTTACTGACAAGGGCTTGCCGCAAGCGTTCCAGTTCGCTTGGCAATGGGCTCGTGAACCGCATTTCAACACCAGTGACGGGATGCAAAAAGCCCAGCGCCGCCGCATGGAGCGCCTGCCTGGAGAGCGCCTCAACGGCAGCCTTAGCAGGCTCAGCCAGCCGGGACCTTCTGCTCTTGAATCCGGCACCATATACGGAGTCGCCCAGGATGGGATGACCTATATGCGCCATATGCACGCGGATCTGATGCGTCCGCCCCGTCTCCAGCCTGCAAGTGATAAGGCTCACCGCGCCGCCAAAGCTCTCCACGATCCGCCAATGGGTGACGGCGCGCCGGCCGCGCTCCGGCGGAACAACGGTGATCTTCTGGCGGCTTGCGGTATTGCGGGCAAGCGCAGCATCGACTGTGCCGGAAGGCCGCGCAGGCACACCCCAGACAAAGGCGAGGTACTCCCGCGCGAGGGGCAAGGTCTTGCCGTGATCGGCAAAGAGCCTTGCAAGGCCTTGATGGGCGGCATCGTTCTTCGCAATGACCAAGAGCCCTGATGTGTCTTTGTCCAGCCGGTGCACGATGCCGGGCCGTTTGACGCCTCCTATACCGGAGAGGCTTCCGCGGCAATGGCTGACCAGCGCATTGACAAGCGTTCCGCTTTCGTGCCCCGCAGCGGGATGCACGACAAGCCCCGCTGGCTTGTCGATCACGAGAAGATGATCGTCCTCGAAAAGGATGGCGAGCGGGATGTCTTCGCCCATAGGCATAGGATCCGCGGGCGGGGGCAGGCGCAGGCTTATGGTTTGCCCCGCGCGAAGCACGGCGCCGGGCTCCCTCACCACGCGCCCGTCAATTGCAGCGAGCCCTTCCTCGATCAACGCCTTCACCCGCGTGCGGGACAGGCCCGCTCCCGCCTTTGCAAGAAAGCGGTCGAGCCTCTCCCCCGCATGCGCCGGCTCCGCGCAATAGGCAGCACATCGGAAGGCGGTTTCTGCTGCGCACCGCGTGTCTGCTGCGGCTTTATGCCGTTCTTCTCGAGGCGCCGGTGGAATTGCCTGCTGGTGGTTCATGGCTGAATCCCTAGGTCTCCCTCTCTTGCTTGTCTTCGTGATGTCCAGACATCGGGTTTGATTTAACGCCGGGCAGCTCAATATGCGGCCCCTGCTGCACAATGTGGCGCTGCAGCATCAAAATGCACAGCTTATAAGCGTCAGCATCGGCCGGAGGGAGGAGTAAAGCCAGAGCCTTCAGCCGCAACGCTCCGGCGCATATCTCCAATAGTATGTTGAATTCACACAATTTCTCTCATCATAGCGAGAATTCTCCGCAGCCAGCCGGAATGCTCTCTGGCTTTGGCACATAGATTGCTCCGAAGATGCTGGGCCGGCTCCCTACGGTCCATACCGGGTCCAAAGACGGACCCGGGGCACCCAGCAATGCCGCTGGCAGGCTGTCACTTTGTGACTGCTCGCCAGCGGCTTTTTTTATGCTTGCGCGCGGCAGCCCTTTCGCTGGCGCGCGCAAGCTTTGCCGGAGTGACCGCTGAGCCGCCCAAAATGCGATCCCGGAGGGGATTCTCAGATTGGGGGTTTCCATGAGACTCGTCAGGCACTTTACAAAAAGCAAAGGGCTTGGAGGCGCAGCCGCAGCCACGGCGCTGCTCCTCCCGCAAGCTGCGGGCGCAGCCGATCTTCCTGCGCGCCAGGCGGCGCCCATCGAATATGTCCGCATCTGCGACGCCTATGGCGCGGGCTTCTTTTACATTCCCGGCACCGACACCTGCCTTCGGGTGGGCGGCCTGGTGCTGGGCGAGCTGCGAGGGCAT
>DASRYK010000131.1:0-7052 GCA_035687205.1 Methylocella sp. | reverse complement strand
AAGGACGGTCGCTGAAAATATCCCCCATACGGTGAGCGGCAGGCGCATCATGGTCATCCCCCGCGTGCGCCCCTGGAGCACGGTGACGACATAGTTCAGCCCGCCCATCGTGAAGCCAATGATGAAAAGGATCAGGGACGAAAGCATCAAGATGATTCCCCAATCCTGGCCGGGCGTGCCTGCGAGGATCGCCTGCGGCGGATAGAGGGTCCACCCCGCGCCGGTCGGCCCGCCCGGCACGAAGTAGCTTGCAACCAGAACGAGCACCGCCAGGAGATAGACCCAGTAGCTCAGCATGTTCACATAAGGAAAAACCATGTCCCGCGCGCCGACCATCAGCGGGATGAGATAATTGCCGAAGCCTCCGAGGAAGAGCGCGGTCAGCAAATAAATCACCATAATCATCCCATGCATGGTGATGAACTGGTAATAGCTCTCGGGCGTGATGAAGGAGAATGTGCCGGGGAAAGCGAGCTGAAGGCGGATCAGCCACGACAGCACGAGCGCGACCAGGCCGATGCCGATGGCCGTCAGGGAGTATTGGATGGCGATGACCTTAGCATCCTGGCAGAAGACATATTTCGTGATCCAGCTCTTCGGATGGTAAAGCTCCACGTCCGGAACTTCGGCAGCCGGAATCACTTCGTCAGCGCGAATGTCGACCATCGCATGAGCTCCTTGTTTCTTAGTCTGTTTGACGCGGCTCCATGAGTTCCGGCTCTCAGCGGCAAAACAGCCTCTGCGCGTAGGCAAGGCCAGACGGGCCTTGCGAAACGCCTTTTTACTGCGCGAGGCTCGCTTTCGCGGCGCGCGGCGGCAACCCGGCAAAGGTGTGCTGCTTCTCGAGCCATGCCTGATAATCGCTCTCCTTCTCGACCACGATGCTGCCCCGCATCTGCGGATGACCGACCCCGCAGAAGGCAGCGCAAAGGATCTCGAATGTCCCAATCCGGGCCGGAGTGAACCAGAAATAACTCTCGAGCCCTGGCATCAAATCCATTTTGGCGCGGAACTCGGGCACGTAGAAATCATGCACGACGTCGAGCGAGCGCAGCAGAACCTTGACCGGCTTGCCAACGGGAACGTGGAGATCCCCGCCTTCAATCACAATGTCGTCCTGCCCGTTAGGGTCGTTTGGGTTAAGGCCCAAAGGATTGGCGGAGGTGACATAAAGCGGCGCTGAAAGGCCCAGCCGGCCATCACCGCCCGGCAAGCGGTAGCTCCACTGCCACTGCTGCCCGACCACCTCGAGCACGGCAGCGTCGCGCGGAACAGTGATGAACTGGTTCCAGACGAATAAGCCCGGCCCTAACAGGGCCACGACCGCCAAGGTCGTCCCTATTGCAAGCGCCCATTCGAGCTTGCTGTTTTCCGGCTGATAGGCCGCCCGCCGGCCCGGCACATGGCGGAAGCGGTAAACGCAATAGGCCAGAAACAGCACAATCGCGACATAGCCGATGCCCGTGATCCAAAAGGTCAACAGGACGGTGCCATCAATATGGCTCCAGTTCGAGGCGATGGGCGTGAGCCACCATGGGCTCAGAACATGAAATAATGCAGAGCCAACGACGACCAGAACCAGGATGACTGCGAGGGCTGTGGCCATCCTCATCCGTCCTTGCTTTGTGCGAAAGCGCTAAAGTTGAAGCTTCCTCCCGCCGCGCCTTACAGACATGGGCCCCTTGCGGTCTAAAATCGAGCCCGCCGCTTCGTCCCCTCAAGGTTATCTATGGCAGTGAATGCGGCTGAAAAGATCGCGCCGCTCAAACTGGCGCCCGGCTATTTCAGCATAGGCCTGGAAAGCCTTCCGGCTCGAAACCGTCTTTCCATTTTTCACGAGCGTATCTCCAAAATCCGGCAAGCATAATGTTCAAATGTCATGCTGCGCTGCACATTGAACATTGAATAAGCCAGCGCAGGCCGGGTGCCGCTTGGTCTTTGCAGATGAATATATCCTCTGGCCCGGGGAATGGTCGAGCAATTTTTTGCGAAAGGCCCGGCACAGCGGGGCAAGGCAGGCAGAATCAGCACGCGGCTGCTTTGCATTCTTATGCTTATGCAATGCTTGCTCAGGGCAAAGCTCGCTATCGACAAGACTCCTTGATCATGGTCAGATCCAAGGCAGAGGAAGGGCGGAGCGATCCGGCAAGATCGCTGCCGGCCAGACAAATATGCATGGTGGAGAAGGGGGAGCGTGCGCCTCTGGCTGAAGACGCTGAAGAAATTTTTGAAACGGTCCCTGCTGCTTCTTGCCGTCGTTGCGCTGACGCTGCTTGGCGTCCGCATTTACGATACGCAGCGCGGGCCGCCCCTTGAGCCATGGCACATCTTTGTCCCTCATGAGATGAAGGCCGAAACGATCGATCATGCTAGCTGGGCCGCTTATCTCAAGGCCGAAGACAAGATTTTCGGCGAAGTGAAAGAGGAGGTCAGCCAGAAGCTCGGCGAGGGCGAGCGGATTCCGGTCAACCGCTATTTCACGGGCAGCCCAGTTTATCCTGAAGGCTTTGCGCAGGACTGGAACCGGTCCTATGTGCTTGAGCCCGAGGGAGCGCTAAAAGGGGCCGTGGTCCTTTTGCATGGGCTCACGGATTCTCCTTACAGCTTGCGGCATATCGCCCGGCGATACCGGGAGCATGGTTTCGTCTCGGTTGCGATCCGGCTGCCGGCCATGGCACGGTGCCCGCTGCGCTGACATCGGCCGGCTGGCAAGATTGGATGGCGGCAACGCGGCTCGCCGTCCGGGAGGCGCGGCGGCGCATCGGGCCAACGCTTCCGCTTCATATGGTTGGCTTTTCCAATGGCGGCGCGCTCGCCTTGAAATATGCCCTCGACGTGATCGAGGATCCTGGTCTGCCGCGGCCAGACCGGCTCGTGCTGTTTTCGCCGATGATAGGGATCACGCGCTTTGCCGGATTTGCAGGCGTGCCAGCAATTTTTCCGGCCTTTGCCAAAGCCGCATGGCTCAGCATTGTGCCGGAGTTCAACCCCTTCAAATACAATTCGTTTCCAGTGAATGGCGCGCGCCAGTCCATCTCCTGACAAAGGAGGTGCAAGAGCAGACCGCGCGGCTTGCGCAGGAAGGGCGCCTTGGATCATTGCCGCCTATCCTAACCTTTCAGTCCGTTGTCGATTTCACTGTAAGCACGCGCGCTATTGTGACCGCGCTTTACGCGCTGCTGCCAGAGAATGGCAGCGACCTGGTGCTTTTCGATCTGAACCGCTGCGCCAAGTTCGGCCAGCTTCTGAGAACCGCCTCGGGCAATGCTCTGGCCCGGCTCTTGCCGCCGCCGCCCCCGCCATACAGAATCTCCGTCATTGCCAACACAAGCTCTGACAGCAGCGAGGTGGCGGAGCGTGTGACCGAGGCCGGAGCAACTGAAGAAACAAGCCGCGATCTTGGGCTAAACTACCCTCCGGGGGTCTTTTCCCTCTCGCATGTGGCGCTGCCTTTTCCGCTGAACGACTCGCTTTATGGATTGGAGCCAACCGCTGAGGAGAATTTTGGCGTCAACCTGGGGGCCGTTGCTCCGCGCGGCGAGCGGGGAACGCTTATCGTCAGCTTGGACGCGCTGCTGCGCATGTCGTCCAACCCCTTCTTTCCTTATGTGATAGCGAGAATCGAAGAAGGGATACGCAAGGATGGACCGGGCGAGAATAAGGGCGGCGGAGCCGCCCCGGCTTCTAGAAAAACTGAATTATTGAAAAATGAGCCTTCACTCAAGCCGCGGACCCAGGTGATTCCATGGCGCTGGCCAGAGCATGGCGGAGAGCCTGCTCTTTATCGTCGGCAAGGGAGGTCTTTAGCACTGTGCCGCCGTAATCCTTGATCTGGTCGATGAGCTTGTCTGCGGTCATTTCCCGGATGAGAAGGAACAAGGCAGCGTCACCCGGATGAAGGCTTGCAGCGAGCTGCTTCATGAAGTCGTCGTTGATGCCGAAATCTGTCAAAGCCCCCCCAAGCGCTCCGCCTGCCGCGCCAACCGCCGCGCCAAGGATGGGGTTGAGGAAGAGCACTCCGATGAGCAAGCCCCAGAATGTGCCCGAAAGCGCCCCGGACGCCGTGGTGTTGACGACCTGATGTAAATGCACTTGGCCATCGGCGGATTTGGTGGCGATCACTGCGTCCCCAAGCTTGACGATATATTCCTTCTGAAGCTCGAAAAGGCGCCTGCGCACCTCTTCCGCCTTGTCCAGCGTTGGATAGACAATAACAACGAGATCGGACATTGCATTTCCTCCTTTTGCTTGGGGCAGGCCTTAAGAAGCAAATGGCTGCCCTTTCCGAGTAAAGCTAACCGGTATGACAGATCCATTTCGGGAGGGCAGGAAAACGCGTCACACGTCCGGCTGCCGGCGGCAGCAAGAACCCGGCAAGGTTTCACGCAAACTTCCCATTTGGCTTGCTTGTGGGCGCGCAGCAGCCGTCACGTGTCGTTTTTTTCAAATCTTTTGCGCCGCCTAGGCCAGAAAGTGATAGCGAGCCCGATAATCAGCACGGTGGTCAAGGTTAAAAAGAGCGCCGCCTGCTTCAGCCAGCTGATCGCTGGCACAAGAAGCGCCATTGCAAGCCCAAGAAAGCAGATTTTCAACGAAAGCAGGTTGACCCCGGCAAGAAAAGTGCCGAGTGCGAGCAGCATCAATAGCACAAGGCTATTTGCCGGCGCGGGAATCATATTTTGAAAGCCGGGCAGCAGGGTGATATTCATGATAACCAGAAACGTCGTCCAGTGGAGCGCCTGCGTCCATACGAGGCGGAAGCGCGCTTTGCGGTCCTCAACATTAGGCCATTCCGTCAGAACGCAAACAACGCCAATGGTGATCGCTAGAAATTCCCAGAACCCGGAGATCGTTTGGTGTGAAATGCCAGTATAAGCCACGCCCAAAAGCGCGAGGATGAGGACTGCGATATAAGGCAGCTCCTCCCGCCAGAAACTTATCTTGTTTCGCGGGTAAGCTTCCGGTTCTGCGATATCGTGGATCAATTCAGGCTCGTTCATCGATGGTCCAATCCTGGGCAATAAACGATCAATGCATCTGAATGTTCCGCCCGCCCCGGCAGGAATCTTGCTTTTTCGCCCTTGTGCGTGAGGCGGCTGGAATAGGAATAACCGTTCTCGGCTTTGCCTGCGCCCTGATGGATCGAATGACTTGCGCAAACTGCCGGGTCACACGAATTCAATCCTGCAAGCTCCTCTCGTGAGCCCGTGACTGCCGCGCTAACCATCGCCGCCGGAAGGCCCTTAAAGCACGCGCAAGACCAATGCTCTGGCTTTGCCAGTTCAGCCTACCGTCCCTTGCTTCGCGGTTTCAATTGCGGCCCGGATGAACAAGGCGGGAAAACAAGCCCATTCTGCTGCTCTCATGCAAGCTCAAGGCCCTGCTTTCTGCGCATCTTTCCCGGAAGCCGCGCCTGCTGCTGCGCATCCAGAGAGCCATCTGCGCCTTGCGTGACAAAAAAGGGCAAATGGCAGCTTGAGCAAGGGGCCTCCAAGATCAGCTATGGCAGGGATTGCTCTTGCCTTTGGGATTTTTGCATCCCGCCAAATTTTGCCTGGCGTGGAGGGGTTGACATGAGATTCGCAATCCAGCGCGTCGAGGGGTTTTGCTCCCAGATGGTGAAGAGGGCGATGGTTACCGGTAGACCGATGAATGCGCCGGGCATGCCCCAAAGAAAATCCCAAAAGAGGAAGGCAAAGAGCATCACGCACGGTGAGATCGCAAGGGAGCTTCCCGTCAGCAAGGGCTCGAGATAGCTGCCGATCACAAACTGAATAAGATACAAGCTTCCGAAAATGACAGCCGCCATTTCCCAGGACTCAAACTGCGCGGTCGCAAAGATTACAGGCAGCACGACAGCAACAAGCGAGCCGATGTAGGGAATATAGTTCAACACAAAGGATATGACGCCCCAGGCGACCGCGAGATCAAGCCCAACGGAGAGGGTGAAGATAAAGACCGCCACCCCGGTTGCAGCGCTCGCAATGGTGCGGATCAACATGTATTTGCGGATTTTAGCAGCGATCTGCGCTGAGGTTTCCGAAAAGCTCCAGCCGTTCAAGTTCTTGTCGAGCAGAGCAACCTTCGACTTGAAGTCATCGAGCTCGGAAAGGCCAAACGTAAGAAATAAAAACACGACGACGGCGAAGCCAATAAAATAATTAACGCGCGCCGCGATGGCCTGAAAAACGCCGATCAGGGCCGGTGAGCTGAAACTGTTCGATACATCGAGTATGAAGAAATCCTGTTCTTGGAGCCAGCGGGCCGTCCGCGCATAGAGCGCCTGGAACCGGTCGATATTGGCGATGCACCAATGGGCAATATCGCCAATGCTCCAGACGATTGCCGTGACGAGAGAAGAAATGACGAGGAGCGTTAGGAGAATGGTGAGCAGCAGGGCCGCCGTTTTCCCCAGCCGGATTTGAACCGCCTTCTGGAACGGCTCGACGAGGGCCATGGCAAAAAGCACAAAGGCGATTGGCTCCAATACGATCCCGCCGAGATAGAGAGCAGCGGAAACGAGCACCGCGGTGAAGAGGAGCCGTATCAGACGATCCGCTTTGATCCCGCTCGAGGCGGCTTCCTCATAGGCCGGGTTCACGCCCATAGCTTGCCCTTGACGTTTCCGCTTCAATCTCCGGGAGAAGCTTTTGCCCGCGGCGTATTTCTGCATGGAACGTAAAGATCGTAAATGACAATGGCAATGCCCAGTTGAGCGCCACGGCTGCAGGATGCCGCTAATGGGCTCAGGCCAGGAGGCATGGCTCCGGTTGAGGCCGGAAGTAGCGCGCTGCGGCCGGGATTGCGCCCAAGCGGCCCCCAGCACGGCTTGGACCAGCACAGGGCAGCAAAGCGCGGGGCGCTGCGCACTTGCGGGGTGACCATGCAGAGCAGCACGGTTATGATAAGCCTGCGCGGCGGCGTCAGGACGCTTCCCTTGCTTTTTATAGCTGTCTCTTTCCCGCCTATGCCGGGGGTCCGGCCGTGGCGCATCTGGAGAACATGAATGACCAGTCCCGCAGCCCGGCGCCCTGGGCCGGATGGAGAGGCGG
>DASRYK010000130.1:0-17243 GCA_035687205.1 Methylocella sp. | reverse complement strand
CTCCATATTGGGTTCGATCCCATGACAAGGGATGCCCTTCCCGTCAGGGACGCAACGCCTTGGGAGGTGACTCACTCAGGAAATTCTGTGACCCTTGAGCAGGAGCTGCTGAGGTCGGGCGAAGTCACTGCAGCCTATTCTTTGAACATGGCTGTCACAAAGGCATTCAACCGCATGCTCATGGCAAGTCTCAAGGGATAAGAGAATATGATTGATCCTCTTGCTGCATCCATCAAGATTGCTGGCTCTGGCCTTGAAGTCCAGTCCGCGCGCTTGCGTGTCGTTGCCGAGAATCTGGCGAATGCGCAATCGACAGGAGCTGCTCCGGGGGCTGACCCTTATATGCGCAAGACCATAACCTTTGAAAGCACGCTCGACGAATTGGCTGGAGCCGAGCTCGTCCATGTCAAGAACATTGGAAGAGATTCAAGACCATTCCGCATCGAGCATGATCCTGGCAGCCCTGCAGCCGATTCCAAGGGGTTTGTGAAATACCCCAATGTCGACACCATCATGGAAATGGCGGATTTGCGCGAGGCAAACAGGTCCTATGAAGCCAACCTGCAAGTGATCAAGCAGGCCAATAATCTTTCATCGATGACTCTCGATCTCTTAAGGAACGCATCATGATTCCAGCGCTTTCCTCTCTCAGCCTGCTGCCTGGGGCCTTATCTTTGCCGCAAGCAGCGGGGGCTGCAGCACAAGCCGTGGCCGCTGCTGGCGGAAGCGGCGGCGCCTTCGATCACATGCTCGATCAGATTAGCGCAGCCATCGACAATCTGAAGGCTGGCGAGGCGGCGGCGATCTCGGGCCTTGAAGGCCGCGCGCCGGTCCAGGCCGTGGTTGAATCCATCATGACGGCCGAGCGGTCTCTTCAGACGGCTGTCGCGATTCGGGACAAGCTTGTCTCCGCCTATCAGACGATCAGCCAGATGGCGATTTAGACGTTCGTGAGCAGAGGAGCTAGAATGCGAGCGCTCGCAATTGCAGCCACCGGTATGGCCGCGCAGGACCTGAATGTCCAGGTCATCGCTAACAACATTGCGAACATCAACACCACCGCGTTCAAACGCGCGCGGGCAGAGTTCACTGACCTGATTTATCATACGGAACGCCTGCCCGGCGTATCGAGCCGCGGCCAGAACAACACGATCCCCGAAGGCGCGCAGCTTGGTCTTGGTGTCCGCACTGCAGCGATTCGCAAGCTCCACATTCAGGGCACATTGGTAAACACAGGAAATCAGCTAGATCTCGCGCTTAACGGGCGGGGATGGTTCCAGGTGACAGGGGTAGACGGCGAGATCCTTTATACGAGGGCTGGCAGCTTTAACACGAATGCAGCGGGGCAAATCGTGACAAGCGACGGCTATGTCATCAGCCCTTCGATGACTATCCCGCAGAATGCGATAGCGATTAATGTGAGCCAGTCGGGCGTTGTCTCCGCCCTGGTGCCGGGCCAGACAGCGCCACAGCAAATAGGCCAAATCACACTCGCGAATTTCGCCAATGAGGCAGGGTTGCAGTCTCTCGGAGGCAACCTCTATCAGCAGACCGAAGCGTCTGGGGCGCCGGTTACAGGGCTTCCCGGGGACCCTGGATTTGCAACGATCAGTCAAGGCTATCTGGAAAGCTCGAATGTCGACCCGGTGAAGGAGATCACCGATCTGATCTCAGCGCAGCGCGCTTATGAGATGAGTTCAAAGGTCATTCAAGCTGCCTCCGAAATGGCAAGCACCGTCGCGAAGGAGCTCGCATAGAAACATGCTTGCACTCCGGCTCTTGCGTTCCGCAGGGTGCATTGCCTGCATTTGCATCGTCGTCGCGGCGTCAGGGCCAAGCGCCCTTTTCGCGGAGGACTCGGTCATTCTTCCCACGCCGCGCATCGTCATTTATCCGGGCGATATAATCAAAGATGAATGGCTGGCCGACACAGCCGTTCCGGGCTCCGCGGCACAGTCAAGCGTGGCGGCCCGCGCGGCGCTTGTAGGCAAGGCTGTGCGCCGGACTTTGCTTCCTGGGTCTCCTATTCCAGTAAACGCGGTCGCCAGTCTTAAGGTCATATCAAACGGAGCGAAAGTGCTGCTGCTATTCGAGGAAGGCGGATTGATCATCACCGCCTATGGGGCAGCTTTGCAGGAAGGCAGCGCGGGGGAAGTGATTCCAGTTCGCAATCTCGCAAGCGGGCTTATGGTATCAGGAAGGGTGCAAGCGGATGGGTCTGTCCGTGTCGGTGGCGGGTGATGCGGCAGACATTGCTCCTCCTTTTTTTGTTCACGCTGGCGCTGCCTGCAAGCGCCGCGGTCCGCATTAAAGATATTACGACGCTTCAGGGAGTGAGGGAAAATCAGATCGTAGGGTACGGCCTTGTCGTCGGGCTTCAAGGGACGGGGGATACGCTCGCCAATTCGGCCTTCACGGCCCAGTCTTTGCAATCCATGCTTGACAGGATGGGTATCAATGTCCGTAACACTGCCCGCAACAATATTTTGCGCACCCGTAATGTCGCCGCTGTGCTGGTGACAGCCGATTTGCCTGCTTTTGTGCAGCCGGGCTCCCGGATTGACGTCACGGTCTCATCTCTTGGCGACGCCACCTCTCTCCTTGGCGGAACCTTAGTGCTTACTGCGCTGACAGGGATCGATGGGCAGACCTATGCGCTTGCGCAAGGCCAGGTGGCCGTCGCCGGCTTTTCTGTCGCAGGCCAAGCGGAAAGCATAACGCAGAATGTCGCGACAGCAGGGCGTATTCCGGGCGGTGCGCTCATCGAGCGGGAAGTGCCAGGGCAGCTGCGCGACATCGGCCCCTTGACGCTTGTTCTGAACAATCCCGATTTCTCGACTGCTGCGCGTATTGCCGATGCCATCAATGCCTATGCAATGCGCCGGCACCGGATGAGGCTCGCTCACGAACAGGACCAGCGGTCGGTCCTGCTGACGCGGCCGCCGCGCACCGACACAACCCGTTTCATCGCAGAAGTGGGAGAGCTCCTCGTGGAGCCAGATGCACCGGCGCGGGTCGTCGTTGATTCGAGAAGTGGCACGGTTGTTATCGGCCAGGATGTACAGATTTCGGCTGTGGCTGTTACACAGGGAAATCTCACGGTCCAGATCAGCGAGACCCCTCAGGTTTCGCAGCCCGCGCCCTTTTCCCGCGGGCGCACCGTCGTAGTGCCGAACACCGACATCGAAGCTTATCAAGAGCCTGGCCCCATCTCGATTGTCAAAGGCACGACGCTGCGCACTTTGGTCAACGGTTTGAACAAGATTGGCTTAACGCCATCGGGCATCATCGCCATTCTCCAGGCCATCAAGTCTGCCGGCGCGATGCATGCAGAACTCATTGTCCAGTGAATCCGGGATGCCCCGGCAGCTTTGCGCAAGTTTGTTCAATCATTGTTACTCACAGAAGCGCAAGACGCGCTTGTGAAAGCGCTCCTGGGAAACGTGGCTGCCCGCAACGTCAGACCGGAAGCTATTTGACGGAAAATACACGGCTAGAGCCCTTCCGCCGTTCCGGAACAAAGAGACCGCAATGATACGTCGTCTCTACCTCTTCCTGAGCCGCGCAGGATTTGCCTTGGCGGCTGTTTGCACGGGATTTCCAGTTCCGGGAGCTTGCGCCTGGCAATACAAAAACGAAGAAGCAAGGCCCGCAGATGCTGCCAATCCAAGCGCCGACATTAAACAGTTCTGCGCCAACAACGCGGCAATGGCCGGTGATGCCAGGATTGCCTGGCAGACTTCAAAGCTTCTTGACCTCGTGGCGCAGATCAATCAGCGCCTTGCCGAACTCGAAGATCGAAGAGCGCAAATTATTGAATGGCTGCGCAGGCGTGACGAGGCCATGCAAAAGGCTAGCGAATCGGTCGTCGCCATTTTTTCTCATATGAAGCCAGCGGCTGCGGCCGCACATCTTTCGGCGATGGACGAATCGATTGGGGCCGCAATCCTCGCGAAGCTTCCGCCAAGGGCTGCGAGCGCCATTCTCAATGAAATGGAGCCGGCGCGTGCCGCACAGCTAACTCGCGGGATGGTCTTGCCGGATGGGAAGAGATCCTGATGCGGGCGACGGCTGCAGCTCTTTGTGCGGTTTTGCTCGCAGGCTGCGCCGGCGACCTCAGGGAAATCGGCCGGGAGCCATTCATGAGCCCGGTCGGCACAGGGCTCATCGCCGATGTTCAGCCCTCCGCAAGCGCGCTATTCCTTGCATCTATCCGGCCCGGCCAGAGGTCCTCAATCTGGGACGGGGGGAGAGCCAATATTTTCGGCGACGTTCGAGCCGTCAAAATTGGTGACGTTGTGACGGTGCTTATCGCGATAAACGACCGGGCGACCTTCGACAACGCTACGGACAGGTCGCTCAATTCGCAAGTCAAGACCGGGTTCGACTTCACACTCGATTTCAATCAGCAGCGGACACAGTTGAAACCGCAGCTAGACGCAAAAGCGGCATCCTCCGCACAGGGTCAAGGCACAACGGACCGTTCCGAGAAGATTCAACTGTCGGTTGCCGCTGTCGTGACCGATGTCCTGCCAAATGGAAATCTGATCATCAGCGGCTCGCAGGAGGTGCGCGTGAATTTCGAGCTCAGGCTTTTAAACGTTGCAGGGATCATACGGCCGCAAGACATTTCCAAGGATAACACCATCTCCTACGACAAGATTGCTGAGGCGCGAATCTCTTACGGAGGGCGGGGCCGTCTCATGGAGGTCCAGCAGCCTGCAGTGCCTCAGCAAATCTATGACCGTTTCAAGCCGCTCTAGCGAGCCGCAACGCGATGTCCATGATCAGTGGCTGGGAAAAGGAAAGCCTCCCTGGCGCACAACCGGCTCCCACATTTCGGGCTTGGATTGCAGCAATGGGCGCCATGACTCTGTGCGCGGTTGCCGCCGGATCAGGGCTTGCGCTTCTCGCTGGCTCTTCAGCGCATGAGAATGATCAGGGTACACCAGCGCCTGACGCGGGTATAGAGACACCCTATGGAGTAGACACGGCGATTCTAATACTGCCGCCGGTCATCACCAATCTTGCTGAGCCAGCGGACAAATGGATCCGACTGCAAGTTTCTATTATTTTTGATGCTAAGTCATTGAAAAGACCAGATCTCGTAAGCGCTCAGATAAGCGGCGATATTGTTTCATTCCTTCGCACCATGTCTCTTGCGCAACTTGGAGGCGCAAGCGGCTTACTGCATTTGCGCGAAGATCTGAATGAACGTGCTCAAATCCGGTCAGGCGGTCATGTGCGCGAGATTGTCCTTCAATCGATGGTGGTTCAATGAAGAAATTTTTCTTTTTCTTCATATTCATAATGCTTTCCGTGACGTCTGCCTTGGCCGAGGTGCCTGATCTCAACAGTCTCGTCCCGCAAGGGGGTGGCACCGTTGCAGGCCGGATTGTTCAACTCGTTGCGCTTCTCACGGTCTTGTCCGTAGCGCCAGGGCTCCTCGTGATGGTCACAAGTTTCACGCGGTTTGCTGTTGCTTTGTCGTTCCTGCGCACAGGGCTTGGGCTGCAGAGCACGCCGGCAAATTTGATTCTGATAAGCCTTTCGCTTTTCATGACATTCTACGTCATGGCGCCCACCTTCGACAAAGCTTGGGAATCAGGCATAAAGCCTCTGATTGACAACCGCATTTCGGAACAGGAAGCCTATGCGAAGGTCATAGAGCCCTTCCGGGATTTCATGATGTCCCAGGTCCGGGAGAAAGACCTGAAGCTATTTCAGGAGCTGGCGCAAGACAGCTTCAAGATGAAAGATGAGAGCCAAAGTGAAATCAGAATTCTGATCCCGGCCTTTATGATTTCTGAGCTCCGGCGCGGCTTTGAGATGGGGTTCCTGATTGCGCTGCCATTTCTTGTTATCGATATGATCGTTTCCACGCTGACCATGTCCATGGGGATGATGATGCTGCCTCCGTCGGCTATTGCGCTGCCATTAAAAGTTTTGTTTTTTGTCTTAATTGACGGCTGGAATCTGCTCATAGGCAGTTTGGTCAGATCTTATGCCTGATGCATATCACTAACAGGAATTTCCACTTATTGCGTGTGGGGTTTAAGGATCATTCAACAGTCTTTTGATAGAACAAGCTCATGGCGGATTGGATGAGACGAAAGCATCCAAAGGCATCATGCCGCTCTGCTGTACCGGCGAAAATCCGGTATGTCCCCCAAAACATCATCAACTCATGCTAGGGACATACAATGTCGAGCCTGCTTACCAACACATCTGCGATGACGGCTCTTGCCGCGCTTACGCAAACGCAACTGAATTTGCACAAGGTCGAAGATCAGATCTCGACTGGCAAGCGCATATCGAATCCATCTGACGGCGCTTCATACTGGTCGATTGCGACAAAGATGTCCTCTGACATAGGTGCGCTTCACGCCGTTAATGATGCGTTAAGCGAAAGCGCGTCGCTTGTCGCGACGATGAGCGCGGCGCTAAAGAGCACCATATCCGTCATGGACACGATCAAGAACGATCTTGTGACTGCATCGAATCCTGGCGCTGATCTCAGCAAAATTCAAACAGATATCGCTGCCCAGCAAAATCTCTTGATCAGTATTGGCGCATCAGCGAACTTCAATGGGCAGAACTGGCTAAATACAACGGGCGGAACAGTTAATCTTGTCGCATCTTATGATTCGTCCTCCGGCGTCAGCTTTCTGAGTTTCGACACGGCAACATCGCAACTGTTCGACGCAACAACAGGCGCAACACAGGGCATATTGGGAGCAAGCGGAGCGAATTTCACAACCGCCTCAATCCTGACTCTGGACATCACGTCTGCAACCGCGGGCGATTTGGCAAATATGCTGCTCGATGTCGAAGCGGCAATCAGCAGCCTGACAGACGCTGCGAGCACGCTCGGAGCCACCACGACCAACATATCGGTTCAGCAAAATTATATCTCCAACCTCAGTGATTCGCTAACAACTGGCGTGGGCGCGCTCGTCGATGCAAATATGAACGAGGCTGCGACGAAGCTCGCAGCATTGCAGGTTCAGCAGCAGCTCGGCGTGCAGGCGCTTAGCATCTCCAACTCCAACACGCAGCTGATCCTCAGGCTGTTCAACTTCTAAAATACTTTCAAAACATATGGTCCCTGGAACGGCCGCGCATCCAAGAAAAGCGCGGCTGTTTTGCAATGCCCAGGCAAGTTTGAGGGCTCAAGATGCTGATCTCGAAAGAGTTTGCTAGCAGGGCTGCGGATGGTGACGCAAGGGCATATCGAGCGTTTGTGGGCCAGTCTCCTTAAGCTTGGCTCCCGCCGCCTTATCGCTCTCGCCGTTACCGGCATTTCTGTGTTCGCTATGACTGGTCTGGCAGGCTATTACCTGAGCCGGCCAGCGTCGGAAGTCCTGTATGCCGGGCTTGACCGCCAGGATGCCGGCCGGATCGCGTCGGCTCTTAAGGAAGCTGGGATTCCCTTTGATGTCAGCGCCGATGGAGCCGCCGTGCTTGTCCCGTATGGCGAGACAATGCGCGCGCGAATGCTGCTTGCCGAAAAAGGGCTGCCAAACAGCCCGAATGCAGGTAATGAGCTTTTCGATAAGCTCGGCTCGCTCGGCCTTACTTCCTTCATGCAGGAAATTACGCGCGTGAGAGCCTTAGAAGGAGAGCTTGCGCGCACAATTCAGCTCATGCGCGGCATCAAGGCTGCGCGTGTCCATATTGTGATGGGAGAGGAGGGCACTTTCCGGCGCACAAGGCAGCCCCCGACAGCATCGGTGGTAATCCGGACGGAAGCGCCGGATGACACTGTCGAGGCAAAGGCAATCCGCCATCTCGTCGCTGCTGCTGTCCCCGGTATGGCACTCTCAGATGTCACCGTTCTGAGCACAGATGGCGTGCTCCTGTCGCCGGGCACAGATCAAGCTGATTCAGCCCCTGGCGCCATGCTCGCTCTGGAAAAGACGGTCTCGAAGGAAATTCTCGACAATGTGCGCAAGACTCTGACGCCGTTCTTGGGGCTGCAAAATTTTCAGGTAAGCGTTTCAACCAAGCTTAATACCGACAAAAAGCAGACGAATGAGACAACCTACAATCCCGACTCGCGTGTCGAGAGGTCGGTGCGTGTTATTAAACAGAATCAAGTATCGCAAAATTCGACAAGCGCGGCACCAACAACAGTTCAGCGCAATTTGCCTCAGGAAAATGTAAGTGCGAGTGACGGAAAACAGTCGAATGAAGAAAACCGGAAGCAGGAGGAGCTCACCAACTATGAAGTATCCTCGAAAACGGTTGCGACTGTTAGCGGCGGCTATACAATCGAAAATTTATCGGTTGCAGTTCTTGTCAATCGCGCGAGCATAGCTGCACCCAATGGCGGCAAGCCGCCGCCAGATGAGATCGAGCGGCGGCTCAGCGAGTTGGAGCAGCTTGTCGCGTCGGCCGCTGGAGTGCGCAAAGAGCGCGGCGACTCTGTCAAGGTTGCAGCAGTCGACTTCATTGATGCCGCGCGCGAGCTTACACCCGAGCCGCCCCTTGGCATCAGTGAAATCCTGTTGCGCCAAGCGGGAACAGTCGTTAACGCGGCAGCAATCCTTCTTGTCGCCTTGCTCTTAATCTGGTTTGGCCTTCGCCCTGCGACCAAGGCAATCCTAGGCCTTCCCGGAAAATCCGATGGCGTGACCTCAGAGTTGGGCCCCATCGAGAACGCCCCCGATCTTGAAAGCGAGGACGGCGCGAGAGCGCAGCTGCCAAATTGGTCCACCGAGCAAGAAACAAATCTGATCGAGGATTTGACCAGCAGCTCCAAGCGCTCACCACAAAAACGCTTGGCCCAAATTATCGATTATGATGAAGCACAGGCCGTCGCTATCCTAAAGCAATGGCTTAATCAGGCAGGTGCGCGCTGATGCCTCGCCCATTAGCGCAATATCTTGCTCGATTTGGCCCGGATCAGAAGCCTCATGCGGCGGAAGATTTTCCAGCCGGAGGGCCATGGCCGGAGTTGCCGGAACTTCCGCTCGATGCCGATGCTGCTGATGATAGGCTCGAAGCCGCAAGAGAAAAAGCCTTTGCTGAAGGTTTTGCAGCTGGCCGCGGGCTCACAGAGCAGGAGCTAGCCAAAGCGCGTGCCGCGCACGAAGCGCAGCTTGCTGACGAACGGAGGAGCTGGGTAAATCAAGAAGGAGAGCGGCTTGCCATAGAGTTCTTCGACGCCTTAAGAAAAATCGAATTGGAATTGGCAGACAAAATCGAAAAAGTGCTCCGGCCGTTCATCTTCGATGCCTTGCGCGAGAAAATACTCCAATCGTTCATGGATCATATCACGATGCTCTTGCGCGGCGCATCCCAGCCTCTGATCGTCATCCAAGGCCCAGAGGATTTAGTTGCCTCATTGCGCGAAAGGCTTTCCGGTCTCTGCGCTTCGATTGAGTTCTCATCCGCCCCTGCAATCGAAGTCAAGGCCGTCACGGGTCACACGATGATCGAAACCCAGTTCTCCGCATGGATGGCGCGCATCGAAGCAGAGAAGAGCTAAGGCATGTCTGACGAGGATCATAAGGAAATCCTGATTGTAAGGCGCCACGCAGGCCACGAGGATATCCACCATGGCGGCGCATGGAAGATTGCCTTTGCCGATTTCATGACGGCGATGATGGCTCTGTTCCTAGTATTGTGGCTCATCAGCTCAACAAGCGAAAAGACAAAACAGACGGTTGCCCAATACTTCAATCCCGTGAAGCTCGTTGACATGAGCACTCTGAGAAAGGGATTCCGCGATCCCAAAGAAACAGAGATGAGCTCTGGTGCAAGCCCTGCAGAGCTAAAAATCAAAGAAGAGACTGGCAAGCCAAAGGCGCCGGCGGTCAAGTCCCAAGGGGCGGCAGTGCAGTCTGGCCAAAAGCCTTCCGCTGAGGGCGAGTCCCAGCTTTTCCGGGATCCTTATGCAGTACTCGCCGAAATAGCGGCAAGCGCACCGCTTCGCTCTTCGCAGCCTTCAGCAGCAGCGGCAGAGAACATGAAAGCTACAGAATCGGGGCAAGCATTCTTGGATCCGTTTGCAACCATTCCCCGCGCCTTGGATGCGCCAGAGCGGCAGTTTCGCTCATTGGAGTCAATCTCACAGTCCCGCCTGCACGAGGCAGCCGGTGGCGCAGGCGCAAATAACAGCATCACGGGAAAGGCCGCAGATGCGCCACTTTCAGATGGAGGGCGCGCAGGAGATCAACAAACACAGGCGCAGCTGCTGACCAGTGAGGAGGCGAAGGGACCGCAGGTTCAGGCCAATGACGCCGCGAGGTTGAAAGCAGAACTTTTCGAGGCCATTGGCGGCACCGCCGATGAGAAAAACAAGCCCCGCATCGACGTCCAGGATGTCGAAGAAGGAGTGCTCATCAGCCTGACTGACGACGCTAACTTTTCAATGTTCGCTGTGGGGTCCGCCGAACCGAGCCGGCAGACAGTTCAAATCATGGAGAAAGTAGGCCGGCTGATCAAAGCGGGCTCTAATCCGGTCGTCATCCGGGGTCATACCGACGGCCGCCCCTACCGTTCCGCTGTCTACGACAACTGGAGGCTTTCATCGGCGCGCGCGCATATGGCGCTCTACATGCTGGTGCGCGCCGGCGTAAGCGAGAAGCGCATCGAAAGAGTGGAAGCATATGCCGACCACCATCTAAAGCTCCCCAGCAATCCAAACGGGGCGGAAAACCGCAGGATCGAGATCCTTGTCCGGAAGGAGAAGTCATGACGCGATGGGCAAAGCATGCGTTCTGGCCTGTTCTTGTCTTTTTCTGGGCGAGCCCCGCGGCGAGTCAGCAAAGAGCAGAGAATGGGGCGAAGCAGCCTTATGAGATCGTCCGGTCAATCCAAGCGCTCCAAGACCAGCTTGTGCTCGGGAACGCCTCGGCCCGTAACAAACTGCCGAAGATCATCGAACAGCTGGACGAAACTCTCCTAGCAGCAAACCGTGAAGCCTGGCGTGATTCAAGGAATGCCCGCGCGGCAGTTGTCTTTATGCTGAGTGGCGGATCCCCGCGCGTCGCTCAAAAGATCATCGAGGCCGGCGTGAGCGGTCCCGCTGATATTGTGCTCCTGCAAGGAGCGCTGGCCTATGTGCAAGGGCGCAATACCGAAGCCAAAAGGATCCTTCAACCAATCGACCCCACAAGCTTGCCGCCGCTTGCCGGAGCCCACATCGCTGTCACACAAGCGGCGTTGATTGCACGGGATGATCCCCGGGCTGCAATCCGGCTGCTTGATGTGGCCCGCGTTCTGGCGCCCGGGACGCTCGTGGAAGAAACGGCTTTGCGCCGGGCTCTCGTGCTTGCAGACGAAATGAGCGATGTGGACCAATTTGTGCGCCTTGCTGACGAATATGTCTGGCGGTTTCCAAAATCCATGTATTTCGAAACATTCCGGCAGCGCTTTTCATCGGCTGCCTTGCGCTTCTGCTTTGCTGCGGGCAGGCTTGATTACTCGAAAATTGAAAACATCGTCAGCAAGCTCGATCTTGCGGGCCAGCTCGATCTATATTTGCACATTGCAAGGAAAGCTGTCATCGACGGAAAAATGGACGTTGCAAGATTTGCCGCTGCCAAAGCAACAGACCTGTCCAAAGAAGGCACCAGCGAGAGAGCAGGGTCAATGCTTTACGAAGCAGCCGCGCTCATCTTGACAGGTCAACATCAACCAGGCCTCGCAAAGCTTAATTCCATTGACCAAAGCGCCCTGCCAAAGCAGGACGCCGAGCTCAGGGAGGCGATTGCTCTAATGGCGGCGCGTATTGAAGAGCAGCCGCGCAAGTTGAGAGCGAATGATGCAGCTGAGCTGGAGACGCGGCGCAGCACTCTCCCCGCCGCTGCGAACGCCAGTGACTCAGCATCCGCGCTTATCGGCCTTGTGGAGCAAAGGCTTTCCCTGGCTAAGGAGGTCCTCGAAAGGAGCGGGCCTTGACCGGCCTTGACGCCGCTCTGAGGCATCTGATGGCAGCCTTGGCCGCGGCGGTCCTGCCTGCCGCAGCAAAAAGCGGAGGTCCAGATAAGGAGGAGGGCGGCGGCGCATTTCGCGGGGGGGCGCCGGGCTTTGCCGGTCATCTTGCTCGCTACCTTGAAGAAGACCGCAAGGCGAAGGATGCGGCCAGCCATGCAGAAGCGGCTCTGGCACACCCTCGAGCGCCAGCCGCACGCAAAGCAATGCTCGAGACGAAGACCGCTCATTTAGAAGAGAGCATGGCCGCTGAGACGGTTCAAGCTTGCAATCAATCAGGACCGGATTGTTTCCCCGCTGTATGCGCCCCGGATTTGACCGGCGTCATGCCTCACATTTTATCCTCTGGCATTTACGGAGCGGAAGCGAGCGGCGGGCTCGTTGGACACAATACGGCTGCTTGCCGTGGAACCAAGGGCAGCCCGCAATTCAAGAGTTCCGGGCAAGAGGCTGGCCAGAGGGCTGCCAGCCGTTTCCCCTCGGCCCTTTGGGACAAGCCCCTTGAAATGATCTGCAGCCCCCGAGCGGTCCGGCCGGGGACGGGCTGGGCGCTGACTTCGCTCACCCAATTGCCTGAAGTTTCTGCTAGTTTGGGACCTATCCGGCGCTGGTGCCGCCGCTTGGCACCGGACGATTTCGCGGGCTCAAAAGGCGGAGCCTTTGGAACGGAGCATCAGGCCGCGGCAGTGCCTGCCGGGACGGTGCGGATGGGTTCGCCGCAGGCAGGCGTTGTTCCTGCGGATGACGTTCGAAACGCCGCCCGCCACGCTCCACAAGTTCAAGAAGCAAATGTCTCACAGGGAGAGCGAAACCGCGTCATAAATTCTGCTGCTTCCGTGATGATTGAGCATCCGGCTGAGTGGGGCGGGCTCGCCGTAATCAAGCAGGAAACACATCATGTCCTGGCGCATTTGCTCCTGCCGCGCCATGCGCCGCAATCCCCCGGTTTATCAAATCCAATCTCTGGCTTTCCTGCTGCCGCTTGCCAGGGCGGCACCGCTTCGCGTGCACTGGCACCGCTACCCGCTTGGCTTCTTAACATAGGCTCCGCTACCGGCGAGTTAAGCGCGTTAAGGGGGGATGATACGCCGTGGGTGAGAGAGGTTCCGCTCGTTTCTGAGCTAGCCAGCCTTTCGAGCGATAAAGGAGGTGAGCCAGCCGCTCGAAAGCCCGGCCAGCTATGGGCTTTTACGCACGCCTCCCCCCGAGGCAAGACAAATGAGGGCTCAGCTCCCCGGGTGCTTGACAGTGCCGGGTCAGCCCCTGGAAATGAGCGAACTGATCCCGCGCGATTCTCGAGCGTTTCAGCTTTCGATCTTTGCAAAGCCCTGCGCAGGGAAGCTGTGATTGCTGAGGAGACTCAGGAGCCCGGCCTCGAAGAGGGCGTTGCGTCTCACGCCCTGCCGGCTGCGCCGCTGCGTGGCCTGCCCCCCTGCCTTCCATCCAGAAGACCTGGCTGCGACGTAATTCAGGCGCCTCGTCCAAGACTCAGTGCTGAATCTGTCAATCTACAGCCGCCCGGAGGGATCGGCTGGGAAGTGAGCGCGCCCGCAGCGAGCGAGCCCGGCGCTGCGAGGGATTCGCAAGCCTCCAGTGTATTTCCAAGGCTCTCCCTCGAAAGACTGGCACCGCTTTCCTCGCTGCGCCAAGACATTCTGGCATCCTTGCCCGTGCAGGCCCTTGCCCACACTGCGAATCACAGCACCCCATCTCTTTGCGTGCCTCTCCCCCCACCGGGAGCAAGCCTTAATCTTGCGCGTTCCGCCATTGCGCGCCTCTCCTTTCCACTTGTGATTGTCGCCAATCGCTTTGAATTTCCGGATAGCATCGAGCCTTATGGCGCTCAGCAGCCATTCAACGGAATAGCCCCTGCCTCACGGGCATTGCTGTCTTCTGACTTTCTCCGCCCAGATATGGCGCCACGCGTTCCAGCCGAAGAAGGGGTTGATCCTGCATGTGTCCAGCCATCTGGGACAAAAGCTGCAAAAGTCAGCAACGTTTGCGTGTCTCAATCAAGTGCCGCGGCAAGCGGCTGTCAAAAGATCTTCATGCCGGCGCGAGCCACGCGCGCCGCACTGGCAAATCAGCAGCTAAATGCAGAAGGACCACCTTCACCCGCGGTGCAGGTAGCTAATTTCGTTGCACATTCAGCGTCTGAGCAAATCTCTGGCATGCATAGCGGAAATGTTTCAATCCGTCCTGCGAGCAGAGCGATGCAGACTTTTGCAGCGGTTTCCGCCCTGGCTCCCATGCGAATCCTGCAATTGCAGCTCGAGCCTAATAATTTAGGCAGGATAACCGTCAGATTGCGGCTCAGGGATGGGAGGCTTGATGTGAGACTTGACACCGAGCGGTCTGAGGCAATGCGGCTGATCAGCCAGGAAAAGGATCTGCTCGCCCGCACGTTGATGTCGGCGGGCTATGTTGTGAACGAGCTTGAGATCCGGGCCGCAGAGCCTCAAGCCTCGCAACTGAAGACCGGCGCAAATTCACCGTCAAACAGTCAAGAACATTCACCAGCCCAAGCGGAAGGAGGCCAATCCGGCCATAACAGCCGTGCAGGCCGTGATGACTTTTACAGACCATTCAATTTTGCGGGAGACGATGCTCAAGAATCTTTTTGCAGCTACTTTTCTGGCAGCGATCACCTTCTTTAGCAGGGAAAGCCCTGCCGCGGCTGGAGGTGCGAGAGCCTGCGAGCGGGAAATGGTTGAAGCTGCGAGAAGGCACGGTGTTCCTCTCGCCGTGCTTTATGCGGTGGGCCTTGCGGAAACGGGCTGGCAGGGCTCATTGCAGCCCTTCGCGCTCAACATTGAGGGGCCTGCCTATTTCGCAGAGAATCTAAGCGACGCGCTTCGCCGGTTCGAAGAAGCCCGCAGCCGCGGCGCGAAGCTTATTGATATAGGCTGTATGCAGATCAACCATTACTTTCATTCGAACCGCTTCCGGTCCCTTGAGGCAATGTTTGATCCGCATGAAAACGTTGACTACGCGGCTCGCTTTCTCAGAGAGCTCAAGGACCGCGAAGGCAGCTGGACGCTTGCTGCCGCACGCTATCATGCAGGGCCAAACAATAATCCGGCACAAAAGCGTTACGTCTGCCGCGTGATTGCAAACATGGTGGCAAGCGGTTTTGGCGCGTGGACGGCGGGTGCGCGGGCATTTTGTGGCGCGCCCCAGCTCTGACCAGCCCATCCTTTTAGGCACATAAAAGCGTGAAAAACAATTTCTGCAAGAGAAATACAACTTATAAGTTAAATAATGGTTGACAAATAACTATAGGTTGTCAATCATCATCACAAGCAGGACAGATTCACGGGATGTTTCCATGCTTGTGATCATTGACGAACGCGAAATCGTGACATCCGGCTATGCGAGCCGCTTTGGCAACGAAGGTGTGGCCTCCGCTGGATTCTGCCCAAGGGAATTTGAGGAATGGGTTGCAACCGCCGCGCAATCCGACCTGCTCGCAGTTGAAGCGTTTCTGCTCGGCGACTGCAAGGACCGGCAGCTTTACCCGAAGATCATAAAGGAGCGCAGCCGGGCCCCCGTCATCGCCATGAATGAAACGCCATCGCTTGAGCAGACCCTGGATCTCTTCGCGGCGGGCGTCGACGACGTTGTGCGTAAGCCTGTCCATGTCCGTGAGATACTCGCGCGGGTCGGAGCGATCCGCCGCCGCATGGAAGGTGACGAGGATTGCGCGATGGTCGGAGATCTGCGGGTTTTCTTCGATGGGAGAGATCCCGAGCTCAGAGGCGTTTCCATGCCTTTGCCGCGCCGTGAGCGCCGGATTCTCGAGTACCTCGTCAAAAACCGCGGAAGACGCCTTAGCAAAGCGCAAATATTCAATTCGATTTATGGCATCTTCGATGACAATGTAGACGAGAATGTCGTCGAAAGCCACATCAGCAAGCTCCGCAAGAAATTGCGCCGCAGCCTCGGTTATGATCCGATTAATTCCGTCCGCTACCTCGGCTACCGGCTCGATGATCCTCTCCCTGGCCATTGAGCAAGCGAACGGTATCCCTCCGCGAGTCATGGCACTTGCGGCGCGGCTGCGGCGCGTCACTTTTCCAGAATGACTTCATCTAAGCTCGCTGAAAGAGGCCGCATGCGTTTCGTTCTAAGACTTTATGAGCTTGCCGCCTTGCTGGGCTAACGCCGGTCTGCCTGTGCCCGATGCAAACCCGCCTAGCTTTTCGCGTGGACAAGAAACGAGGAAATTGTCCCGAGTGTTGCCATTGAGCTTCTCAGGCGAGACTTCCTTCATTCGAATTCAGTTTGTCGAACACATGCGCCCCGGGCGTAAGTGAGCAGTCCAGCATCTTCGAGTTGCGAAATCTCTGCAACAGTCCGAAGTTGCTTTTCCCGACCGAGCCAGATTTCTCTTTCGTATGGGGTGCGCCTGCCTCCGCAGCATGTCCTGCAGGCCTTGTCCTTTACCATTCCATGATAGGGAGTTCCAAAAAGGGCAAGACGGCCAGCCGTGCCAAATGCGAACGGGGCACCATGCATGCATCTGCAGCAAGGACCGCACCGCGATGGAAAAGTAAAAGCTCGCTGCTGCTTCGAAGCTTCCGTTCCGCAGACCGCCCTTGAGCGATTCCTGGGAAGTTGCTGCCGTACTCCCGTGACGGCAAAGAGGCAAAGCTTAGACCATAGTGCGGCAGGGTCAAATTTTGCCTGCCGCTTGCATTTCACAAGATACCGTTGCTGCAATAAAATGGATTGGAACAAAATTCCGAAAAAGAGCGTCATTCATTGCCATAGGAAAAGGCGGCGCCATTCTCTCAACTATATCCTCAAAAGAGTCTCTAGATTTTATTCTATATTAATTAATAATAAGTTTCCTAAACATATAATGATCCTGCATAAACTCTATATTGATTGATAGACATCACAGGGAGCCAAATTTTATCATCACCCGGGGGCCGGCCGCTTTCCCCGACTTAGGCCAAGCTCTATGCCATAAGCACGACAATTCAAGCCCATGCGGAGCCGGCCGCCGGAAGAGAACGGGGAGCTCCCGCATGGCCATGCCCGCAAGAGCCTGCAAATTCCTCTTGTTTGCACTGACGGAGGCGCTTGCTGCAACGAAACTCGCGCTCAACAGGCACGCAGCGGCAACTTCCATTCAAATGATCAGCTTTGAAGCCGCTCTAGCTGTCGATGCTATGGAGGTTGTCCGTCCGGGGCTGAGCTGAGAAGCTGTGGTTGCCACACCTTCACCTCTCGCCCAGGAGCCCCGGATGGACGTGCATCAGAATGCCAGAACGACGAGGCATAGTCGAATGCTG
>DASRYK010000129.1:0-68055 GCA_035687205.1 Methylocella sp. | reverse complement strand
ATTATAGGCCAATGATGAGGACGAGGAACAAACCAACATGAGCGATGTCGCCGAGCGGGTGAAAAAAATTGTCGTGGAGCATCTCGGCGTTGATGCCGACAAGGTCGTCGAAGGCGCCAATTTCATGGAAGACCTTGGCGCTGACTCTCTCGATACGGTAGAGCTCGTCATGGCTTTTGAAGAGGAGTTCGGTGTCGAAATTCCCGACGATGCCGCTGAAACCATCATCACCGTCGGCGATGCGATCAAGTTCCTTGAGAAAGCATCCGCGGCTTGAATTTCAATCTCTTGCCGGAAGCGCTGGGCACCCAGTCTTTAGAAGATTGATGGGTGTTCCCGGCTTCGGGCCAATAAGAACAAATTGCTTCTGACGCCTCGCCTGTGGCGCCAAGCAGCCGTGCCGCTCCTTCACAAAAAGTGCCACCAGGCAGGCGGCTACGGGGAGAGAAGCCAAGGTTAACTAAATGCGCAGGGTGGTTGTTACGGGTCTTGGCTTGGTCTCGCCGCTGGGAGGGGCTGTCGAGCCAAGCTGGAGCCGTTTATTGGCTGGACATAGCGGCGCGCGGCTGATCGACACATTCGACGTGTCCGACCTTCCCTGCAAAGTTGCCATGCCTGTTCCCCGGGGCGGCGACGGCAATTTCGAGCCAGATCTTTGGATGGAACCTAAAGAGCAGCGCAAGGTCGATGATTACATCCTTTATGCCGTTGCCGCCGCAACGCAGGCGCTTTCGGATGCCGGATGGAAGCCCGCCACTTATGACGACCAGATTAGAACCGGCGTGCTCATCGGATCCGGCATCGGCGGTCTCGGCGGGATCGCCGAAACGGCGGTGGTTTTAAAGGAAAAGGGCCCGCGGCGCGTTTCCCCTTTTTTCATTCCTGGCCGCCTGATCAACCTCTCCAGCGGCTATGTTTCAATCCTGCACGGCCTTAAGGGGCCGAACCACGCGGTCGTCACCGCCTGCTCGACGGGGACTCATGCCATTGGCGATGCCGCGCGCCTCATCGCTCTCGAGGACGCAGACGTAATGGTTGCCGGAGGCGCGGAGTCGGCGATCACCCGCATCGGCATCGCGGGCTTTGCCGCCTGCCGGGCCTTATCGACAGGGTTCAACGACCGGCCCAAGCAAGCCTCCCGGCCTTATGACAAAGACCGCGACGGATTCGTCATGGGAGAGGGAGCTGGCTGCGTCGTCCTTGAAGCCTATGAGCACGCCAGGGCGCGCGGGGCAAGAATTTATGCCGAACTGGTTGGTTATGGCATGTCCGGCGATGCCTATCACATCACTGCGCCCGACGAGACTGGCGACGGCGCCTGCCGGGCTATGGCCGCTGCCATAAAGCGCGCAGGGATTTCCGCCTGCGATATCGACTACATTAACGCACATGGCACCTCCACGCCGCTTGGCGACGAAATTGAAATCCGGGCCGTCGAGAAGATCGTTGGGAATCACAGCAACAAGCTCTCGATGTCCTCGACGAAATCGGCTGTCGGGCATCTTCTCGGCGCAGCGGGTGCTGTTGAGGCAATCTTTTCGATCCTGGCGATCCGCGACCAGATCGTTCCGCCAACGCTCAACCTCGACAACCCGTCGATCGGAACAAGCATCGATCTCGTGCCTCATAGGGCGCGCGAGCGCGAAGTGGAGTTCGTCTTGTCGAACTCCTTTGGCTTTGGCGGGACAAATGCGTGCTTGATCTTCAAGCGTCTCCAATAATTTCCGTGGCTTTTCGCCCTTCCGCACGGACCCCGTTCCCGAACCCGATTTCGCCATAATTTCCAGGCGGGATAGGCGCTCGTTTGAGGCCCCGCGCGGGCTGCGCAACCCCCGCCGCGAACGCGAAGTCGCGGCGGCTGCGGGCAGCGGGAGCCCGCAAGGCCGTGCCGGGATGGCCCTTCCGCGGGGCAATGCCCGCCGTTGCCGTTTCTATCCGCCGAGTGGAGGCGATATGCCTTTCAATCCGAATGGGACCGAGACGCCGGACCCGCCTGGCAAGGAAACGCCGCTGACCTCCCTGAGTGAGCGTCCAAGGGTCACGCCGCGAAGCCCTAAGGAGGCGCTGCAGCCTGATGCCCCGCCGCCGCCGCCCATACCGCCAAGCCGCAGACGCCCAGGGCTTTCCGCATTCAGCGGCTTTCTCTCCTTTTTGCTGATCGCCGCCATTGCTGCTCTTGCGGCGCTTGCCTGGGGCGAGCACCGGATGCGCGAGCCTGGGCCTCTCACGGCCAGCAAAGTCGTTTATATCTCGCCTGGCACGGAAGTCGCCGACATTATCGCCGAACTTGAGCGGGAAGGCGTAGTCGACAGCCCCTTCCTCCTGAATATGGCGCTGCTGGTAGAGGGGAACCGCTCAAAGGTCAAATCGGGCGAATATCTTTTCAAGCAGAATGCGAGTCTCAGGGAGGTGATCGACACGCTTGTAAGCGGCAAGCAGGTGCTCCACGCCATTACGATTCCGGAAGGCTTAACGAGCGAACAGATCGTCGAGCGCCTGCGCGAGAGCGATATTCTGGTGGGCGAGATCATTGATCTGCCCAAAGAGGGCAGCCTCCTACCGGAGACCTATAAATTTGCCCGAGGCACGCCGCGCGCTGACATCGTCAAGAAGATGCAGGACGATCAAAAACGCGCGGTCGATCTTATTTGGGCGCGCCGGGCAAGCGGCCTCCCGCTGCGCTCGCCCTATGAGCTCATCACCCTCGCCTCGATTGTGGAAAAGGAGACGGGCAAAGCCGACGAAAGGCCCCGGGTCGCCAGCGTGTTTCTGAACCGCCTCAAGAAGGGAATGCGGCTGCAGTCCGATCCCACGATTGTATACGGCCTAGTTGGCGGCAAGGGCTCGCTTGGGCGGGGTATCACGCAATCCGAGCTCGAAAAGTTCACCCCCTACAATACCTATTTGATCGACGGGCTGCCCCCCGGGCCAATTGCCAACCCAGGCCGCGCGGCGCTCGAAGCGGTCGCCAACCCTTCGCGCACGCAGGATCTTTATTTCGTCGCAGACGGCACCGGCGGGCATGTGTTCTCCGAATCTCTCGATCAGCACAGCCGGAACGTTCAGCGCTGGCGCCAGCTCGAAAAGGAAGCCAGGGATAGGCAGCTGCAGCAAGCCGTGCCGGATGCCGGCAAGGCGGCGCCTGAGACCCTTAAGTCCGAGCCGCAAGGAGCGCCTCCGCCCCCTGCAGCGCCTGGGGGAGGCCGCAAGAGCGAGTTTGGCACGCCGGGGTCCGTCTACGGCGCCTTGCCCGCGCCGATGGTTGACGCACAGAATGCCGCGCGCTCTTTGACGCCGTTTTCACATTCACCCGCAGAAGCCGCCATCACTGGCGCGCTGGCTGGGATAAAAGCCAAAAACAAACTTAACAAAACCCGTCCAGGCGAGGCTCGCGCGAGCGCTTATACCTTTGGGCCTGGGCTTGACGAGCTTGGGATATCGTTGGGCGGAATGGCTCCGGCTGCGATTCTTGACGGGCCAGAGGGTGATGAGAATGAGACAGAGACCTTGGCCGCAGGCGGCATGACCCCTGGTTTGCGCGGCGCTGGCGCCAAAATGGCGGGCGAAGAGCGGTTGAGCCGGACGGCGGCGCAGGCAGATTCGCAGGAAGCGCCAATTCCTCCTCAGGCGGCCCAGGCAGCGCCGGCAGGCTCCGCTCCCCGGCGGGCACACGCCTTTGACGCCTCAGCAGGCACGCCCTTCGATCCCTTGAAGAACAAAACCTACGACTTGAACTACCCAAAGACTGTGCCGGTTATCCGGTAAGCCAAGCCTAAGGCGGCCGCGCATTGGGAGGCCGGGATCAAGCCGCGAGCGCCGCTTCGGGCGCCTTCAGGGCAAACCCTAAGCTTGCAGCGATCGCGGGATGCGTGACATAGCCGCGGTGCACATTGAGGCCATTGCGCAATGCGGGGTTGTCAGCAATGGCTGCGAGGCCGCCAGCTGCCAGAGCGAGCCCATAGGGAAGGATGGCATGGTTCAACGCATGCGTCGAAGTGTAGGGCACGGCTCCGGGCATATTGGCGACGCAATAATGGACAACGCCGTCCTTGATGAATGTCGGCGCAGAATGAGTGGTGGGGCGCGAGCTTTCAAAGCAGCCGCCCTGATCGATTGAAATATCGACAGCCACGGCGCCTTGTCTCATACGCTTGAGCATAGGCTCTTTGACAAGCTTTGGTGCTGCAGCCCCTGGAACGAGGACTGCGCCAATGATGGCGTGAGCCGAGACAACGGCGTCCTCGATCGCCGCCATCGAGGCGAATCTTGTCTTTGCCCGGCCTTGGAACATTTCGTCGAGCTCCCGCAAGCGCGGAAGCGAGGTGTCGAGGATCGTTACATCGGCGCCAAGGCCGACGGCCATGCGCGCCGCCTGGGTCCCTGCGACGCCTCCGCCCAAAATGGCCACACGCGCTGGAGGAACGCCCGGCACGCCGCCCAGCAAAATGCCGCAGCCGCCATTGTGACGCTGAAGCGCAAAGCCTGCGGCCTCGATCGCCAGCCGCCCGGCAACCTCGCTCATCGGAGCAAGAAGCGGCAAACCGCTCCCGGATGGGCCCGTGACGGTTTCATAGGCAACGGCCGTGCAGCCTGAGGCGAGCAAGGCTTTCGTGAGGGCAGGGTTGGCCGCAAGATGCAAGTAGGCGAAAAGGATCTGATTTTCGCGAAGCTTCGTCCATTCGCTCTCCTGAGGCTCCTTGATTTTGATGATCATGTCGGCCTGGGCAAAGACTTCGTCTGCCGTTGCAGCGATTGCAGCGCCGGCATTGCGATAGTCCTGATCCGTGGCGTTGATTCCTGCGCCAGCGCCGGTTTCAACGCAAAGCTTGTGTCCTGCTGCCACAAATTCCCGCACGGAGTCTGGCGTCAGCCCGACCCGGTATTCCTGTTTCTTGATTTCTCTCGGGATACCGATCCGCATAGGCCTGTCTCCAGTACGAAATTCCATATATGCCGGACCGTCACAGATGTGGTAGCGTCCGGTTTGGAAAGCAACCGGCCATTCCTGAGGTCGGGATAGCCGTCCCGCCGCCAGCCCAGCCGCGAAGGCGCCGGGAAGATGCAACGGCGGTGCCGCATTCGGATGGCAAGTTCCCATCTGGGCGGTCATTTGCTTGTCATCACCGGCACAGACAGTCAGCTTCCGCTTTTCCAGGAGGAAAATTTGAGCACGCGAGCTGAGGAGCAAAAATTCGCCGTGGCAAAGCGGCGGGCGCCGCCAAGACGCCCGGTGCGAAATGAACATCTGGCAAAAGCCGTTGCGGCCGCGGCGGAGAGCCTTGCGGGTCACCGGCACTTCAATGCAGGGGATGACACCGCGAGGTTCGCATCAGGCGCAGCGGCCGTGGCTTTGCCAATCGAAGAAGGTCAGGAGCCAGCTGGCGAAGAATCAGAGCTTTTGCGCTCGCCTCAGCGGTTCATCAACCGCGAGCTCTCCTGGCTCGAGTTTAACCGGCGCGTGCTGCAGGAAGCGTCGAACCGGAACCATCCTTTGCTGGAGCAGCTGCGCTTTCTCTCGATATCAGCAAGCAACCTTGATGAATTCTTCATGGTGCGGGTGGCTGGGCTTTGCGGCCAGATACGCGCTGGGATTACGACGCCCTCTGAGGACGGTCTCTCGCCCGCCGAGCAGCTTGCCAAGATTCACGAGCGTGTCAGTCTCCTCGCCGCAGAGCAGCAGCGGCGCTGGCGCGAGCTGCGCCTGGAGCTCGAGGCAGCGGGAATTGCGATCGTTGATCCGCCGGATCTCAATAAAGCCGAGGCCGTATGGCTTCATCATCATTTTATGAACCATATCTTTCCGGTTCTAACGCCCCTTGCGGTCGATCCGGCGCATCCTTTTCCCTTCATCCCAAACCTTGGTTTTACAATTGCGCTCGAACTGGCAGGCCCTGCCGATCTGAAGAACCACAAGGCGCTGATCCGCCTCCCGGCAAAGATCGAGCGTTTTATCCGCCTCCCCGAGGAGTGCGGCGGAAAGGGCATGCGTTTTGTATCGCTCGAGAGCGCCATTGGCATGTTCACGCAGAGCCTTTTCCCCGGTTATAAGGTGCGCGGCCATGGGCTTTTCAGAATCATCCGCGATAGCGATCTCGAGGTCGAGGAAGAAGCGGAGGATCTGGTGCGGCTTTTCGAAAGCGCGCTGAAGCGCCGTCGCCGCGGGTCTGTGATCCGTCTCGAATTTGACAGTCTCACGCCGCCCGAGCTTCGTTCTTTTGTTGCCGAGGAGCTTGGGATCGTTAACGAGGAGACATTCGTCCTCGATGGAATGCTTGCTTTGAACGAGCTTTCGGAGCTCGTTGCCCTTGACCGCCCGGACCTCAAGTTCACGCCCTATAACCCGCGCTTTCCGGAGCGGGTGCGCGATAACGGCGGCGATTGCTTTCTGGCGATCAAGCAAAAGGACCTTGTTGTCCACCACCCTTACGAATCCTTCGATGTCGTCGTGCAGTTCCTCAACCAGGCGGCAGTCGATCCGAATGTCATCGCAATCAAGCAGACGCTTTACCGGACATCGTCCGATAGCCCGATTGTCCGCGCCCTCATCGACGCGGCAGAAGCTGGAAAGTCGGTGACAGCGCTCGTCGAGCTTAAGGCGCGGTTCGACGAGGCTGCGAATATCCGCTGGGCGCGCGATCTCGAGCGTGCAGGGGCGCAAGTGGTCTTCGGCTTCATCGAGCTGAAGACTCATGCAAAGCTATCGATGGTTGTGCGGCGCGAGGGCGGGGCGCTTGTCACCTATTGCCACGTCGGGACGGGCAACTATCACCCGGTAACCGCCAAGATCTACACGGATATATCGTTCTTTACAGCCGATCCCATGATCGGCCGGGATATTGCGCGGATCTTCAATTACATCACGGGCTATGCCGAGCCTGCAGGCCTTGAGTGCATGGCCGTCTCGCCGATCTCGCTCAAGCGCCGGCTGCTTGATCACATCCAAGAGGAAATCGCCTTCGTCAAGGCGGGGAAGCCAGGCGCGATCTGGGCAAAATGCAACGCGCTTGTCGATCCAGAGATCATTGATGCCTTTTATGAAGCAAGCCGCGCCGGCGTGAATATCGACCTCGTGGTGCGGGGGATCTGCTGCCTGCGGCCTGGCGTTGAGGGGCTTTCCGGCAACATAAGAGTAAAATCAATCGTCGGCCGCTTTCTAGAGCACGCGCGGGTCTATTGTTTCGGAGGGGGGCACAATCTGCCGCACCCTAAGGCGCATGTGTACATCTCCTCAGCGGATCTCATGCCGCGCAATCTTGACCGGCGGGTGGAAGTTCTGCTCCCCATTCTCAATCCGACCGTGCATGAGCAGGTCCTCGGCCAGATCATGGTTGCCAATCTGATCGACAATCAGCAGAGCTACATGGTTTTGCCGGATGGATCGAGCAGCCGCATCACCGTGTCCGAGAACGAAGAGCCCTTTAATGCCCATTCCTATTTCATGACCAACCCCAGTTTGTCCGGCCGTGGAAAATCTCTCAAAACTTCCAGCCCAGAAATCCTCCTCAAACGGCTGGGCGGGCGCTGAGCGCTTGGTTCAGGAAGCTTGCGAAAGCGCGAGGGCATCTCTGCGCGAAAAAGCTCCCATCGCGATCGTCGATGTGGGCTCGAATTCCGTGCGGCTTGTGGTCTATGAATCTTTGAGCCGCTCGCCGCTTCCCATTTTCAATGAAAAGTCGCTTTGCGCGCTTGGAACGGGGATCGCCACGACCGGGCGCCTCCCGGAAGCGGGCGTGGAAAAGGCGCTCGCCGCGCTGCGCCGTTTCCGGACTCTGAACAAAATCATGGGTGTGTCGTCGCTGCATGTGCTTGCAACGGCTGCCGCGCGCGATGCCTCGAATGGCGCCGAATTTCTGTCCGCCGCAGCGGAGGCGATCGGAGCTCCGGTGACTCTTTTGTCTGGCGGCCGGGAAGCGGAGCTTTCGGCCTATGGTGTGATCTCTGGCATCCTGAAGCCCGATGGGGTGGTCGGCGATCTCGGCGGGGGATCGCTTGAATTGATTGATGTCAAGGGCACGCATGCCGGAAAGGGCACGAGCCTGCCGCTTGGCGGTCTTACATTGATGGATGCCTCCGGCCGGTCGCCGCGCGAGGCGAGCAAAATCGTGCGCCAGGCCCTCTCTGGCTCCCACATCACAGAGCGCCTCGCAGGGCGCGTTTTCTATGCTGTCGGCGGGACTTGGCGCGCGCTTGCCAAGCTGCACATGCGGTTGCGCAATTATCCCCTTGGCGTCACGCACGGATATGTCATTCCCGCTCCGGAGGCTGCCGATTTTGCCGGACTCGTCGAGCGGGCCAGTGCCGACACGCTGATCTCGATTGACGCGGTCAGCGCTGCACGCCGGCCGCTTCTCGCTTATGGCGCCGTCGTGCTTGACGAGATCATCCGCCGGGCGCAGCCGCGCGAAATCATGTTTTCCGCGGCGGGCGTGCGCGAAGGCGTCCTTTACGAGATGCTCGATATCGAGCAGCGGCGCCAGGACCCATTGCTTGCCGCCGCGGCGAAATTCGACCGCCTTTTTTCGCGCGCCCCAGGATATGCCGAGGAGCTTTGCGCTTGGTCGGATGGTTTCATGAAATCCCTCCACGCCGAGGAGACACCAGAAGAAAGACGCCTTCGCCTAGCTGCCTGTCTGTTGTCGGATGTGAATTGGCGGGCGCATCCGGACCACCGGCACGAAGAAAGCATGAACATCGTTGAAAACGCGGCTTTCATCGGCGTCGATCACCCAGGCCGCTCCTTTCTCGCGCTTACGGCCTCCTACCGCTATTTAGGGGTCGATGCGGATGTGAGCCCGCAATTGCGCGCGCTCGTTCCCGCGCGCATGCTTGAAAGGGCCCGCATCGTAGCTGCGGCAACGCGCGCCGCCTTTGTAATCTCTGGTGCAATGCCGGGCGTTTTGCCTTCGGCATCTCTCAGCTGCCTCAAGAATAAGCTGATATTGTCCCTGCCGCAGCGCTTCGCTGACCTTGCGAGCGAAAGGCTGCTCAACCGTCTCAGGCAGCTTGGGCGGCTGATCCGCCGCGAGCCAGAAATCATCATCGCAGATTAAGCAAAGCGGGCGAAGGGCCGGTTTCTGGAAATAGGCTCGCAGGGCGGGACGCTGGAATTTTCCGAAAAAAGCGCGGACCGGCAGCCGCCGTATCCGCGCGTCTCAGATCACGGGAGGGCCCTCAGGCCGTTGGCTTGCCCGCAGCCGTTGCTTCGGGCACCTCGACTAGGCGGCCTGTTTTCACGTCGTAGTAATATCCATAAATCGGTATCCGGCCCGGCACCAGCGGATGCGACCGGATGCGTTTCACGTCCTCAACAACGCTTGCTGCAAGATCCTTAAAGGTGAGCCATTTGATATAACGTCCTTGCACGCTTCCGGGGCCGCGCCCATGATCATGCCAGCCCTTTTCGTCGATCGTTGCTGTCTCAAGGCTTTGTTCCAGGAGATTGCCCATGATCTCATCATCGAAGAGTTGCATGCCGCAATCCGAATGGTGGACGACGAACCATTCCTGCGTGCCGAGCAGCTTGTAAGAAATGACCAGCGAGCGGATAGCGTCGTCGCTTGCGCGGCCGCCGGCGTTTCGTATGACATGAGCATCGCCTTCGGAGAGCCCTGCATATTTTGCAGGGTCAAGACGCGCATCCATGCAAGTCAAAATGGCAAACCTGCGCGCAGGCGGCAAGGCGAGCTGTGATTTTGCGCCAAAAGACGAAGCATAGGCCTCATTAGCCTTCAGAACTTCTTGCAGAACCGTCATGCGTGTAACCTCCCTAAGTTCAGAGACGAACCCAGCTATATGCCCCGGCATGATGCCTTTGATCTGTGCTGCCATAGCGGTATGGCGGCCGGTGCTAGGCCGGGGCTCCCCCGCTGAACCATGCTGGGCGGCAGCCGGCCCTTCCCCGAGGGCCAGCACAAAGAGATCTAACGCGGTTTGGCCAGATGGCCAAACGTCTCGATGACTTTTTCGTAAACGGGCCGCTTGAAGGGGACGATGAGACCCGAGAGACGGCTGGCTTCCTCCCAGCGCCAAGCATCAAATTCTGGCTTATGCCCCCCGGCAGGAGAATCGATGTCGATTTCGCTCTCGCTGCCTTCGAAGCGCAAAGCGAACCATTTCTGCCGCTGGCCGCGAAACCGGCCTTTGAAGGCCTTTTTCACCGCCTCTCCCGGCAAATCGTAACAATACCACTCTGGCGACTCGGCGAGGAAAGACGTGGATGTGATGTTGGTTTCCTCGCGCAGCTCCCGCAAGGCAGCCTGATACGGATCCTCGCCGGCATCGATCCCTCCCTGAGGCATCTGCCATTCATAGCCAAGGCGCAAATGCTCAGGGATGTTGTCTCTGCGCCTGCGGCCTATGAAAACGAGCCCCGCGCGGCTGAAGAGCATGATGCCGACGCAGGGGCGGTAATCCGAGTAGTCCATGGGAGCCCTGCCTCGCCTTGGCAACAAAGGCGTGATCCGATCCGATGCGCCCGGAAGACCCGCGCTGCCCTGCTGCATAGGGAGGGGTCAAAGAACTGAAAGGGCAAATCTCCAGCCGACAGGCCGCGCGGAGCACAAGCCGCATTTATGTTATGTCCGTTGGGCGGACCGCTGAATTTGCATGGCGCAGGCTCGAAGGGAGGTTCGCTCTAATCAACCGGTGATAGCCCGATCCCCTTGGACGATATCTGGAGACCGCTAAACTCTGCAGGCAGGCCGGAGGCAAGGACAAGCCCTGTTTCCCGGCCGTCCGCCGCTCCCCGCTGTTGGCGGGGAGCTCAAGCACCAGCGCAGGCGCGGCGCCCAGCGCATTAATTCGGAACTCTGGCGTTGTCAGCGCCAGCTCCTGACGTGATCTTGTTCATGGCTTTATTCACGCCGCGCAAAAGGTCTTCTGCAGCGATGAGCTGCTTGTCGTTTTTGGGGTCGGGCGGAACATAGGCTTGCGAGCCTCCCTTTTCGTCTTCGCCATTCTTCAGGTGGCCCTTCAGAGAGGCTTCGCCCTTCGTATCATCCTTGCCCTTAAACTCTTCGGGCACATCCTGAAGCACGGTGATATCCGGCTCAATGCCCTTGGCCTGGATGGACCGCCCAGAAGGCGTGTAGTAGCGCGCTGTTGTGAGCCGCACCGCGCCATTGTTCTGGCCGAGCGGGATGATCGTCTGCACGGAGCCCTTGCCGAAAGAGCGCGTGCCGAGAATGGTTGCGCGCTTGTGGTCCTGCAGAGCCCCCGCGACGATTTCCGATGCCGATGCCGACCCTCCGTTGATCAGCACGATGACAGGCTTGCCCTTTGACAGATCGCCGGGACGGGCATTGTACCGCATTGTTTCCTCTGGATTGCGGCCACGGGTTGAAACGATTTCACCGCGATCGAGGAAGCAGTTGACGACGGCGATCGACTGGTCGAGCAAGCCGCCGGGATTATTGCGCAAATCCAGAATGTACCCTTTGAACTTGCTCGCCGGGATATCGTTCTGAAACTTCTGCATAGCAGCGCGGACACCGTCGTTGGTCTGCTCGTTGAACTGCGTGATTCGGATATAACCGATATCGTCGCCCTCTTGCCGTGCGCGCACGGACTTGATTTGAATGATGGCGCGCATCAGCTTGATGTCCTGCGGCTCCTTATTTGCGCCCCTCAGGATTTTCAGCGTCACCGGTGTATCTGGCGCGCCGCGCATCTTGTCGACGGCCTGATTGAGGGTCAGGCCCTGAACGCTTTCCCCATCTATGGCTGCAATAATATCGCCCGAGAGGATTCCAGCCCGTGACGCGGGCGTGTCGTCGATAGGGGTCACCACCTTGATGAGCCCATCTTCTTGCGTGACTTCGATCCCAAGGCCGCCGAATTCGCCACGGGTCTGCACCTGCATGTCGCGGAAGCTCTTCGCGTCCATATAGCTCGAATGCGGGTCAAGCGAGCTCAGCATGCCATTGATTGCCGCTTCGATGAGCTTTTGCTCGTCGGGCTTTTCGACATAGTCGGAGCGGATCTTCTCGAAGACGTCGCCAAACAGGTTAAGGCTGCGGTAAGTGTCAGATGCGGCAGCGCGCGCGGTTGCCTCCGGAAAGACAGGAAACTTCGTTGCCAGTGAGACAAGCCCTGCGCCAAGGCTGGCGCCGAGAAGAAGAGATAAGACTTTGCGCATTATCCGCGAACCTTCTGCAATTCTGGCTTCGCCCACCACGGGCCCGGATCGATCGCCACGCCGTCCTTGCGGAACTCAACGTAAAGGATGGGTTGTGCCGCCCCGAGAGCGATGGCCGCGGCCGCCCTTACGGAACCGCCGCCCATAACGGCGACAGGCTCCCCCGCAAGAATGAATTGCCCAACATTTACGTTGATCTTGTCCATCCCGGCAAGGATTATATGGTAGCCTTGACCAGCATTAATGATCAAAAGTTGTCCGTAGCTGCGGTAGGGGCCGGCAAAAGAAATCCAGCCGTCGCAGGGCGAGGTGACGATAGCTTCGCTGCGGGTGGCGATAAAGAGCCCTTTTTCGGTCCCGCCAAAGCCGTCGCTGCTTCCAAAGCCTCGCTGAAGCGTTCCATTTACGGGCAGGGGCAAAAGGCCTTTGGCCTCGCCAAAGGCGACAGCGGGCGCAAGCCTTGCTGTGTTCCTGAAAGGCGCCATCGCGGCTTTTTGCCCGCCTCCTGCTTGTGCGGCTTCCGCCGCCCGCTGGCGCGCCTCATCAGCCTTGCGCGCCGCATCGGCCGCGCGGGCGGCAGCCGCAACCTCCGTCTCCATCCGGGCAATAAGCTCTTTGAGGCTCGCGGCCTGTTTCGCCAGATCGCTTGCGCGCGCGGCCTCTGCATCGAGCGCCCGCTCGGCTGCCGATAGAGCGGCTTGGCGCGCCTCAACAAGCGCAGCAAGCCGCTGGCGCTCGGCTCGCAGCTTGGCCACTTCAGACGAAAGAATTTCGCGCTCGGAGGCAATCGACTGCCGGAGCTGCATCAAATCGGAGAGGTCGGCGGCAAGCGCTTCGGTTTCGCCCCGCATCTGCGGCAGCACGGCACCGAGGAGCATGGACGTCCGGATGGCAGAAAGCATGTCCTCGGGCGCGGCGAGAAGGGCCGGGGGAGGTTTGCGCCCCATCCGCTGCAGCGAGGCGAGAACTTCCGCAATGACCGCGCGGCGGCTTTCGAGCGACCGTTTGATCGCATCTTCGGAGCCTGTCAGCGCATCGAGCCTCATTTCCGTCTCGGTGATCTTCCGTTCGAGTTCACTGACGTTCTGGGTCGCGTCGAAAAGCGCTTCGACCAGTTTCGCGCGGTCGGCGCGGATCGCGGCGATCTCGGCTTCGATCCTTTTGTGCTGCTCTTGGGAGGCTTGAAGAGTGTCCTCCATTCCGCGAAGCTCAAGCCTCCGGCTGTTCAGCTCGGCGGCAGAGCCAGTTGTATCTGAGGCAGCGGGCCGGTCTGGTTGAGCGGCAGCGCATGGCAGCGCCAGAATTGCGAGGCAGAGACCGGATGCGCGGCGGCAGAATGCCGCACGGAATGAAATATTCGAAGAGCGTGAGCGGGGCGCTGCCAAGGTCTTCCACCGGCGGCTCGTCTCAGGGCCGCAGACAATTGCCGCATTGCGCCAAGGAATGCAGAAAAAATGGCGCTCTTGCGGCAGCCTCCAAGACATAAGGTCAATCCCGGTGATAGGGGTGGCCTGAAAGGATTGCCATCGCACGGTAGATTTGCTCGGCGGCCATAATCCGCACGATCTGGTGCGGCCATGTCATCTTTCCGAATGAAAGTGTGAGCGAGGCCATTGCCAAAAAGCCCGGATCGAGGCCGTCGGGACCACCTATGACCAAAGCGATGAGCGGCACGCCATCGTCTCTCGCTTTGCGAAACTCGGCGGCGAAAGCGCGGCTTGTGAGCTGCGTTCCGCCGCAATCGAGCGCAATGATGCGGGCGCGCGGAGCCAGAAGGGCGCAAAGCGCCTTTGCCTCCTCCCTTTTGCGGTCGCCAGGCCGCGCTGCGCGGCTTTCGTCCAACTCGCGAAGCTCGACGCCTGAAATGCCTGTCACGCGGCCTAAGGCGCGGGAGCGCTCAAGGTAACGCGCGGACAACTCCCGCTCGGGGCCAGTCTTAGACCGCCCGACACAGGCAAGCAGAACACGCATCTCTTGGTGAATGGACTAGCCCAGGCGGCGCTCGCCGGGGCGGTCGACGCTCCACATCTTCTCGAGATTGTAGAATTGCCTCACTTCGGGGCGGAAAATATGAACGATGATATCTCCGCCATCGATAAGGACCCAGTCGCAATTCCGCAGGCCCTCGACCCGGGGCGGTTGATGGCGCATCCTCTTGAAAGCGGCTATGACACGCTCAGCAATGGCCCCGACATGTATGTTGGAGCGCCCGCTTGCGATGATCATGACGTCAGCGAGGGTGGTTTTGCCGTGCAGGTCGATTCTGACGATGTCCTCGGCCTTCGAATCTTCGAGACAAGCCAGGACAGTTTGCAGAAATGGCCCCGGCCCGGGCTCAGCATAACCCTGTGCCGGGTGGAGCGGCTGAGGCGCCGCCTCCGCATATGTTGAGGGTATCAGTGTATTGATCCTCCATTTGCTGAGCCTAACAGCTCAGCATGGGTATAAGATGGAGCAGAATCGCGGAAATTTCAATCAGGCGGGCTAAGGCCGTGTCCTCCGCTGGGGCTAAGGGGAGGCATCCCGGCGGGCCCTGGTTCAAGATCTTCTGCGGCCCCGGGCACGTCTTCCGCTGCGGCGTCATAATCGACATGTATGAGGTACAGCCCTTGGGGCGGGGCGATCACACCGCAGCAGCGGCGGTCGCGCGCGTCGCGCGCGGCAATAAAGTCTCTCTCGCTCCACTTGCCTGTGCCGGCGTGCACAAGAGAGCCGACCATCGACCGCACTTGCGTGTGCAGGAAGGAGCGCGCGCTTGCCAGGAAGCGAATCTCTCCAGCCTCCGCACCAATATCAATATCAAGCCGGTCCAAAGTCCGGATGGGGCTCGCCGCTTGGCACTCAGCCGCCCGGAACGTCGAGAAGTCGTGGCGGCCAATGAGGTGGCTTGCGGCTTTCCGCATCGCGCCAATATCGAGCGGCCTTCCAACGAGCCAGGCGCGGCCATGGGCAACCGTCAAGGGAGCGCGGCGGTTGATGATCCGGTAGAGATAGTGGCGCCGGATCGCGGAAAAACGCGCATCGAAACTCCCAGGCACAATTTTCGCCGACAAGATTGCTATGGGATGAGGCCGTAAATGCGCGTTGAGCCCGTCGCGCAAAATGCTGGGCCTCCACGCCTTGGCAAGATCGGCATGGGCCACTTGGCCGAGGGCATGAACACCGCTGTCGGTGCGCCCGGCGCCGCGGATAGACGCGCGCTCGCCAGTAAGGGATTCGAGCGCCCTCTCGAGGGCCTCCTGAACCGAAAGGCCATTGGCTTGCCGCTGCCAGCCAACAAAGGGCGATCCGTCGTATTCAAGAGTGAGCTTATAGCGCGGCATGGTTTGCCTGGGGAAGCATAGTGCCCCGGGGGAGCGGCGCGCCGCGAAGAAATTCGGCAGCTGGCATTTGCGTCTTGCCTGAGCGTTGAACCTCGAGCAGGCGGATGGCTCCTTCTCCACAGGCCACCGTCAGGCGGTCATCCAGGATGAGGCCGGGCGCTCCTTTCCCTTCCGCAATCCCGGTGCGCAAGACCTTGATGCGCTCGGGCCCTTTGCCAAGATCGGCTTCGAAACAGGCCCCAGGAGAAGGGGAAAGGCCCCGCACGAGATTATGGATTTCTCCGGCGGTGCGCCGCCAGTCGATCCGCGCCTCTTCCTTTCCGATCTTATGGGCATAGGTGATTCCGGTTTTTGCCTGCGGCGTGAAAACGAGCTCATCGCGTTCCAGCGCTGAAAGCGCGCTGACGATAAGCTCGGCGCCAATATCGGCAAGCGCGGCCGTCAGTTCGCCAGCAGTCATGTCAGGGCCGACCGGGATGCGCTCGGCAAGCGCAACATCGCCTTCGTCGAGGCCCTCCGCAATGCGCATCACGGCGATGCCCGTTTCGGAATCGCCAGCCATTATGGCGCGTTGTATTGGCGCTGCGCCGCGCCAGCGCGGAAGCAGTGACGCATGAAGATTGAGGCAGCCCTTCGGAGGCACATCGAGGACAGCTTTGGGAAGGATCAAGCCATAAGCGACAACAACCACAACGTCAGGCCTGTAGCTTTGCAGACGGGCAGCGGCATCGGGCGTTCGCAGCGTTTGCGGCGCGGCCACCTCTAGCCCGTAGCGCAAGGCTGCTTCATGAACCGGGGTGAGCGCAGGCGCTAGGCCGCGCCGCCCGCCAGGTTTTGGGGCACGCGTATAAACGGCCGGGACGGCATGACCCTCCCTCACAATGGCAGCAAGCGCGGGCACTGCGAACGCAGGAGTGCCCATAAAAACGACGCGCAATGGTTCTGGCCCGGTGTTTTCGGTATATTTGCGGCTGGCGGCAAGAACGGCTTAGCTGGTTGCCGCCGCTCGCTCCTTGTCTGTTCCGCCCTTGCCAGGAGAATGGCTTCTGTGCTTGGCGGATTTCCGGAATTTCCGCATCAGCAAATCGCGCTTGAGGCGTGAGATCCGGTCAATGAATAAAATGCCGTTGAGATGATCGATCTCATGCTGCAGGCAAGTGGCTAGAATGCCCGCTGCTTCGATTTCCTGCTCGCGCCCGTCGCGATCGAGGTAACGGGCGCGCACCCTTGCCGGCCTCTCGACCTCCTCGAAAATATCCGGTATCGACAGGCAGCCTTCCTGATAGACCGACCGCTCTTCTGAGGCCCAGACAATTTCGGGATTGGCGAGGCACAAGGGCTGCGGTTTGGCCTCCTCGTCCTCACGCTTGGCGACATCGAGCACAATGACGCGCTTTTGCACGCCGATTTGAATCGCAGCGAGCCCGACGCCGGGGGCCGCGTACATGGTCTCAAGCATGTCATCCATCAGCGCGCGGACTTCGCCATCGACCGCGGGCACCGGGGCGCTTACAAGGCGCAAGCGCGGATCGGGGAGGGTGATAATTCTGCGTAACGCCATAGCAACGAGATAATATTTGTGTTCCGGAAGGTCAATTTCCGGCTTTTCAATTCAAGGCAAAAAGGCGCGAAGGGCCTTTTCTTCACGGGGCGCGGCGAGAAGCTCGCCAAGGATCTCGTCGAGGTTCGACCGGAACGCAGGATCCAGGTAATGCGCTTCGACCTTCCGGCGCCCCCTTTCGCCCATCGCTCTGGCTGCATCTGGCTCCGAAAGCAGAAAGCGAAGGCGGCTCGCGAGCAACGCGATATCCGAAGGGTTTACCGCAAACCCGTCGGACCCATCGGTCACCACCTCGGGCGCGGCGCCTTCGGTGCTGCAAATCACCGGCAGACCGCGCTGCCAAGCTTCAAGATAAACAATTCCAAACCCTTCCTTTGATGATGGCATGGCAAAGACGCAGGCCCTGGCGTAGGCCGCGTCAAGCTCGGAATCGGTTAGCCGGCCAAGAAATTTTACAATGTCCGCAATACCCAGTTCCGCTGCGAGGGACTGAAGCTCAGGCCTCAAGACACCGTCGCCGGCAATCTCGTATCTCAGCCCGGGGATCTCGCTCTTGAGCTCGGCAATTGCCCTGATCACCGAATCAACGTTCTTCTCACGGTCGCCTGCGCCCAGCCGGGATACAGTCAAGACAGCCGCTTGAGCGCGGGCGGAAGAATCAGGCGGCGTTTCGAGCGGGTCGACGGCGTTTGGCAGCAAGCGGATCTTGCCAGGGGAAACGCCAAACTCGCGGGTCATGGCATTGGCAGTGAATTGGCTGACTGAGGCGATCAAGGTGAGGGCGTGAAGAAGCCAGGATTCGTGCCACCGCTTTCTGCGGTGACGGGGATGATTCCAGACCTCGTCGCCGTGCACAAAGAGCAGGATGGGCAGGCTGGGCCTGAGGCAGTGGACAGCGGCGGCAAGGGGGAGGAGATTGATGTGGCCGATGATGAAGATCTTGCTCTTTAAGGCTTCGCGCAAAGCGCTGGCAAAAAATCCTGGGCGGCTATTGATGCCTATGATCTCCGCTCCCGGGAGGGAAGGAAGGGCGGCGGCGGGGTCGCGCAGCAGAACGGCACGCGCGGGCGGTTCGTTTTGTGACACAGAGCGAGCCGCGAGAGCACGGATGACCCGGCGGTTGAAATTCTGCAACCCGCCGATTTTTGAGTAGGTCTCCAAAGCGCAAAAGACGATGCGCTGGCTGCGCAGGTCTCGAAATGGAACCGTAGCCATGCTTTCTTCTGCCCCTAATGCGCCTGCATCCCGCCGCGCTCCGGTTTCCCTCAATGCTGCGAAGTTGGCGATCAACGCACCTCGCTTTAGATTCTTCTCCCGGATGAACCGCGGCGCCGTCTTCCGCTGCGGCGCAACATACCGTAAATTCCGATCCCTACAAATTTAAGTTCTGTGCCGGAATAAAGGAGCTCGTTGCGCTGGCGGCAATAAGATTTTCTGATTAATTATATATTTTAATATATCATTAATTTTTTATATTATACATTCAAAAAATCATTTAATATATTAATTAATAATAAAAAATGCAATCATTAAACATGCGCTTCAAGACGTGTCAAAGCGTGAAAATGCACAAACTTGGCAAAAGCATCCTCCAAGCCGGCATCGGAGCCTGCTTTTTTGATTTTTTGAGCCCGGCAGATCCGTTACGGCGATGGTTTGATTGGGAAGGCGCGCAAAAAAGGGGCCGCGCGCGAGCCAATCCGGCCAGCCGGCTTTGCTCCCGGCAGGGGAGGCAATGACTTGGATGCCGGGAGGCCGCAGTCAGATCGCGGGTCCATTTGTCAAAAACGGGAGGCTCGTTTGGGGCGCTGTGCAAAGATGCAATGTTGTTGAATATTTGGACAGGGTACTATTATATAGACCGCTCGCGCTTAAAAACATAACCACTAACGCAAGCGCATACTTCCACTCTTGCACACTTAAGTTACAATCGCCATTCCCGTCTGGAACCGTGATATCAAGCTCTGATGAGATTGCAACATTATAAATATTTGGATGGTTTCCGCGGGATCGCAGCCCTCTGGGTGATGATTGGGCATATACTGATTATTTATGATATCAATTTGCGCGTGCTGAGCTGGGTCAGCCTTCCGGTGGACCTTTTCATGCTCGTCTCCGGATTCTTAATGGTCCGCCATGCTATTGCGCGCGAAACAGCCGAGCCTTTAGACCGCCCTTTGAGCTGGGCCACTTTTTGGCTCAGGCGATTTTTTAGAATCGCGCCGCTTTATTATTTCCTATTGCTGTTTTCTATAATTTATCAGCAATCCGAGAGAGGATTTGACGGCGCTTTCCACTACCATACCTGGGATGGCCTCAACGAGAGTTATGATCAATTCGTGGCCCATCTGTTAAGTCACGTGAGTTTTGTTTTTGGGCTTTCTCCGGTTTTTTCTAGATCTACAAGCATGCCGGATTGGAGCCTAAGCCTCGAAATGCAATTCTATGCACTGTTCCCGTTTCTCATGCTTCTTGGAAGACGGACAGGCTGGATAACGCTTGCGATAGGCGTTGCTGGAGTTTGTCTGGCAGCCGAATTGATTTTCCCATCCTTTTTGCACGAATTCACCCTCCCATCAATTTTAATCCTCAAGCTCAATATTTTCATGGGAGGGATGCTTGTCGCTCTTGCACTCGATAATCGAGGCCAGTCAGCCTCCTACATTGCGGTAGCCGTAGCCCTGATGATCCTCCCCCTCTGGGGAGGCGAAAACTTCAAGGCGGGCATCGCCAGGGCTTTGCTCTGTGCTGGATTTGCAACGGCTGCGCTGTGCGACCGCTACTCAAGAACGGCTGGAATGCCAGCTCATATAACGCTCATTCCCGCAATTCTTGGCGCGAGACCTTTTGCGATTATGGCGGACCTTTCATACGGCGTTTATCTCATGCATTTTTTTGTCATCTTTGCCTGGGCCAGGCTTACTGCTCCAGAAGCTCTGCTGGCCCCGTTGAGCGGTGCCGCAGGCGCCCTCATTGCCGTTCCGGCAGCTTCTTACGCGCTCGCATGGGTTGCAAGGCAGACGGTCGAGCTGCGCGGCATAGAATTTGGCCGGCAGGTTATCCAGCGTTTCCGGATGCTCTCTGCGCCCGCGCCGCCCAAGTAACCACTTTCCCCAGCCTGGCCCGCCGCATAAACCTTAGAAACCGGCAAAACGGCCGAACCCCGGCCAATCTTAGGGCTTTTGGGGCGATCTCAATGCACTGGAAACCTGGCCTTCTGGCAAGCCGGTTCTGTTTCCAGTGTTTTGCATCTGCTCCAAAAAAAGAGGAGGCAGCGGTGGTTGCTCCCCGGCCTCTTTTGGCCCTGGGGCCCGCCAAAGACGCCCCAGACTGCATACGCCCTCGATGTAAACAAATTTGATCTGCTGCACCCAGCCGCAGCCGCTGAAAAAATTAGAGGGATGCCCCTTGCGTTTTGTGCGGCGCACGTGCATATTGCTGCAGCGCGGCAAGATTGTTGCCGCCGATGCCCTCCTTGGGCGTTTCCTCCCTAGACTTGGGCCGCTTGTGTCAACACAGGCGGCCCTTTGTTTTTTGGCCCGCGCTGCAGACTTTAACGGAGGATTCAATCGAAGAACCCGTTTTCCCGAGGGATCATTCGGCGGCTGCTCTTTGGCCACCCCGGTGCCGCGCCACGGCCTCGGCAAGGCGAGATGCCGCCTTGGCAAGACCTGACGCCACCGAGGCAAATCTTTCATTTTTGCAGACCGATTTTTCATTCATGTAAAGAGCCCGGCTCACCTCGATCTGCATCGCATGGCGTTCATTGGCAGGGTCGCCATAGTGCTCGGTGATGAACCCCCCGGCATAAGGCTTATTGCGCTTCACCGTGTAGCCGAGCGCGCGAAGCTCGCTCTCGACGGCGTCGACAAATTCAGCGGCGCAACTCGACCCAAAGCGGTCACCCAGCACAAAATCAGGCTTATTCAAATCGGGCCCCTCGAGCCACGGCAACTGAGCGGAGCGGCTCAAGGCGGAGGGCATCGAATGGCAATCGATCAGAACCGCGATCCCGAAGGAGCTTTGCGCCCTTTCAAGAAGGCTAAGAAGACAAGCGTGGAAGGGCTTGTAAAGCCGTTCGATTCGCTCGATCGCTTCTTCGACTGGCAAACGCCGCGCATAGATTTCTTGCGCCTGACCGGCCACCCGCGCGATTGTTCCTAGCCCCCCCGCGACCCTAAGCGAGCGGGTGTTGGCAAAAGGAGGAAGCTGCCCTTCGAACATCCTTGGGTCGAGCTCGTAAGGCTCCCGGTTAAGGTCGAGGTAAGCGCGGGGAAAGCGCGCCTTGATCAGCGGCGCGCCCAATGCCGCTGCCTCGCCAAATAATTCATCAACAAAAGCATCCTCCGACCGGCGAAGCACGGCTTCTCCCAGTCTCGCGCTTTCTAAGAAGCGCTTGGGGTAGATATTCCCGGAATGGGGCGAGGAAAAAACCAGAGGGGACGTGAGACGGGCGGGCTCGATCACCTCAAATGGAGGGTCAAGTTCCGGTTCGTGGGGTGGAATTCCTTTCAAGAATTTTGTCCAAGAGGAGCCTGGGCGGGCCCCTTTCCAGCAGAGCCCTTCGTCACGCGAAGGCCTTGCAAAAGGCAGGCAGCCCAGCCAGTGTGACAAGGACATTGCAGTCTGTCCAGCTCTATAGCAGATAAGACTCTCAGGGCTGAAAAATTAACGGATAGTGCAAAATCAGCTAATTTTCACTCGATTTTTACCCGGGCCGCGTTTTGATGGCCTAAGCGGCGAGGCATCCTATGAGCACGAAAGAGAGACGTATTTCGATCAATTATAAAATCCTGCTGGCGGAAGACGATTCCGACATGCGCCGGTTTCTCAGCAAGGCATTGCAGAACGCGGGCTACGAGGTCGCCTCGTTCGACAACGGCTTAGCCGCCTACCGCAGGCTGAGGGAGGAGCCCTTCGAACTGCTCCTTACTGATATCGTCATGCCAGAGATGGATGGCATTGAGCTGGCTCGCCGGGCAACAGAGCTTGACCCCGACATCAAGGTGATGTTCATCACGGGCTTTGCGGCCGTTGCGCTCAATCCAGACAATAGCGCCCCCCCGCAAGCCAAGGTTCTTTCGAAACCTTTCCACTTGAAGGACCTTGTGAACGAGGTGCAGCGTCTTCTCGCCGCTTAGCTCAAAACTTTCACCTGCTTCGCCGGTCTGGCAGATGATTGCAGCGGGCAGCGCAGCGTTTAGAGAGTTTAGTAAGGAGTGAATGACCCGACGATGACCCGCACGCGGATGCTTCATTTGCGCGCTTCTTGTCTTGCTTTTTTTCTCGCAGCACTGCCTGCGGTGTGTGCGGCAGCAGGGGATTTTTCCGGCTGTCTCTCTGCGCTTCGCAGCGCGGCGCTTGCGAGCGGAATCGATGCGCCGGTCTTCGACAGCGCAACCCGCGGCCTTGCCCCCAATCCTGAGGTGCTGGCGCTGGCCCAAGCCCAGCCTGAATTCAAGACGCCGGTCTGGGATTATCTCGCTGGGCTCGTCGACGAGGAAAGAGTGAGCGACGGGCGCGCGATGATGGCGCGCTGGAGCCAAGCACTAGAAGCCGCGCAACGCCGCTACGGCGTGGATATGGCAACCATCACGGCTGTATGGGGCGTAGAATCGGACTATGGCCGCAGCTTCGGCAGCCGGCCCATCGTCCAATCGCTCGCCACTTTAGCTTGCGACGGCAGGCGGCAAAGCTACTTCCGCTCAGAGTTCATTGCCGCGCTCAAGATTTTGCAGCAAGGCGATGTTGATCCGGCGCAATTCAATGGCTCATGGGCGGGCGCCTTTGGCCACACCCAATTCATGCCTTCAACATTCTTGCGGATTGCCGCCGATCTCGATGGAGACGGCCGGAAGGACCTTATCAATTCGGTGCCTGACGCTCTCGGCTCGACGGCGGCCTATTTGCGCAAGAGCGGCTGGGTCCCGGGCATGGAATGGGGCTTCGAGGTGCGGCTGCCGGAACATTATTCCGGGCCCTCTGGGCGCAGCCGGAAAGAATCGATGGCGAGCTGGGCGGCGCGCGGGCTGTCGCGAATCGATGGCAGACCCCTTGGTGCAGGGCCGCCATCCGGTCTCCTTCTGCCTGCTGGGCCTGCCGGCCCGGCGTTCCTCGTCACACGGAACTTTGATGCGATTTACTCCTATAATGCAGCTGAATCCTATGCCTTGGCGATCGCCTTGCTGTCGGACAGATTGCGGGGCCGCCACGGACTCGTTGCGGCTTGGCCAACCAATGACCCGGGGCTCTCTCGCGCGGAAAGGCGCGAAGTTCAGGCGCTGCTGATGCGGCGCGGTTACGACCTTGATGGCAAAGCCGACGGTGTCATCGGCACCAAGACGAGGCAGGCGATATCCGATTTTCAATCGAAATCGGGCATGCACCCGGATGGCCGGGCCTCTGCTTCTGTGCTTGCTGCATTGCGCGGCCGTTGAGAACAAGCCGTATTTTTGCTAGAGGAGGGTTAATTGCGCTCGGGCTCCTTCGAAGGAGCATGGCAATTTTTCAACCCTTTTCCATAAGGCCGCGCTGGGCAACCTTGGTACGGAAGCGCTGCGCAGGCGTAGCCATCCCCGCCCGGCTATGGTAGGCGTCGCCTCATCCGGCACCTCATGCCAAGCGCATCTGAAATCACTCTCGCTGCACCATCCGAACACTCTGCCGCCAGCCCCTATGTCGTGCGTGCCATGGCCTTTGGCTTTGGCCGCTCGCATGACCAGAATCACTTTCGCTGGCACGCAGCCTTCCGGAACGCGCAGAGGATGAAAAACTGAACGGATCGGACAACGGTGAAAATTCTTGCTGGCAATTCCAACAGGGCTTTGACGGAGGCGATTGCCGCCTATCTTGGCGTGCCTTTGACCAAGTGCCAAGTTCGCCGGTTCGCAGACATGGAAGTCTTCGTCGAGATCATGGAGAATGTGCGCGGCCAGGACACATTCATTGTTCAATCGACGTCCTATCCCGCCAATGATCACTTGATGGAAGTCCTGATCATGACGGACGCCTTGCGGCGCGCATCGGCAAGGCGAATCACGGCAGTCATCCCATACTTCGGCTATGCAAGGCAGGACCGCAAGCCCGGTCCCCGCACGCCGATTTCGGCTAAGCTCGTTGCAAATCTGATTACCCGCGCCGGCGCCGACCGGGTTCTCACGGTCGATCTCCACGCGGGCCAGATCCAGGGTTTTTTCGATATTCCAACGGACAATTTGTATGCCGCTCCTGTCCTAGTCCGCGACATCAAGGAGCACCTCGATCTTCGCGATCTTATGGTTGTCTCGCCCGATGTCGGCGGCGTGGTGCGGGCGCGCGCCCTTGCCAAGCGCATCGACGCCCCGCTTGCGATTGTTGATAAGCGCCGGGAAAGGGCAGGGGATTCCGAAGTGATGAACATAATTGGCGAAGTCGCAGGCAAGACCTGCATCCTGGTTGATGATATCGTTGATTCTGGAGGCACTTTGTGCAACGCCGCTGACGCCTTGCTGCGCGAGGGCGCCAAAGAAGTTTATGCCTATATTACCCACGGCGTTCTATCGGGAGGCGCTGTGGCCCGGATCGCTGCCTCACGGCTCAAAGAGATGGTCCTTACGGACACGATCCAAGCGACGGAAGCTATCCGGGTATCGAACAATATCCGGATCGTTTCCATTGCTCCCTTGATTGGTGAAGCGATTGCCCGCATCGCGAATGAAGAAAGCGTGTCAAGCTTGTTCGATTAGTGCCAGATTGGCACAAACCATGCTTAATGATGCTTGAGGTTCGATGAAAAAGCGCGGTGAGCGTGAAAAGGGCGCGCACGTCAAGGGCAGTGGTTAGCTTTCCGGCGATGTTCGCCCCTAGTGCCGCGCGGCGAAGCTCCTGTGAGGAAACCGCACGGCGTTGTCGGAGTTTCTGATGGTTGAACGTTTCTTTCAACGTAGAGCAGCGCGCTAGGCAGCTTTGGTCTCCAACGCCTGCTCTTAAAGCGCATTTTTTCTCGGGACGCCCATGTTTGAAACGCGCAAAGGGGGAATGCATGTCCGAGGCTTATGTGATCCAGGTTTCGGGCCAGACTGTGGGCATCGTCACCCGGGACTCCAATAATCACAGCTTTGATTTCTTTTCTGCGGCTCCCAGGTTCAATGTCATGGAGGGCCAGAGCTTTGCGGATCCTTTATCGGCTGAGCGGGCAGCCCGGATGCTTGTGGCGCATGGAAGCCTGCCGCGCGAGACTCTCACTGCACCGGCTCACAGCAGCCGCCAGCAGCGCCGCTTTGGTTAAGACTTGGGAACGGCAGGCGCCTGCCACGCTTCTTCTTTTGGCCCGCCCTCGGCGGCGCTCAAGCAATGTGTAACATTAATAGCATATCATACTGATATCATTGTGTTAACAATCAGGCACGAGTTTGAGCGGGCATGCTGGAAGGATTGATGCCAGGATCCAATTCCAACCGCGCTTTTTATTTTAAGACTGTAAAGTTACGCCGGTCACTCTTTTGAGGAAATAAGAACGCCGCCACGGGCTAACAGTCTCTTGTTGCGGCAAGTCCGTTCGTGTGTGCCGGAGCTTGCCGCCTCAGGGCAGCAACCCGCTGATTTTGCTGCCTGTCGCGAAGGAGCGAAAAGTTACCTTTGAACCTTCATCTAGATGTTTGGCAGAATGTCCACTCCAATTACAACCCCGCCGTTGCGAAAAGCGCCTGACGTTGGACAGGAGGCAGCGTCCCCCGTCACCTGGACAACGGTGTGGCCTCCTATGGAACTGCCAAGCAAGATGTAGTACAAGTTATTTTTTACCTCGAAGGTGGAATTGTAAGGCGGAAGGCTTGCAAGCGGCTGAATATCAACATAGTTTCCGCCCGCCCCAGGCCCGGCGCGCAGCCGGGCAACTTTTCCCAGCGCTGTACATGTAGCCCCTGCCACGCCTGTGCCAGCCAGCAGCATAAGCATTGCTAAACCTAGCCTCAACTTTCCCCTCTTCATGGCTTCGTCTCCTTAGATTTTAAGATTTTGGATTCCTTATGACTGTCTATCCTTTCCGGCGGCCATTTTGAAGCGTTAAGAGCGGCGGAAGGGCCATAAATTTCAATAAATCGCTCGATGGATCTTATTTGTTCATGCGGCTTTCCGCATTGACTATAGTTGCAAGCCTTGAAGATGCAAAAGCGGCGTCGCTCTTGGCATATTTGACGGCAATTTAAAAAGCACCTCTTCCGGCTCCATAGACTTGCCGAATGAATCGCAGCAGTGCAGGTGGCATTGGCCTTTAGAAAGTGTTTACCTTAAGTTGGGATCTGTCCATGGCTTATCTGAAAAGGGCGGCGATGGCAGGGTGCTTTTCGATGTTGCCAGCGCCGCGGATTCCCGCCGGTCCGGCAGCACGCGAACATGACGCCGCATGATCACGCTTTATCATCATCCGCTTTGCCCGCACTCCCGCTTTGTGCGGCTGCTGCTTGGCGAATACGGCATCAAGCCTGAACTGATCGAGGAAAAACCTTTTGAGCGCAGGCGGGATTTTCTGATTCTTGAGCCATCTGGCCAGACGCCCGTTCTCGTTGAGCAATCCGGGCTTACCGTCTCTGGGCCGGGACCGGTCGCGGAGTACCTCGATGAAACCCGCGGCCTTGCCTTGGGCAAACATAGGCTTTTGCCTGAAGACCCCGCATCCCGTGCCGAAGTGCGGCGGCTGTTTGACTGGTTCAGCCAGAAATTCTACCGGGAAGTCACGGATTGGCTCGTGACCGAAAAGGTCTATAAACGGTTCATGACGCGGGAGCAGGGCGGGGGCGGGCCGGATATGGACCTTGTGCATGCCGCGCGCGTCAATCTGCGCACGCATCTGCGCTATATTGGCTATTTGTCGAGCCACCGCAATTGGCTGGCCGGGGAGCGTCTCTCGCATGCCGATCTTGCTGCGGCGGCGCATCTCTCCTGCGTGGATTTTCTTGGCGATGTGCCATGGGAAGAGAACGAGACGGCAAAGCTTTGGTACGCCAGGATCAAATCACGACCATCGTTCCGCGCGCTGCTGGCGGACAGGCTGCCAGGCTTCTGTCCCAATCCGGTCTACGCGGATCTCGACTTTTAGACGCGGATTTCAAGGCCAGGCTGCGGGAACAGGCGCGCCGGCTCGGATTCGATGCCTGCCGTGTCACTCATTCTGGCGCGATTCCGGAAGCTCCCGGACGGTTGAAGGCATGGCTCGCCTCCGGCGCTGCGGGGACGATGGATTGGCTTCATGCGGCGCCAGAGTGCCGCTCCGATCCGCGCAAGCTCTGGCCCGAAACGGCAAGCATCATCCTGCTTGGTATGAACTACGGGCCCGCGGAGAACCCCCTGCCGGCGCTTGCGAGACGCTCTCAGGCCTATATCTCCGTCTATGCGCGCAATCGCGACTACCACGGTCTCATCAAAGGCCGCCTGAAACTGCTTGGCTCATGGCTTGCTGCGCAAGCCCCGGGCAGTGCGCTTAAAGTCTTCGTTGATACAGCGCCCGTCATGGAAAAGCCGCTGGCCGCGGCGGCGGGCATGGGCTGGGCTGGGAAGCACACCAATCTCGTTTCGCGCGAGTTCGGCTCGTGGCTCTTCCTGGGCGCGATCTTCACTAACGTGGCGATCCCCCCGGACGCAGCGGAAACGGGCCATTGCGGAAGATGCCGCGCCTGTCTCGATATTTGCCCAGCGAAGGCTTTTCCCCAGCCCTATGTGCTCGACGCGCGCCGCTGCATCTCTTACCTGACGATCGAGCACAAAGGGCATATTGCGCAGGAGTTCCGCGCTCTGATTGGCAACCGGGTTTTCGGCTGCGACGATTGCCTTGCCGTCTGTCCCTGGAACAAATTCGCCTCCGCCGCTCGTGAAGTCAAGCTTCAGGCGCGCGAGGACCTTACAGCACCCGCTCTTGCCAGTTTTCTCCGTTTCGATGACACGGCATTCCGGGCATTTTTCTCTGGAAGCCCTGTGAAGCGGATTGGGTATGACCGTTTCACCCGCAATGTCCTGATCGCGGCGGGCAATAGCCGCGATGCCGGGCTTGCAGGAACAGTCAGGGAGAAACTTTTCAGCTCCTCCCCACTGGTGCGGGCAATGGCGGTCTGGGCGCTTGGCCGGCTCTTGCCCTTCGGCGAAGTGGCAAAGCTTGCAGCCCGTCTGAGCAAGACCGAGCCGGATGCAACAGTGAAAACCGAATGGGTCTCGGCGCTTGCCAGCGCCAAAATGGCCGCGCAAAGGCCCTCTCCAGGGGGGAACAGCCCTTCATGAAGCTCTTTGTCTTTGGCCTTGGATACTGCGCGCGTTACTTCGTCTGCCGTTTCAGAAAATCCTTCAAGACTGCCGCGGGAACCGTGCGGTCGGCTGAAAGGATGGAGGAGCTTGAGAGGCTGGGTATCGAGACTTTCATCTGGGGGCCCAGCCGCCAGGATGAAAGAATTGGCGGGCGCGCCGCCTCGGCAGATGCGGTGCTCGTCTCCGTGCCGCCAGGAGACAAGGGTGATCCAGTGCTTGCCCAATTCGGCCGTGCGCTGGCAAGCCGCGGCGGAGGGCAGATAATTGTCTATCTCTCGACCATTGGCGTCTATGGCGACCGGGGCGGCGATTGGGTGGATGAAACTGCGCTGCCCGCTCCCTCGGCGGAGCGGTCTTTGGCGCGGCTCTACGCGGAAGATGCCTGGCTGGCGCTCGGCAGGGAAACTGGCAAGACCGTTCATATCCTTCGCCTTGCCGGAATTTACGGGCCTGGACGGAACCCCCTCATCAGCTTGAAGGCCGGGACGGCCCGCCGCATCGTCAAACCTGGCCAGGTTTTCAACCGTATCCATGTTGAGGATGTAAGCCGCGCGATCGCCGCGGCTTTTGCTTACGAGGGCGAGAGCGGGATCTTCAATGTGAGCGACGGCTGCCCGGCGCCCCCACAGGATGTGACCGCCTTCGCGGCGGGGCTGATGGGGATTGAGCCTCCCCCGGAGCAGGACCTTGATTCTGCGGGACTGCCGCCTCTCGCACGAAGTTTTTATTCAGAAAGCAGGCGCGTGTCGAACCGCAAACTGAAAGAAATGCTGGGCGTGACGCTTGCTTACCCGGATTACAAGGCAGGCATCAAAGCTTTGTGGGAAGCCGGAGAAGGCCGCTGACCTGACCGGAGAGCGGGAGCATCCGGTTCAACTGCGCGAGAGCGCATTTTTTTGCCATGACTTCGCCTTGCTTCCCTGCTGTTTGACGATGATGCAGGGGCTCAGACTCCGGGGATTGAGGCACATTGTTAACAATTTTGAACGTTTTATCAGACGAACCATCGCTATCCGTGAACTGAGCGGATGAAGAGCCGGAGCTTGGAACGACGTGTCTCAGCATGAGCCCTGGCAATCAGGCACAGCGTCTGGCAGATCCGGGCGCCGCCTGACAGCCGTAGAAACAGGCTTGGCCCGCGGAGCGGCTCAGCTTGATGCGCAAACAAAAGCTCTGGCTTCGGAGGAGGGCATGGCGTCGGCTGCGCGCCCAGTCCTTTTCGATATGACCCCGGCCCGGTGGCGCGGCGGTTTCAAGGCAGCTCAGCGTCATTCTGCGCGCGTGCGTTTGTTTCGCCGGGCGGCGATCGCTGGCGTCCTGAGCGCGGCTGTTTTGATCCCTGCCGCGGCGCTTCTCAACCCCTTGAGCAGCCTGCGAGGAAATATTTCGATCGGCCGGGTCGCGCTCGAAGGAACGAAGATCACACTGGATTACCCCAAGCTTTCCGGCACACAGAAGGATGGGCGGCCATTCGAGATTAAGGCGCGGTCCGGGAGCCAGGACCTCAGCCGCCCGAATATCGTTGAGCTTCTGGGGATCGAGTCTAGCATCGGAACGGCCGATTCTTCGACAACCTGGGTCAGCGCTTCGCGGGGCGTCTACGACAGCAAACTCGACAAGCTGACGCTGGAAGGCGATGTCCGGATCAAAAACAGCGGCGGCTATGACATTTGGCTCAAGACCGCGCGGATCGACTTCAAGACCGGGGGGCTTGTGTCGAAATCGCCGGTCAAGGTTGTGCTCGATGGCGGGGTCATCGCCGCAAACGAAGTCAATGTCACCGACAATGGGCACAAGGTGACTTTTGGGGGAGAAGTCACCTCCACCATCGGCGCGGACGGGCAGGAGTTTGCAGAGCTGGAGATGCGGCCGGAGCATGTCCAATGACTTTCTTTAGGCGTTTCGCCCCTGCCGCAGGTCTGATCATCCTGTCGTCCATCTCTGCGGATTTCGCGGCTGCTGCCGAAAAGCCGCGCCCAGGGATCATTTTGCCGGGGGGAAATTCGAATGACCCGATCAGCATCGATGCCGCCAAGCTCGATTATTTCGACAAAGAGCAAAAACTTGTTTATTCGGGGAATGTCGTCGCAACGCAAGGGGAGAGCAAGCTCCGCGCCGGCACTCTCGTCATATATCTGGCTCCGAAGAGTGCAGGGAATTCGCCCGCCTCAGGGGCGAGCCAAGTCCGCCGGATGGAGGCGGCTGGGCCAGTGACCATCGTATCCAAGGACCAAGTCGGCACGGGCGATAGCGGTGTCTACGACAGGTCGGATAACAAGGTCTATTTAATCGGCAATGTTGTCCTGACCCAAGGGCCGAACGTGACCAAGGGCGATAAATTGACCTACGATCTGAGCACGAGCCAGGCAGCGGTAACGGGCCACGTCCGCAGCATGTTTCTGCCCAATGGGGCCAACGGCGGCGTGAAAGAAACAAGACCGGCAGGCGCATCAAGCCCGGAGCGCGCCGCGCAGCTGCCATGACCGGTGCGGGCCGCTGCAGAAAGGCGGCTTTGACCATATTGGGCAGGAAGCTTTGGGCTCGCTAAAACCTCCCCGGCCGCAAGGCATCGCACAGTATCTTCCTCCTTGCGCATGGCTGCAACGGGATGTCTCATGACCCGCGCGTTCGATCCTGCAAGGGAGGCTCCGCCAGACGTTGTGTGGCATAAGCCCATAGGTAATGCCGCAGATAGGCCCGGGCGGCAGGAGTCTCCGGCCGGAGCGCTTCCGCCATCTGAAAATGGCGTTCTCGCAGTCCGCCATCTGCGAAAATCCTACAAAGCGCGGCGCGTTGTCGAAGATGTGAGCATGATGGTCCGCCGCGGCGAGGTTGTCGGGCTCCTTGGGCCGAACGGCGCCGGTAAGACCACGCTTTTTTACATGATCACAGGGCTGATCCGGCCAGACGCAGGCGCAATCGAGCTCAGCGGTCACGATGTGACGCGCCTTCCCATGTACCGCCGGGCGCGTCTCGGGATTGGCTATCTGCCGCAGGAGGCCTCGATCTTTCGCGGCCTCAGCGTCGAGGACAATGTCCGCGCCGTCCTCGAAATTGTCGAGCCGGACAAGCGCAAGAGAGCCGCCGAGCTCGAAGGCCTGCTTGAGGAATTCGACATCAAAGCATTGCGCAAGACGCCAGCAATTGCCCTCTCAGGCGGCGAGCGGCGCCGCTGCGAGATCGCGCGGGCCTTGGCTGGCCGCCCGGCTTTTATGCTTCTTGATGAACCCTTCGCCGGGATCGATCCTATCGCTGTCGGCGACATTCAACAGCTCGTTCAGCATTTGAAGCGGCGCGGGATCGGGGTTCTCATCACTGACCACAACGTCCACGAAACCCTAGGACTAATCGACAGGGCCTATATCATCCATGGGGGACGGACGCTTGTAGAGGGGACGCCAGCCGAAATCGTCGCAAACTCCGACGTCCGGAAGTTCTATCTCGGGGAAAGCTTCAAACTCTGAGTGATGGCGGCAAGGCTTGGCCGCCCCCCCGCAGCTTCACCCATTCGTCAGGTATATGAAACCTCCGGCGGGAGTGTACGAAGCGGTAATTTGTGTTATATATGCAAAGACATGCAAAAATTGGGCCGCTCTTCACTTCAATGCGGCCGCGGATTCTTGAGAGTTTGCAAAGATTATGGCGCTCACGACCAAGCTTCTGATGCGCCAGAGCCAGTCTCTGGTGATGACGCCGCAGCTCCTGCAGGCAATCAAGCTCTTGCAATTCTCCAATATCGAACTGACCGCGTTCATTGAGGAGGAGCTTGAGCGTAACCCATTGCTCGAGCGTGCCGAGGACAGCGCAGAGCCCAATGCTGCTGAAGGGGGAGAGCCCGGGCTAGGGTTTAGCGGAGAACCGCCGTCCGCAAGCAGCTCTGGCGAGGACAGTGGCGGAGAATGGGCTGGGGACTCGCTGGCCCTAGATCCGCTTATAGCAAACCAGGGCAGCGGCTCATCACCCAGCTTCGACGATGACCCTGGGCAGGGAGGCGATGAATACAGCCTCCTTCCCGGAGGCTTTGGCCCGGCCGCATCCGCTTGGCCGGGCCTTGCGGAGTCTGGAAATGGTGAAGCCGCCAATCTCGAAGCCTATATTGCAGCGCCAGCTACGCTCAAGGACCATCTCGAGTCTCAGCTCACTCTCGCAGCGCCGGGAGCAGCCGTGCGCATGATCGGTCAGGCTCTCATCGATTCGATCGACGATAATGGCTATTTCACAGGCTCGCTCGACGAAATCGCGGCGAGGCTCAATGCATCTTTGCCGCACGTTGAGGAGGTCCTGCGCCTCATCCAGGGGTTTGATCCATCGGGTGTTGGCGCACGCAATCTCGCCGAATGCCTTGCTATCCAGCTGCGCGAGCGCGACCGCTTCGACCCGGCGATGCAGGCGCTTGTCGGCCATCTTGATCTCCTCGCTAAACGCGATTTCGCTGCATTGCAGAAGATCTGCAAGGTCGATGAGGAGGATATCCTCGACATGCTTGCCGAGATCAGGCGGCTAGACCCAAAGCCCGGAAGGGCCTTTGGGGGCGCCCCCATCGAGCCTGTTCTGCCGGATGTGATCGTGCAGCCGCGGCCAGACGGAACCTGGCACGTCGAGCTTAATACCGAGGTTCTGCCGCGCGTTTTGGTCAATCACAGCTATGCGGTGCGTGTAAGCAAGCACAGGGACAATGAGGCCGACCGGAATTTTATTTCAGCTTGCCGTCAAACCGCCAATTGGCTGACCAAGAGCCTCGAGCAGAGGGCCCGGACAATCCTCAAGGTCGCAAGCGAAATCGTCCGTCAGCAGGAGGGTTTCTTGACTCGGGGCGTGGAGTTTCTCCGCCCGCTTGACCTTAAGACCGTTGCCGAGGCCGTGGGCGTGCACGAATCGACCGTGTCCCGGGTCACCTCGAACAAATACATGGCGACACCGCGCGGCCTATTCGAGCTCAAGTATTTTTTCACCGCGTCTATCCCCGCGCATGATGGCGGCGATGCGCATTCAGCCGAATCGGTGCGGTTCCGGATCAAGCAGATGATCGAGCACGAAAGCCCCTCGCAAATCCTGTCGGATGACGCCATTGTCAATAAGCTCAAGGAGGCGAACATCGATATTGCGCGCCGGACCGTTGCCAAATACAGGGAAAGCCTGAGAATTCCCTCATCTGTGGAACGGCGGCGCCTCAAGACGAAGGGCATGGCTGAGGCTGCGGACAGCAGCCGCATGGCGCTCCGCTGAGCCATTGCCCCAGGCTAAGGCTGGCCGCGATTGCGGTGCAAAATAGATTGATGCAAATCCGGAATGTGTCACAGATGCGCAGCTTTGCAGGTCCAGCTTTTACGGCTCTGCGTCATTGCCTATCCCTTTCGCGAGGTCAGAGAATTACGTTTTGCTTTGCTCTAATCCCCAGTGCCGCCCCGCAGGAGTGATTATCTCTTAATCGCCGCAATGACACGGAACATGGAAAACGGCCGGGCGTTTTAAAATTCTTTTCTTTCCTGAAAGCGGGGTCTTTCTGGAATTGGAAAAGTGGCGGCCGTCCCGCTCACAGAAAGGTTGCGTGAGCCCTCAACATGGGCAAAAGCAGGTGACGGAGAAAGGGTGATGATTTTGCGCGTCTCTGGCAAGAATTTGGATATCGGCGAAGCCTTTCGCAGCCATATCCAAGCTCGAATCGATTCTGCTCTTGCAAAGCACGGGGCGAAGCTAGTTGCGGGCCATGTCACAGTTGAGCCCGAGGGATCGGGATTCCGGGCCGATTGCGCCTTGCATCTGAGCACAGGCGCCATGCTTCAGGCCGATGCCAAGGCCCATGATCCATATGCAACTTTTAATCGCGCAGCGGATCTCATCGAAAATCAAATCCGGCGTCATCGCGGCCGCCTCTTGAATCATCATCCGGGCGCTGCCGCCAGCAAAGCCTTGACCAGCGAGCCGCGCCGCGCCCCTCCTGCCGCTCGCAGCTCTGCCGCATTACCGCCAAAGGAGAAAGAAGGCCTCTCGGGCCATCCGGCCGTAATTGCAGAGCCAATGCTGGAATTTAAAAGGATGACGGTTTCCGCTGCCGCTATGGAGCTTGATTCGACGAACGCTCAGATCGTCGTTTTTGGTCATGCTTCCGATGGCCGCACGAATATTGTATATCGCCGCCCCGACGGAAATATCGGCTGGATCGATCCAGGCCGGAAGTAACAACCGCTGTGGCTGGGGCTTCTTTCCTGCCCCCCAGCCAGCGGCGACCTGATCCATTGCGAGAACGGACCGGATTGATTTAGGCTATGCTGCTCAGCGAATTGATTACCCCAGAGGCGGTTGTCCACTCACTCAAGGGCGCGACAAAAAAACATGTCCTGATGGAGCTTAGTGACAGGGCCGGGCTAATTTCCGGTTTGCAGCCGAGGGAAATCTTCGACGCTCTGCTCCAGCGGGAGCGGCTTGGCTCGACGGGGATTGGCGAGGGCATTGCTATTCCGCATGGCAAGCTCGCAAACGCGAAGGCAATCTTCGGTCTTTTTGCCAGGCTTGCGAAGCCCATCGATTTTGGCGCCCTCGATGGCATTCCAGTCGATCTTATATGCTTGCTGATCGCCCCTGAAGGCGCAGGGGCCGATCACCTGAAAGCGCTGGCCCGAATGGCGCGGGTATTGCGCGATCCGCGGATCACCGCCAAGCTTCGCTGCGCCCGCGATGTCAGCGGTCTTTACGCCGTCCTCACAGGGGAGCCAGCCTCGCATGCGGCTTGAGCCAGCGTTTGCCGCAAAAATATTGCGGCAAACTGCGCCTTTTCTTGACTTCCAGGAGTAAAATGGCGAGTTTCCGCCCTCCAGAAGCACAAAGCTCTCCGAAGTGACGATGCCGCTTGATTTCGCCGGGCCTTTAGTGCGCGGCCCATGCAGCTTGGCCCATGGCGGCCGGGTTGCGCCCCCTCATGCCTCCTCCTGTTATTGGGACAAGTATCACAGCGGCGATGCGCACTTATCTCGACTTTGAGAAACCCGTCGCTGAACTTGAAGCCAAGGTTTTGGAGCTGCGCGAGCTTGCGAGCCAGGGCGATGCTGTCGCGATCGGCGAGGAGCTCAGCCGGCTCGAAGCAAAAGCAGAAAAAGCGCTCGCGGATCTATACGCCAATCTGACACCTTGGCAGAAGACACAAGTTGCACGGCACCCGCAGCGGCCTCATTTCAGCGCCTATGTGAATGGCTTGGTCTCCGGCTTCACGCCTCTCTCTGGTGACCGCCGCTTTGGCGAGGATGCTGCGATCGTTGGAGGTTTTGGCTGGTTCCGTGGCGAAGCCATTTGCATCATCGGGCAGGAAAAAGGCTCCGATACGGAAGGGAGAATCAGACACAATTTCGGTATGGCCCGGCCCGAAGGCTACAGAAAGGCTGTGCGTCTGATGCAGCTTGCGGACCGCTTTGGCTTGCCCATCGTCTCGCTGGTCGATACGGCCGGAGCCTTTCCCGGCGTGGATGCCGAGGAGCGTGGCCAAGCCGAAGCAATTGCGCGTGCAACCGACACATCGCTCATGCTTGGCGTGCCAAGCGTAGCCGTCATTGTCGGGGAAGGCGGTTCCGGCGGAGCCATCGCGATAGCGGCCTGCAACCGCGTCTTGATGCTGGAGCACGCAATCTACACGGTCGCTTCGCCCGAGGCATCCGCCTCGATTCTCTGGCGGGATGCCTCACGTGCAGAAGACGCGGCGACGAGCATGAAAATTACCGCCCAGGACCTCCTGAAATTCGGGATCATCGACACGATCGTGCCAGAGCCTGTCGGGGGCGCCCACCGGAATCCTGAAGCGGCCATAGCCGCAGTTGGCGATGCCATTGCCGCCGCCCTGGACGAGTTCCGCAAGATGCCGCCTGAAGATGTGCGTTCGCGCCGGAGCGATAAATTCCTGAATATTGGGCGCAAGATCTAGGCAGCGGCGGTTTAGGGAGCACGGGCTTCCCCTTTCTATCCAGACAGGCAAAGGCGGCGCGCTTCAACTGTGCCCAAACGGTCTCAGACCGCTAAATTCGGCTGCGTTCCCCAGCTTCGCCGGGTTTTAAACTTTTTTTAGCCATTAACCCATCCCTAAAAATGTCCCGGATTGGCGCAAGGGCCCGGTAACTTTCCCATAAGGCAGCGGGCCTATGCTTTCCGGAACCATCGGGGAGCGTCTTAAGCGGACGGGACATTCATGCGGCGCAACTCTTTTGCAAATCAGCTTACCGCTCTTGCGTTGATCAGCGGGGCTGGAGGGCTCCTCGCGGGCTGCGAGGAAAGCGGTCTTTCCCCTGTCTCCCGCTCTGTGGCTCCCATCCCGCCACAGACAATTGCCGCAATGGAGGCCATGGGAAGCTCCAAATCTGCACCTATCCTCATCCGCGCCTATAAGAAGGAAGCCGAGCTCGAGATCTGGAAGAAGAAACCGGATGGCCGCTACGCCCATTTAAAGACCTTTCCTATGTGCCGATGGTCAGGGCAGCTTGGCCCCAAGCTGCGGGAAGGCGACCGCCAGGTTCCTGAAGGCTTTTACTCAATCACCCCGGCGCGGATGAATCCGCGTTCCGCTTATTATCTCTCCTTTGATGTCGGCTATCCCAACGCTTTCGACCACGCCAACGGCCGCACTGGCGGCTCAATCATGGTGCATGGCGCCTGTTCGTCGGCAGGCTGCTTCTCAATGACTGACGGGCAGATCGCCGAGATCTACGCGATTGCGCGTGAAGCCTTTGCCGGCGGGCAGCGCGCCATCCAAATGCAATCCTATCCTTTCCGTATGACGGTAGAAAACCTCGCGAAATACAGGCTCGATCCGAATATCGGATTTTGGAAGCAGCTCAAGGAGGGAGCAGATAATTTCGAGGTGACTAAACAGGAGGTCGCCGTTGGGGTTTGCAATAAGCATTATGTCTTCAATGCGGTGCCCGCCGATGGGTCGCATCTTGATCCTCTAGGTCCTTGCCCGGCGCTCAAGCAAAATGAAGAGGTGCAGAAAGAGGTCGTTGCGAAACAGCAGCGCGACGAAGCGAAAATTGCCGAGCTTGCGGCTCAAGGTGTGCGCCCGGTCCGCACGGTTTACGCCGATGGCGGTCAGCATCCTGACTTCGCTTGGCAAGCGCGCTATGCGAGCCGCCCTGAAGCGCTCGCCCAGGGCCCCGTCGATGTCGCGATCGAGGACGTCAAGCAGCAGAAGAAGGGCAAGGCAGGCGCGGCCGCAAAACTCGCTGCCTCCAAGGCAACTCTTGTGACGGCGGCTGCAGACGATGCAGGCAAGGAAAGCAGCAGACCCGCAGAGGCGGCGAAGGCGGCCGAGGCCGAGCCAGAATCAAAACCGCTCTACGCCTCGCTCATTAGCCGGTTCTGGGGCGGAAGCGCCAGCGAGACGCAGCCCGTCAATCCAGGCGTCGCGCCCGCTGCCGCCTTGGAGGCGGCGACCGGAACGGCAACGGTCCCCGTGCCGCCGAAACGAAATGCGCCTCCCCCTGTTGCCGCCCAGCCGCGGGACGCAAATGTCAAGCCGCAAAATTCCGTTGCGGCCCCCGCCACGGTCAAGCCGCAGGCAGCGCTGGAGAGCTTTGTTGAGCCAGCAAAAACCGTCGCCCTCCTGCGTGCGGGAGGCCCAAGTGCGGCGCCAGAGCCGCAATAGCCTGTTTTTCTCCAGCTCCCGCAATAAAGGCGGTCTTGGCGGCGGCGCCTTGACGGATTACATTTGCCTCGACTATGAGCAAAGCCTTCATCAAAGAGGCTGAGGAGGAAGGTGCGGATTTCGAGGAGGAAATTCCAGCCCTTCCGCCCGGCACAAAGAATTATATCACCCCCCAAGGCCTTGAGCGGCTCCAGTCTGAGCTTGCCCAGCTTTGGGAAGTCGAGCGGCCAAAGGTTGTCGAAACGGTGGCATGGGCCGCGGGCAATGGCGACCGCTCAGAAAATGGCGACTACATCTTCGGCAAACAGCGCTTGCGCGAGATCGACCGGAGAGTGCGCTTTCTGCGCAAGAGAATAGAGTGTGCCGAAGTCGTCGATCCGGCCAAGCAAAAATCCCGCGATCACGTGTATTTTGGCGCCACCGTTGTTTACCGCAATAGCCGCAATGAGGAAAAAACGGTCCGGATTGTCGGCATAGATGAGGCTCGCTCGGAGCTCGATGAGATCAGCTGGATTTCGCCGATTGCAAGAGCGCTGCTCAAATCCGAAGAAGGCGATGTCGTTGAGGTCCGGACGCCGAAGGGCATCGAGCGAATCGAGGTTATGAAAATCACCTATTAAGCCCCCCGGCTGGCAATGCTTTCATTTGCCCAGACAGGCAAGCCGTGTGGAAACCCCCTCTCTTTGAAGGAGAGCCAAGCCAGCGCTCCCGTCCATCGGGATATCAAGGCCGCAACCGGCTCCTCCGCCCTCACCCGAAGAAAAATAAGGGGTGCATCACAATCTGTTAACCCTTCTCATTCTTGACAATCTCATAGCGCTTCCGGCTGACCGGCAACGGTTACGAGCAGCTTGCCGTCTCCCAGGAGACGCTTTGCTGCCCGTCTGGCGTCCTCAAGGGTCACAGCGGCGATAAGCCGGTTCCGGTCGTCGAGATATTCGACGCCGAAACCCTCTGTCTGCAAGCTCGTCAGCTGGCCTGCGATCTTGGTCGAAGTATCGAAGCGCAGCGGATAGGAGCCGATGAGATATTTCTTGGCTTTGTCGAGCTCGTCCTGCGCCGGGCCTTCCTTGGCGAGATCTGAAATCTCCTGCTCAATGACGGCGATGGATTCCGCTGCCCGCTCATTCTTGGTCGATGTGCCGCCCGCCAGCATGGCAGCATGATCATGCGTTACGAGCCGCGAATAGACCGAATAAGCAAGCCCGCGCTTTTCCCGGACTTCGCGAAAAAGCCGCGCTGAGAATATGCCGCCGCCAAGAATATGGTTGACAACCATAGCGGCCATGAAATCCGGGTCTTTGCGCGCAAGACCCTCGCGGCCAAAGCGTATGGCTGATTGCGGGACGCCGATCTCTATGACTTTGCGCATGCCCATGCCTAAGAATGGGGCAGGCGCGACCGGATTAAGGAATGCTTTCTCAGGCAGAGAGCCGAAAACCTCTTCAACGTAACGCGCCAGCGCCGCTGCGCCGATGGCGCCAACGGCTGAAATCTTGAGATTATCCCGCGCAAACATCGCCGCCCGCATATCGGCCAGATTGGCGCGTGTTATCGCCGGAAGCGCTGCGAGATCGCCGCGCAGAGGCTGGCCATAGGGATGGTCCGGATAGGCGAGGGCGCGGAATGCCCGCCCTGCGACAAACTCCGGATCGTTTGCCTCGCGCTTCAGCCCAGCGGCGATCTGGCCCATAACCCGCTCAAAAGGCTCAGAATCGAAGCGCGGCTCGGTCACGGCAAGGCGCAGCAAGGCAAAGGCGCGGTCAGCATTCCGCGACAGAGTCTGCATGCGCCCGATGAGCGCGTCGCGCTCGGCTGAAAACGACATCTCGATAGCGTCTTCGTCGAGAGCGCGGTGGAAGCTCTCGGAATCGTAGGAGCCTGCGCCTTCATCGAGGAGTCCCGAAAGCAAGGTGGCTGTGCCAGGCTTCCCCAAAGGATCCTGCGCAGCGCCGCCCTTGAAAGCAAACTCGACGGCGATTAGCGGAACCGCGTAATCCTCAACAAGCCATGCCTCGATGCCGCTTTTTGAAATAACCTTTTGAACAGCGGAGGCGCGGGAGGGCGTTTCATCCGCGGCGAGCGCGGTCATATGTCTATCCAATGACGTGATGTCCTCGTTGTAAGCAAACAAGCGAATGCGCTCAAAGCGCGATGGATTCTATGGCATCAATGCTTCCTGGCGGAGCTTTCTGACCGGCAGGAAGGAGAAAACCTGTCACGCTGCGCCGTTTGTCGAGCCAAAGCGCTGCTTTCGACACATCGCTGGGTGTGACCGCCTCAATGCGCTCCGGCCATCGCTGAACATCTTCAACGCTCAGCCCCGACGCTAATGACGCCCCATACCAGCGCGCAAGCGTTGCCTGATTGTCCTGGGCATAGACCGCCTCGGCAATCAGGCGGTTCTTGGCGCGCAGGAAATCCGCCTCGTTGACGCCCTGGGCTGCGACACGCGCTATGACAGCATCGATAGAGCCGTCGATTCTCTCGAGGCTGACGCCAGGCGCCGGCACAGCGAAAACATAAAAACGCGTGTCGTCAACTGCCGTGCCCTGATAATGCGCGCCGGCCGAAACCGCGAGCTTCTGATCGACGGCGAGCGTCTTAAACAACAAGCTTGTCGGGCCGCCGCCAAGCAAATGGGCAAGCACCTCAAGCGCTTCGGCGCCGCCCGGCGCAGCTGTTCTGTAAGATGGCACCAGAAAGACGCTCTGATGCAAAGGCTGCTCGACTTTCTCGTCAGCGAGGGTGACAAGGCGATGCGCGCGCGGCACGGGCTCACGCGGCCGGAATTGCTTTGGCCTTTCTCCCCGCGCTTGGAGAGGCCCGTAATTTTTTTCCGCAAGGCCAATGACATCCGCTGCGCAGACATCGCCTGCGACAACAACGATTGCATTTTCCGGCGTATAGAAGCGCTCATAATAATCAAGCGCATCCGCGCGGCTCAGGCTTTCGATCTCATGCGCCCAGCCGATGATCGGCCTGCCATAGGGATGCTGCGTGAAAAGGGCTGCCTGCACCGCCTCGTTCAGCTGTTCTGAAGGGTCCGAATCCGTACGCATCCGCCGCTCCTCAAGCACAACATCGCGCTCGGGCCCGACGATCTCCTCTGTCAGAACGAGGTTTTTCATACGGTCGGCCTCATAACGCATGCAAATGTCAAGGTGCTCCTTGGCAGTGCGCTGAAAATAGGCCGTGTAATCGTTTGCGGTGAAGGCGTTCTCCTGGCCGCCGAGTCCTGCGATGAGCTCTGAGAATTGACCTTGCGGATAAGCCTTCGTGCCTTTGAACATAAGATGCTCGAGGAAATGGGCAATGCCAGATTTCCCCAGCGGATCGTCAGCCGAGCCGTTCCGGTACCAGATCATATGCGTCACGACCGGAGCGCGGTGATCCGGAATGACAATGATCTCAAGGCCATTTGCGAGCTTTGCCCGCGTGACCGCCGGCCCAGATGGTTTGCCGGCGGCTTCCTTCGCAGACGTCAGGAAGAGGGCTTTTCGTATTGAATTTGAGGCGCCAAAAGACATTCCATCCTTCACCTTCTAAACGGCGCATGATACCTGCGGCCCGCATCGTCCAGGGCGTTCCAGGACTGAGAGAGCCAGCCGTTTTTGGCTTTGCCGCTCCTGCTCCGCGGCTATTTTAACAAATATAGGATGGAATTCTCAAAAATAGCAGAGATTTATCGTGCGCCATGCCTTGCGCCCGTGCCTTTCGCCCCATGCCCCCTGATTTGCAGCATTTACGGCTATGACCGCCTGCCGCGGCCCGTTCAGTTATCGACGGACAGTTTATGGCGCTGGGACCGGATAAAGGCTCCGGCGTCCGCGGCATCAGGCTGATCCTTCGGTGCGTCGGGAGCGGCCTCGGCAGCGCCCGTTGCCGTTCGATAACCCGGAGGCGGATCGGTCAAAAATTTACGCGGCGGCTCTGGCCCAGGCTGAACAGTCTCCGGCTGGAAAATATTTGCCACGGACTTAAGGACCCTCCAAGGCGCCGAGATGCAAATCCCCTTTGTCGAGTCCCCTTGGCAATCGTCGGCCGGCCCTCCCTGTGGCAGGGCAGCTCTGCCCTTCTCAAGCTCCGACGGCGGCAGCTCCGCTCTGGTGTTGGGGGTGATCTGCGGCGCTGGCCTCCGCGAATCCAGAGCGGCGCGGCGCTGAGCCGCAACATCTGGATCTTTTGGCCAATCTGGCGCGCGCACGGTTTCTTTGGGCGGCGGCAAGTCGAGCTTGGGAGGTACTACGAGGGGCGGCCTCGCGCGGTAGTCAATCGCATCCGGATCCTTGTCGAACTGCATCCCGAAGAATCCGAGCATGGAGTTAAATACGTTAGTGTCTTCTGCGGCGTGCGCCGGGGCCGCAGCCAGCAAAACCGCGATCTGGAAAACGCTTGCCGCACTCGCCGCAAGGAAGGGCCCGCGCCGCCAAAGCAATTCAAACTTCATCCAGTCTCACCCCTTCGATCCAGGAACGGCTTGCAAAGGGAAAGTTCTTGCAAAACGCTCCCGCGTAACTTTCTCCCTCTTCACGGCATTTTGGAGGCAAAGCGGCTCAAGCCTCTGTCATTCGCTGGCAGCGCGGCCCGGCCCGGCCTTTTTCGGGGAAAAAAGCGTATCGTAGATCAGAAGACCAGCACCTGCGACAATGGCGGCGTCAGCAAGATTAAAAACGTACCAGGAAAATGAACCGAGGTGGAAATAGTAAAAGTCGGCAACATAGCCGTAGGCGAGCCTGTCATAGGCGTTGCCTAGCGCACCGCCGACAATAAGCCCAAGCCCGAGAGCGGCGGGCTTCGTGCGCGCCCGCCAAAGCCATATGAAAAGAAAGGCCGTCGCCGCAAAGGTAAGGATAAGGAGTCCCGTCCGCTCCATTGTGCTTTTTGCCTGGAGGAGCGAATAGGAGATTCCAGAGTTTTTGGCATAGATCACGTCGAAAAAGGGGGTGAGCCGGACGGGCTGGCGTGCTGAGATGCCAAAAACGAAGATGAGCCAGAGCTTATTGGCTTGATCAGCGAGAACAGTGCAAATCATGGCCAAAAGGCCAAGACGCCGCGGGCTCATGGCCAGCGTCCCAAGGCCCGCAGCTCGCGCAGGGCTTGCGCATCACGCGGGGTCACATCGGGAAATTCGGGATCAGAGCCGACATGAGGAGAATACTTCCAGGAGCGCGCGCATTTTTGGCCCTCGGCCCGGCCGGGTAGGACGGCGATGCCCGCAACATCCCCGAGCCTGAAGGCGCCCTCCGGCCCCTCGCCCTCCTTTATGACAATATCTGAGGTAATACAGACTTCAGCAAAATCGACCGACTCGAGGAGCGCGCGCAAACTATCATCCACCGCAAAAACGGTGGGCGCAGCTTCGAGCGATGAGCCGATCCGCTTACGCGCCCGCTCGATCTCAAGAGCCCCCGTGACAACCGAGCGAACCCGCCTGATTTTTTCCCATTTCCGTGCCAAAGCATCGTCGCGCCAGGAGGCTGGAATTGCGGGAAAGGTTTCAAGATGGACCGAGACCGCGCCGGGATAGCGCGAAAGCCATGCTTCTTCAGAGGTGAATGCAAGGACGGGCGCAAGCCAAAGCGTCACGCTGCGGAAGATCTGCTCGACGGCCTCGAGCGCAGCGCGGCGCTTCACGCTCGACGGCGGATCGCAGTAGAGCGTATCCTTGCGAATGTCGAAATAAAAGGCCGAGAGATCGGTGTTGAGGAAGGCCGCAAGGCGTGCGGCAGCGCGCTTGTAATCGAACGCCGCATAAGCCTCGCGCACCTCGCCGTCCAATTCGGCTAGGCGATGCAGCATGAGCCTTTCAAGCTCTTCCATCGACTCATAGCCAACGGTCTGGCCGGAGTCATAATGCGCGAGCGAGCCGAGCATCCAGCGGATCGTGTTGCGAAGCTTCCGGTATGTCTCAACAAAAGTCTTGATGATCTCGGGGCCAATTCGAAGATCGTCCGAATAGTCGGAAGCTGCGACCCAAAGGCGCAGACTGTCGGCCCCAGCTTCCTTGATGACACTTTGCGGCGCGATGACATTACCGAGCGACTTCGACATTTTCTGGCCCTTCTCGTCGAGAACGAAGCCATGGGTCAAAACCGAGTCATAGGGCGCACGGCCGCGCGTGCCGCAGGATTCGAGAAGCGAGGAGTGGAACCATCCGCGGTGCTGGTCGGAGCCTTCGAGATACATGATCTCGTCGTTGCCCCCGTCGCGGCTCCGGCAAATCCCCGCAAGCGAAGGAAAACGCTCAGGATCGCCCAGCGTGAAGGCATGGGTCGAGCCCGAATCGAACCAGACATCAAGGACATCCATGATTTTTTCGTAGCGATCTGGGTCGCGCCCAGGCCCCAGGAAGCGCGCCGCTGCGCCATCAGCGAACCAGGCATCGGCGCCCTCTTGCTCAAAAGCCTCTGCGATACGTTGATTGACGGCTTCGTCGATTAAAATATCCTGAGTTTCCTTATCGACGAAAATGGCGATCGGCACACCCCAGGCGCGCTGGCGTGAAACAACCCAATCAGGCCGGCTCGCGATCATGCCTTTGATGCGGTTTTCCCCTGCCGGAGGATACCATTTGGTGCGAGCGATCTCGCTCAAGGCAATGCTGCGCAGCGTCGCCCCCTCGCCTTGCTGTGGAAGCGGCTTATCAAGCGCGATGAACCATTGGGGGGTGTTGCGGAAGATGACGGGTTTCTTGGAGCGCCAGGAGTGGGGATACTGATGCTTGAGCTTGCCGCGGGCCAGAAGATTTCCCGCCTCAATCAGAGCTTTGATAACGGCCGGATTGGCATCGCCTTTGCTGCCTGTGCCATCGATGACGCGGCGGCCCGTAAAGCCCGGCGCTTCCGCGGTGAAATAGCCGTCGGCATCGACCGTGCAAGGAATGCGCGTGTCAATGCCCTTTGCTTCGAGCGCCGCTTTGCTCGCCATCCAGATCTCAAAATCTTCCCGGCCGTGGCTTGGGGCGGTATGGACGAAACCGGTCCCAGTGTCGGCAGTCACATGGCCGCCATCGAAAAAGGGGACGGGAAATCTGTAGCCCTGCATGGTGGAAGCCAGCGGATGCCGGGCTGTCAGCCCCTCGATCTCTCCGGCCGGAACGCTGCGCAGACGCGCATAGGCTTCCACATAAAGCGCCTTGAAGACACTTTCCGCAAGAGCATCCGCGAGGAGGTAAAGGGACCCTGGCTTCGACCAATTTCCATCCGGCGCGGCTGTGACGCGGTACAAGCCATAGGAAATTTTCGACGAAAAGCAGATCGCGCGGTTGGCCGGGATGGTCCAGGGCGTCGTCGTCCAGATGACGGCATGCGCGCCCGCAAGGTCGCTGGCGTGCGAGACAAGAGGGAAGGCCACATAAATTGCGTCGCTAACGAAGTCCTCATATTCGACCTCAGCCTCAGCGAGCGCCGTCTTCTCCACCACGCTCCACATCACGGGCTTCGAGCCCCTGTAAAGCATGCCGTTGGCGGCGAATTTCATGATTTCGCGCGCGATCTGCGCCTCTGCCGCAAAGCTCATCGTGAGATAAGGATGCTCCCAATCTCCGGTCACGCCAAGGCGCTGGAATTCACCGGACTGGACAGAGACCCAATGCTCGGCAAAGGAGCGGCACTCGCGGCGGAACTCGTTAATGGGCACAGTATCCTTATTCTTGCCCTTGGCGCGGTAGCTTTCCTCGATCTTCCATTCGATCGGCAGGCCATGGCAATCCCAGCCGGGCACGTAGCTCGCGTCTTTGCCAAGCATGCGCTGGGAGCGAGTCACAAGATCTTTCAAGATCTTATTCAGTGCATGGCCGATATGAATATGGCCATTGGCATAGGGAGGGCCATCATGAAGCACGAATTTGGGCTTTCCCCGCCCCGCCGCGCAAAGGCGCTTGTAAAGGCCAATCTCCTGCCAGTGCGCAAGGATCTTCGGCTCCTTTTCCGGAAGCCCAGCCCGCATCGGGAAATCTGTGCGCGGCAAATAGAGGGTGCTCGAATAATCGGGTGGGCTTCCGGCAAGCGGCTCTCCGCCTGAACCGGTTCTCCCTGTCTTCTTGTCCATAACTGTTCCAGGCCTTTTCCCGCGCAATTTAATGCTCAAACGATCAATCCCAGCCGCTCATTTGCGGGCTGGGCTCATAATTCGCCCCGCGGGAAACATTTTGATCTTGGCCATTAACTCTTTTAGCAAGCGGCGGGCAGAGAATAAAGCACCTCTGGCGCTGCCAGCGGAAGCGGGGCAGGGTTTGGGGCAAGGGTATGAGGAAAGCTGCGGATAATCCGGGCAAGAACAGCGCCAGCGTTGATTTCCGCTCTCTTACCGGCTCTCTTGCTGAGAACTTGGCTCCCCGCAGGGCGTTCCGGCCGGCACGCGCATCATCCGTCCAGCCCTGGCCCATGTTTTTCTAGGACTTATTACGCTTCCGGTCTTTGCGCTCATGCCTGTCTGCCGTCTTGATCCTGTGCTTATTGATCGAATCGCGGCGGGCGAGGTCGTCGAGCGCCCCGCTGCCGCCCTCAAGGAGCTTATTGAAAACGCGTTAGATGCTGGGGCCAGCCGCATCGAAACCGCCATTGAATCGGGCGGGCAGCGGCTTATCCGGGTCATCGACAACGGCAGCGGGATGCCGCCAGCAGATCTCGATCTTGCTGTCGAAAGGCATGCGACATCAAAGCTGCCCCACGGCGATCTCTCTGCGATTGCAACGCTCGGCTTTCGCGGTGAGGCCCTGCCGTCCATCGGCTCTGTTGCGTTGCTCGAGATTTCTTCGCGCCCGGAGGGAGCACCGCACGGGTTTGTGATTACCGTTGATCAGGGGAAAAAGGGGCCTCTGTTTCCTTGCAGCCATCCGGCCGGGACCAGGGTCGAGGTCCGCGATCTGTTCGCGGCGACCCCCGCGCGGCTTAAATTCTTGAAGAGCAGCCGCGCCGAAGCGCGCGCCTGCGCCGATGTTGTGCAGCGCCTTGCGATGGCCCATCCGGAGGTGCGCTTCATCTTTTCGAGCGGCGAGACGGCGGGTTTTGACTATGTGCCGCGCAGAGAGGGCGCAGGTGCCTTGCTTGCCCGCATCACGGACATTCTTGGAGCCGAGTTCAACGCAAATGCGCTTTGTCTCAGCGCCGCGCGTGAAACCTTCCGTCTCGAAGGCTACGCCGCTCTCCCCACTTGGCATAAGGCAAGCTCGCAGGCGCAATATTTCTTCGTGAATGGGCGGCCGGTCCGGGACAAGCTCCTCGCGGGCGCCGCGCGGGCGGCTTACGCGGACTACATTCCGCAAGGGCGTTACCCCGCTCTTGCGCTGTTCCTCCAATGTGACCCGCATGAGGTCGATGTGAATGTCCATCCGGGAAAAGCGGAGGTGCGGTTCCGCGATCCAGGTCTTGTGCGCGGCCTTGTCATAGGCGCTCTGAAACAGAGCTTGGCTGCGGCTCTCTATCGCGCAACCCCGGCGCATGGCGCAGCCGCGATTGCGGCCTTGGCGCGCAGCATCCGGCCCCAGGGGACGCCACCTGACTGGCGCCAATCATCCGCGGGGCGGGAACCGGTCAAATCTTTGGCATGGACAGGCGTTTCTGAAAGCGCAGCCGCAGTCTACGGGGACGCCGCCCCACTCGAAGAGGAGCCAGCCGCCTGCTTGCGCCCGGCGGAGGAGTCACCCGAGCCGGAGGATTTCTGCGCGCCGCTTGGGGCCGCGAAGGCGCAGATCCACGACGCTTATATCATTGCGCAGACACACGACGGGGTTGTCATCGTTGATCAGCATGCCGCGCATGAGCGCCTCGTTTATGAAAGTCTGAAAACCGCGCGGGCGGGCAAGACAATTGCCCGCCAAGCGCTGCTCGTTCCGGCCGTGGTCGATTTACCGCAATGCGATGCCGAAAGACTCAATGAGGCTCGGGAACAGCTTGAGAATTTCGGCCTTGTCATCGAGCCCTTCGGCCCCGGCGCCATTGCCGTCTATGAGATGCCCGCTTTCTTGTCATGCGCCGGCATCGCCGGGCTCATTAGGGACATCGCGGCCGCGCTTGCCGAGGATGATCCCGCATCGGCGCCGGTCGAAAAAAAGCTGAACCATCTGCTCGCGACGATGGCGTGCCATCATTCGGTGCGCGCTGGCCGCCGTCTCAGCCGCGAGGAGATGAATGCGCTCCTGCGCCAGATGGAGCGTATGCCAGGCTCCGGCCAATGCAATCACGGGCGGCCGACTTACATCGAATTGAAGCTCTCCGAAATCGAACGGCTGTTCGGGCGGAAATAGAGTGCCGCCCGCACAGCACAGCAGAGGGAAAAGCGCTGCTGCGGGCTAGCGCGCCCGAGGCAAACCTTCCGCGCCGCGCGGCAAACTGCGGCCGGTGGCGCGCTAAGCAGCACACCCGCGTGAAGAATGCGTTTTTCCTGCTCTCGCATTCGCCGCAGCAGGCTCAGGACGCATAAACGCGGCAGACTTCAGGCAACGCCTTTCAGCGTTCGCGCTGCCAGGAGTAAAACAGCTAGGCTTCGCTCACGGGATCTGCATCGCGCTCCAATAGAAATGATTGGCGATCGCATCCCACAGGTTATCGGCGTGATTCCTTTGGCAGTGCTGAACAACTTTCGAAACAGGAACGTCGAAATCCTTGGCAGCAAGGTCGAGGGCGTCTTTCTTATCCGACAACTTTATCCCCTGAAAGAAATAAACGACCCGCGATTGAGTTGATTTTGGAGCTTTGATGAAATCGTAGCAGGTCCAGTCTCCAAGCTTCTTGGCTTCCACAGGTGCTGTCATGGCAAGAACGGCCAATACGGAACCTGCGGCGGCCGACAACATCAATGACGACGTTTTCATCTTTATACTCCTCCCGAGAGCTTTACTTTTGAAACGAGTTAAACTGGCCGGTGCCGGTCTGGCAGCCCATGCCGGTGGGCAAGGAATCAGCACTGCCCTCAGTTAGCCGACGGCGCAACTGATGTATAACCTCACGCAGAGAAAAGACAACGCGAAGTTTAAGGCTCACAATGGCCGCCATGTCAACACGATGAGAGGATACAGCATGTCCAGCCTGATGGGGGGCGTGGGAGGGTCGAGACGGCACTTTGTTGCTTTTTGCCCTTATTCAGGCGGGAAAATTGACCTGCTTTACCTGCTGGAAATAGCGATGGAACTTCCTTTAGCTGCTGCAGAAGCTCAATGCCGGAGCGAGATTTCTCCTGTCAATTCGCACAATGAGTGGGATCCGCTTGAGGAGGTCATCGTTGGGCGGCTGGAAGGGGCAACCATCCCGTCCGATCATCCGGTCGTTCGCTGTAATATTCCGAAAGGCGCCGCCCGCGCACAGGCGATCGTTGCCGGATTCCTGTATCCGAAATTCATGGTCGAGCCAGCCCAGCGCGAGCTGGATGGCTTTGTCGCGCTATTGCAGTCTCTCGGCATCACCGTCCGCAGGCCAGAGCCGGTCAATCATCAAAAGCGGTTCAAAACGCCCAGCTGGTCATCGCGAGGCTTCTGCAACTCATGTCCGCGCGTTCCATGCTGGTGATCGGCAACGAAATCATCGAGACGCCAATGGTCTGGCCTTGCCGCTACTTCGAGACACATTCCTGCCGTCCCATTCTTAAGGATTATTTCCTGCGCGGAGCGCGCTGGACTGCCGCCCCCAAACCGCAGATTACAGATGAGCTCTTCGACCCAAACTTCCGTCCCCCGGAAAAAGGGGAGCCGGTGAGATATATCCTCACGGAGTTCGAGCCCGTCTTCGACGCGGCGGATTTCGTTCGCTGCGGCCGCGACTTGTTTGTCATCAGGAGCAATGTCACCAACGCCCTTGGCATCGAATGGCTCCGGCGTCACCTAGGGCCGTCCTATCGAATCCATGAGATCGAAAGCCGGTGCCCCAATCCCATGCACATTGACACCACAATCCTTCCCCTGCGGCCCGGCAAGCTGCTCGTTAATCCGGAATATGCCGATATCAGCCGCCTGCCTGAAATCTTCAAGAAGTGGGACATCTTGGCTGCTCCGGAGCCTGACCCAATCAATGATTGGCTGCTGAGGATCACTTCGCTTTGCGGCAAGTGGCTGAGCATGAACGTTCTGATGATCGACGAAAAAAGGGTCATCGCCGGTCCACACCACACCGGCATGATCCGCGCCCTTGAGAAGTGGGGATTTGAACCGATCCCTTGCCCGTTCCTGCACTACGCAGCGTTCGGGGGAGCATTTCATTGCGCCACGCTGGACATCCGCCGGCGCGGTTCTCTCGAAAGCTATTTCTAATTCGTTCATGACGAAAGTCTCAAGCCCGCGATGCCCGCCAAGATAAGCCCGATACAAACCAATTTCAGCACCGTCAGCGGCTCGCTGAAGAGATCCATGCCCGCCGTTGTCGTCGCAACCGCTCCTATGCCGGTCCAAACCACATAGGCGGTGCTTATGGGCAGCGTCTTGACCGCGAGACCGAAAAGCCCAAGGCTTGCTCCCATTGCGGTCACAGTTGTGATCGAAGGGGAGAGCCGGGAAAACCCTTCGGAGTACTTAAGTGCGGTGGCCCATACGGCTTCGCACAATCCTGAGAAAATCAAGAGAAGCCAGGCCATCGGATGAATTCCAGTTCGCGGCGCCGGAAAAGACCGCCTCTGAAGAAGCATTAATCGAGAAAGATGCCGCTGTCAGCGAGGGTTTCCCGCACGCATAGCCGCCCCCTCAGACACCGGCGGGAGCATTGATGTCATTCTTATCCCGCCTGGCTTTCATGGGCCTGCCCGCGGACGCGGTCACAGCCTGACAAAGGAAGGGCGCCAAAGCCTTGATGATTCGCCGAGAGGCGCCGCCGGACAGTTCCGCCGTTGCCGCGGCTGCGCGTCCCATAGCCCGCAGCCTCGCCGCATCGGAAAAAAGAAGTGACAGCTGCCGGACAAGCGCCTGTGCATCTGTGACGAGCGCTCCGCCTCCCGATTTGTCAAGTTCCGTAAAGATCTCCTCGAATTCTTCGCTCTCGGGGCCGTGCAAGATTGCGCAACCGAGACCTGCCGGGAGGAGCGGATTGGCGCCCTGGCCGTCCGACAAGGAGCCGCCGCAAAAAACAACTCCGGCGCTGCGGTAGAAAAGCCCAGCAGCCTCCTTATCCTTATGGGCGATAAAGACGTCTGGCAGAGGCCCGGAATTTTCATTCAGGCTGCCCGCTGTTGCCCGCAGACCGGCTTTTTCTGCTATTTGGCAGATCTCAGCTGCCCGCCTTGCATTGCGCGGCACGATGACTGTCAGAAGGTTCGGAAGCTCGAGCGCAAGACCGCAGTGCGCTTCGATTGCAATCTCCTCTTCGCCAGGCGCAATTGCTTCCGCAAGCCATACTGGCCGCGTCCCAATCCGCGCAACAAGGCGGGCCAGGGCTGCCTGATCGGCGGGCAGGGCGGTGCAATCGTATTTCAGATTTCCTGTTGTTTCGACATTGCGCATCCCCAAGGCAGCGAAACGTTCTCCATCTGCATCAGTCCGGGCGAGGCAAAGGGCGATCTGGCGGAAAAGAGATGCTGCGAGGCCTGGAAATTTGCACCATATGGAAAAGGTGCGAGGAGGCATGCTTGCGTCCACAAGAGCCGCCAAGAGCCCGCGCCTGCGGGCTTCGCACACGAGGTTTAGCGGAATGACTTCTCCAGCTATCAGAACGGCGAGGGGCTGCCAATGATCAAGGCACCGTGCCACGAGCTGTGGCGCGCTCATGGGCGCTAGCTGATGGAGAACTTGGGGAAGGCGCGGCAAGAAAAAGGGCGCTGCCTCCGCGCTCCCCGTCAACAAGAGCACTGTGAAACCCAATTCCACGAGCTTTGCTTCAAGCGGAGGCAAAATACGCGCCTCAGCAGCCTCGCCGGCATAGAGAAGGATAAGATTGCCCGCGGGTCTTTTGATGGAGGCAAACCCGAGTCTTTCCTTCCGCCTCGAAAGATCGTCGTGACCGAGCAGCCCGCGCCAGAGGAGATAGGCAGGGGCCATCCATCCAGCTCCTGCGCTTGCCAGACGGCAGGCGGCAAAAAGCAGCGAATCCCTCACCTCGAGACCAGCCATTGCATGGGCCCGCTCCCGCAGAAAGCTGGGGAAGCGCTATCCGTGCCGGTGCCGGCTTTAATCATCTTTCGAAGGATCAAGGAGCCGGTGAAGGTGGGCCACGAAATATCGCATATGGGCATTATCGACAGTTTCTTGAGCCTTGGCTTTCCATGCTTGTAGGGCCGATTCATAGTCGGGGAAAATGCCGACAATGTCGATCTTGGACAAGTCGCGGAATTCAGTGCCGCTTAAATCGGTGAGCTCACCGCCAAAGACGAAATGGAGAAGTTGCTTGCCTTGCGCAGTCATGGGCTTCCGGTCTGGAATGCTGGGCCGTGGGATGGTTGTTTGTCAAAATCTAAAACTTTCACCGCCAGCTTAAAAGGGCGGAGCTGCCTTCTTGGCAGGCACAATAAGCCTCGCCTCTGCCTAAAAAAGCGAAGAGCTCCCGGACCCTGCTCGCCGGATCGGCAGCTGTCTGTCCATTCTTCGCAAGCAAGGGGCTTTTCAGCCATGCGGGTGCTTGCCGTGCAAGAGCGCGATGATCAAGCTGAGGTAAGCCTGGGCGCTCTCTTTCCAGGAGAACCGCAACGCCTGGCGCATGCCCTTTTCGCGCAGGCTCCTGGCCAAGTCTGGCTCAGCCCTTAGGCGCATGAATAGGCAAAGCCAGTCACGCGGCGATCTTGGATCCGCAAACAGGGCGGCATCGCCGCACACCTCGGGTAAGCTCGCCGCATTGGAAGCAACCACGGGGCAGCCGAGAGCCATGGCCTCGAGCGCAGGAAGCCCGAAACCTTCCGTCAACGAAGGAAAAGCAAAGCAGAGGGCCTGGCGGTAAAGCGCGGCAAGGTCGTCGTCACTGATAAAGCCCAGCATACGCACATTCGGAGGGGGAGGAGATGTATCGATTCTCGAGAAATAAAGGCCCGGCGCGCCAGCGACCCACAGATCGATTCCTGCGGCGTCAAGCTCCCTGGCAATGGAAAAGAGCATTTCGACATTCTTGTGAACCGCGCGGCTTCCAAGCACGAAAATGAAAGGGCGGCGCGGCTCCCCAAGGCGTGAAAACTGAGAACGTTCCGGGTTCCAGCGCTTTACATGCTCGTGGCCGTTCGGGATCACGGCAATGTCTTCGAGCCGCCGCAGCCCATATTCGCTCAGCATGCGAGCCGAATAATGGGAAACGGTCGTCACAGAGGCCGACCGGCGCGCCAGCAGACGCAAAGACACCGAATAATAGGCACGAAATGCAAAGCTATAGCTCTCTGGCACCAAAAAGGTGTTGACGTCATGAATACAGACGATCTGCTTTGATCTCACGACGGGCCCGACATTGCCGAGGCTCAGCAGCACGCCCTGCGATTTGAATGGCAAGATGAGCTGCGTCCACAAAGGGCTGCCGCTTATCTTGGTGTTTTCAATGGCGATGGATTCAAGCGGAAAGTCAGGCGCTGCCCCCGCAGGAAGGATGAGCTTCGCGCGCAGGCCGCCCGGCAAGGGGCTCTCATGCAGGAGCCGGTCAAGCCACACGACGATTTCCCGGGCGTATCTTTGCACGCCAGTGGGCCGCTGGCTCAGGAAACGGCCATTGATGCTGAGCCCATATGTCAAACGCTATCTCCCTCGAATTCGATCCGCTGCTTCCGCCATTAACCTGGATGCCCCTGGCTAGGCTTGGGTTTCTTCCACGGTTCGCGCCTCGGCGGTCAGCAGCCCCGATTAAAAGCGGGCAGGCTGCCGCTTGACGCTGAAAGGCATGCTGAGGCGAAGCTCAGAGAAACAGGAAAGGAAGCGGCATGAAAATAGGCTTGATGAATTTTTTTATGCTATTTTCTGCCAGACATTCTGCAGCAGTCAAAGACCTGACCCGCCAGCCAAATTCGCAGCTAACCACGAATCAATACCGATTCTTGATTTTCACAGACTGTCTGCCCATGGCACTTGGCTGAGGGGCGAGCGTCAAGGTTGTGGCGTCCGGACTTACACTTAGTCTCCGGGTTACTTATCCCGGCCGCTGCCATGCCACAGGGCGGGTTCGCGCAGGATTATAGAGGCGAATGCCTTGCCGCGGGAAACATGTGATGCAGTTAGCTCAGGATAATCGCCGGCGCGTTGATTTCGAGTTTACCTTGGCGCTGAATAACGCCACAGGTAAATATTTCATTTGCCAAGAGGTGATCGACAACTGCAAGGATCTCATTCAAAACGTCTGGTATTGGCGCGCTCCCTTGAAACGCCTGCCCCCGCGGCTAATTGCAAGAATACTTGGCCGTCTGGCGCTGATCGAGGTGAATTTCAGGGTGCGATCGCGCTTTGGGCGATTTCTTCCGCTGGTGCGCCTCAAGAGGCCTCTCGTCTTTACTGACCCGAGGGAGACCTTGCTTTATGATCTAAAGGGCAATGATGTCGTTCTATGCCATGACATGGGCCCGCTGACGCATGCAGAGCTTTACGATCCTTTGACCAGGCTGACCTACGAGACCGCATTCGATAAGATCAAAAAAGCCAAGCCCTTCATGGTCTTTGTCAGCCAATCATCCCAGAAAAGCTTTGCTGCCCTCTATGGCAAGGATTATCCATTAATGACGGTCATCTATCCGCCATTACGGCTTGGTGTGGCTGGGGGCGCGGAGGAGCCCATAAAGGATGCTCCCCGGCGCTTTTTGCTTTCCGTCGGGGCCGTCGGCTGGCGGAAGAATTACCTCCGCTCGCTCGAAGCCTTTACAAAATCGAAGCTCGGGGACGAAGGCTTTCAATATGTGATCTGCGGCGGGCCGGAGCCGGGTTTTGAGGCGGTCGCAGAGGCTGCGGCAAGAACCCCAAACGTCATCACAACGGGCTATGTGAGCGACAGCCAGCTCCGCTGGCTCTATGCGCAGGCAAGCGGATTCGTCCTGCCGAGCCTGCTGGAAGGATTTGGCCTTCCCGCGGCCGAGGCGATTTCCCGCGGTCTTGTCCCCTTGCTCAGCACAGGCAGCGCCCTGCATGAGGTGGCAGGGGATTCGGCAATCCTCGCCGACCCATTGGATGTAGATGCGATTGCTGAAGGAATGCGGCGTCTCGCGCATATGGATGAAGGCGAGCGACGGAAGCGTCTGCAAGATCTCCAGAAGAGTGTCAGCCGCTTTTCCCGCGAGCAGGCAATGGCGGCCTGGCGCTCAACGCTGCAGGCAGCTCTCGCAGCTTGACGAATGTTGCAAATGCGCGGCGGCCCCTCTTGGGATGATGTAGTATCATGACCGGCGACGGAGCGCTTGTCTTATTTTCCGGCGGCCAGGACTCGACGACCTGCCTTGCCTTTGCGCTTGACCATTACGAGCGCGTCGAAACGGTCGGATTCGACTACGGCCAAAGGCACAGCATTGAGCTCCGCCAGCGAGGCACTCTCCGCAACTCCCTGAGCGAAATGTTTCCGGCATGGGGCAGGCGCCTCGGCGAGGATCATCTCATCCGAATCGAGGCGCTGGCGCAGATTTCGGAAACTGCAATGACTCACGGGATCGCAATCAGCATGGATGCGCGCGGCCTGCCCAACACCTTCGTGCCAGGCCGCAATCTTCTCTTTCTCACCTTCGCAGGAGCGCTTGCCTACAGGCGAGGGCTCAGGCGCATCATCGGAGGAATGTGCGAGACCGATTATTCGGGCTATCCAGACTGCCGCGACGACACGGTCAAGGCGATGCAGCTCGCTCTCAACCTTGGCATGGAGTCACGCTTCGTCATCGAGACACCTCTCATGTGGCTCGACAAGGCCGCGACCTGGGAGCTTGCCCATTCGCTTGGCGGGATGGCTCTCGTTGATCTTATCCGGGATGAAACCCATACCTGCTATTTGGGCGAGCGCGGCATCCGGCATGCTTGGGGCTATGGCTGCGGCTCCTGCCCCGCGTGTAAGCTTCGCGCAACGGGCTGGCAGAGGTTTGCGACGAGAAGGTCAGAGGAGCTGAGCGGGAGGGAGGCGAACAGCATTGCCGGCGCTGTTCGAAAGCCCTTGTGAGGCCCTCAAGCCCCATTCGCCCTCATCTCTGCCCGGGCCGGGGAGAGGCTTTCGGCGAGCCGCGCCACATAGCGGGCCATGAGATCGACCTCAAGATTGCTCTCGGCGCCTACGTCAACGTATCTCCATATGGTCGCTTTCAGCGTGTGGGGGATGAGGAGCACGGAAAAAAAGTCCGCCTCGACTGCGTTCACAGTCAGTGACGTGCCGTCGAGTGCAACCGAGCCTTTCTCTGCAATGAAGCGCATAAATTCGCCAGGAGGCTCGACGTCAATGTGCCTCAATCCGTCGAAATCCGCGATTCCGACGATGCGGGCTACCGTATCCACATGACCGGTCACGAGATGGCCGCCGAGTTCATCGCCCATCCGCAAGGGCCTTTCGAGATTGAGCTTCGTGCCAGCTTGCCAATGCCGTGCCGTTGTCCGCTCGAGAGTTTCGGCTGCGGCATCGGCCTCGAACCAGCTTCTTCCATCCGCCTCGCCGCGCCCAATCACGGTGAGGCAGACGCCGTTGCAGGCAATCGATCCGCCAATCGTAATCGTGTGAGCAGGATAGGAGCAGCCGATCCGCAGATGATGCAGACTGACCCCTGGCTCAACGCTCATAACTTCGCCGATGTCGCTGACAATCCCTGTGAACATTCAAAGCACTCTTTCGCGGCGTGAGAGCTTATCGTGGCCCGCCATGCGTGTTTCCGCGAGGCAATAATGCTCCGGATCGCCCAACAGCGCGGCGGCATCCGGCTCGAATCCTAAAGCGCCTGCAAGCCCCAGCGGCTTCGGCGCGGTGAACGTCACGACGTCATCGGCGAGCGCCCTCCGGACCAGCTCAGAGGCAAGACGCGGTCCTCCTTCACTCAGGATACGGGTCACACCGCGCGCGGCCAAGAGCCTTAAAGCAGCACCGAGACTGACATGATTAGACTCGTCGCGGCATACAAAGGCTACATCAAGCCCGGCGGCACGCAAGCGAGCCGCACGCGCCTTGTCCGCGCCTTCCCCCGCGATAACCAGAACAGGGCCATGCGCCGATGTTGAAGCAAGCCGCGCCTTAAGCGGAAGGCGGAGATTGCTGTCGAGAATGACCCTGAGAGGCTTTCGATCTTCAAGGCCAGGGAGCCGCACCGTCAGCAGGGGATCGTCGGCGAGCACAGTGCCGATTCCGGTCATGACGGCATCGTGCATTGCGCGCAGGATGTGAACAGCACCCGTCGCAGGGGCGCCAGTGATCATGAGACGGGGGTATCCCGCAGGCCCAGATGCGCGAAGGTCTGCCGTGAGGGCAAGCTTCAGGGTGACCATCGGGCGCCCTTCGGTCACACGAAGAACATGGCCGAGGTTTGCCCGCAAAGCTTGCTCCCCTAGAATGCCCTTTGTGACCGCGATTCCGGCCTTCGTCAGGATCTCTGCGCCTAAGCCCGATGCTCGCGGATCGGGATCGTCGGTTGCATAGACTACGCGTGCCATGTGAGCCGCAATGATTGCATCAGTGCAGGGTGGGGTTTGACCGTGATGGCTGCAAGGCTCCAGCGTCACGTAAAGCGTTGCCCCGCGTGCATCGCCTCCGGCCTGGCGCAGGGCTTCTGTCTCGGCATGAGGGCGGCCGCCTGGCTTGGTCCAGCCCCGCCCAATGATCACCCCATCCTTGACGATGATGGCGCCCACCGCAGGGTTTGGCGCGCAAAGGCCGAGCCCCCGCCGGCCCAGTGCGAGAGCGGCCGCCATGAAACGCGCGTCATCACTGCTTTGGGTCATGCCTGGCTTGGCGAAGCCTCCTTTGCGGCGCTCTTTTCCTGAGGCGCAGCGGGCGCCCCGGCCGCAAGCTCATCAATCAGCGCATTGAAGTCGCGCGCCTCCCGGAAGTTGCGGTAAACAGAAGCGAAGCGGACGTAAGCGACACTGTCGAGCGACCGCAGACCCTCCATGACAAGCTCGCCAATCTTCTCGCTTGGGACCTCTCCGTCTCCCTCGCTTTCGAGCTGGCGCACGATGCCATTCACCATCCGCTCGACGCGCCCAGGGTCCACGGGACGCTTGCGCAAAGCAACTTCAACCGACCTCATGAGCTTCTCACGGTCGAAAGGCACGCGGCGGCCAGATTTTTTCACTACCATCAGCTCTCGCAGCTGCACCCGCTCGAAGGTCGTGAAGCGCCCGCCACAATCGGGACAGAAGCGCCGCCTCCGGATGGCGGCGGCATCATCGGTTGGGCGCGAGTCCTTGACCTGAGTTTCAAGACTGCCACAGTAAGGGCACCGCATTGCGCAAGGTCCTCAAGAGGACAGGGTCAAAGCAGAACGGCCCATGCATGCCAGAAGGGCTCGCTGGCGCGGCAAGCGCGCCAGCATGCCGTAGGGCAAGGAGTCGAAACGCTCAATAGACCGGGAATCTTCTGGTCAGCTCCGCGGCCTCGGCCTTGACCTTCGCTTCGGCCGCCCCATTACCCGCGTCACCATTCTTGGCAAGCCCATCCAAGGTATCAGCGATCAGTTCGCCGATTTTCTTGAATTCGGCAATGCCGAAGCCGCGCGATGTCGCGGCAGGCGTCCCAAGCCGGATCCCAGAGGTGACCATCGGGCTTGCGGTGTCGAATGGCACGCCATTCTTGTTGCAGGTGATTCCTGCGCGGCCAAGGCTCGCTTCGGCAGCCTTGCCGGTTAGCTGCTTCGGCCGCAGATCGACCAGCATGAGGTGGTTGTCCGTTCCGCCGGTGGTGATCGTGTAGCCGCGCTCCATAAGAGTTGCCGCAAGCGCTTTCGCGTTGTCCACGACTTGCTTGGCGTAAAGCTTGAACTCGGGTTTCAGCGCCTCCCCGAAGGCTACGGCCTTGGCCGCAACCACATGCATCAACGGACCGCCTTGAAGGCCGGGGAAGACTGCCGAATTGATCTTCTTGGCAATTGCCTCGTCGTTCGTAAGGACGAGGCCGCCGCGCGGGCCGCGCAGCGTCTTATGGGTTGTCGATGTGACGACATGGGCATGAGGGAAGGGCGAGGGATGCACGCCGCCCGCGACTAGGCCCGCGAAATGCGCCATGTCGACCATGAAATAGGCGCCAACCGAGTCGGCAATCGCGCGAAATCCACCGAAATCCCAAAAGCGGGGATATCCAGAGCCGCCCGCGATGATAAGCTTTGGCTTATGCTCCTCGGCAAGGCGGGCGAGAGACTCCATGTCAATGCGGTTGTCGTCCCTGCGCACGCCATAGGGAACGACCTTAAACCAGCGGCCTGAAAGATTGACCGGCGAGCCATGCGTGAGATGGCCGCCCGCGGCGAGATCAAGCCCCATGAAAGCGTCCCCAGGCTGCAGCAGAGCAAGAAACACCGACTGGTTCGCCTGGCTTCCGGAGCTCGGCTGGACATTGGCGAATTTGCAGTCGAAAAGCCGCGTGACACGCTCGATGCCGAGATTCTCGGCCATATCGACAAACTGGCAGCCGCCGTAGTAGCGCCGCCCCGGGTAGCCCTCTGCGTATTTATTGGTGAGGACGGATCCTTGGGCCTCAAGGACGGCTCGAGACACAATGTTTTCCGAGGCAATTAATTCGATTTCATGCCGCTGGCGGCCAAGCTCCTGTTCGATCGCCTTGGCGATCTCAGGATCGGCATCGGCGAGCCCAGCCGTGAAGAAAGGATTGGGGGCAGTCCGGCTGGCAGCGGTTTGGCTCATACTGATAAGTCCTGCACTAAGGGTCCGGCCGCAGCGGCAGCAAATTTACTCACAAAGCAGCCGGACGGATGGGATGATCTAAAAATTCCCGATAGCATGCCGCTTGGCCCGCGTGAAGGCTTTAGCATCGCAACCGTCACGAAAATGCCAGCGCGTATGGGGGCACGCAAGGGCAGGCGGCCATGCGGCGCGCAGCTTTGCAATTTCACCTAGAAAAATTGCTTCACCTTAAGGGCATCTACAAATTAAACACATGCAGGTGGCATGTTCTTTGCGCATATGAGTGATGCTTGAATGACAATGCGCTGCCGGGCAAGGCCGATGAAGTGCGATGGGCTTCGCCAGACGCCGGGATCGAGATAAATGCTCCGTCCGTGCGGCGCGGGCGCGCTGCCTTGAAAAACCGTCGGCAAGCGCGCTGTCGAAGGGAAAGCTTATCAAGAGATGCCGGCAGCCCTGTATGAGCGGAGCCTGCAATGCTGGACCGGGCTTGCATTTTTCGATAGGCTACCACGCATATTGCGCGCCGTTAGCAGCAATGCTGACATGTTTTTCTGAACTGCTAGAAGCTCTTTCATGCTTATAAGTATTATAATAACAAATTATAATTATGCCGAATATATTTCGGGATGTATCGATAGCTGCCTTAGGCAGAGTTACCCGAAACTCGAAGTCATTGTTGTTGATGACGGCAGCAGCGACGGCTCACAGGATATCATTCTTGGCTATGGCTCTCGGGTAACCCCGATCTTCAAAGAAAACGGGGGGCAGGCCTCAGCCTTCAATGCAGGGTTTGCTGCGAGCAAGGGGGACATCGTCCTTTTTCTGGATGCAGACGATGCGCTCATGCCTCACTGCCTGGATCGCGTTGCTGGGCTCTGGCGCAGAGACCTTTCAAAGCTTCACTTCAATTTGCTGCTGACCGGAAAGGAAGGCGAATCACTCAGCTTGGTCTATTGCCCTGGGCCTCTTCCCCGCGGAGATCTCAAACCGCAGATGCTCGACGAAGGCAATCACGTCTCCATGCCCTCCTCGGGCAACGTTTATGCGCGGGATTTTTTGCGCCGTATAATGCCCATGCCGGAGTGCGACTGGCGGCGCAGCGCCGACGTTTATCTCAGTAATTTGTCTGCCCTTTCGGGCCAAGTCGAAGCTATCGACGAGCCGCTCGGCTTTTACCGGGTCCACGACAAGAATATCTCGGCCCATGTCCGCAATTCCAGATTCCAGATTGCCAAGTGCCGCACATCTATCCTGAGAGAAATCAGGACGGATGAAATCCTCTCTGAATATTGCAGGCAACAGGGGCTGAGATACAGGACGGGAGCCCTGACCAGCTCTTACTCGCATCTCCAGCAAGTTCTCGTCTACGACAAGCTTGCGCCCTTGTTCGGCGAAGCCCGGCTCAGGGCGCCCTTTTACGACTATGTGAAATTATCAGCAGTCATTTTAAAAACGAAACCATCTTTGAAAATAACATTAATCCATCTTTGGATGCTTTTGATTGTCTTGATCCCTTCACGCTACGCGGAAAGGGCAGTTGTTTTATCTTATGAAAAGGGCGCCATGCTTTTCGCACGGCGGCGGTTCCGTGAGCGGAAGGGGCTGTTTCATCCTATTCGCGCCGCGATTTCATGATTTTCTTAGACCGGTTGCGGGAAAGCAGCCACTTTGCAAGAGCTGGACAAGGGCAGGCATGAATGCCCTATAACCGCTGCGCGCACGGGCAGTGACGGAAAATTCTCAAGCTGCACGTTACAGCAATGCTCTCAGTGAGAAGCGCAGCCACGTAACCAGCGCGCCGCCCTTTGAGGGCAGGGGGAGCACCTGTGGTTCCGGCCTCCGCAGCGGCACCGCCTTCCTTAAGAACTTCAATGAAATTTTATGGCCAGCCCGCCGCGCTCAAGCCACTCAATGCCCAGGATCAACAATGAATATGAGAATTAAACCACCCTCCCGGCCATTCTGGACCGCGGCTGCTTTGCTGGCCACCACCGTCTTTGGCCAGCTTTTTCCCGGGTGCGCTGCTGCGGAAAGCGGCCAGGGATCCCAGCCTCTGGTGATAAGCGCCGGTCTTCTGTTTGATGGAACCCGTTTTCTGACCGGCCAGGCTGTCCTCGTAGACGGCGGCAAGATCGTCAAGGTAGGGCCGCCTGGAACGATCGCAGCCCCCGGGGCCCGCAAGATCGATGTGCCAGGGGGGGCGATATTGCCTGGCTTCATTGACATGCACACGCATCACCTTGTGAACCAGGTGCCGCCTTTGCGGATCCTGGAGCACGGCGTGACCACGGCGCGAGATCTTGGCGGCCCAGCAGCGCCAGCCGTCATTAAGGCTCCTTTCCAATTGCGCCAGCGTCTTTCCGGGCCGATCATTACGGCGAAGGGCGGCTATCCTATGCCGGTGTTCCCGGGTTCCGGAGCCGAAATCAGCGGCCCAGCCGAGGCGCGGGCCATGGTGCGCAAACTTGTCTCGCAAGGCGTCAGCGTCATAGCGGTCTCGCTCGAACCCGGCGGGGAAGCAGGGGCGCCCTGGACCAATCACCCGGCCACATCGCCGCCGCCTTGGCCGGTGCTGACCAAGGCCGAGCTCGGTGCCATTGTGCAGCTCGCGCATCAATTCGGCATCAAAGTCACAGCTTATCTTGGCACGCAGGAGGGCGTGCAGCGTGCGCTCGACGCCGGGATTGACGAATGGGCGCATATGCCTTGCGATCCAATCCCGGATGCTCTGATCAAAGCCGCAGGTGCGAAGAGGGTGGCGATCGACGGCACAATCGATACGCTCGTCCAATGCACAGGCGTCCACCAAAATGCGGCCAAGCTCGTGGCCGCTGGGGCGAAGCTCTTTTACGCAACCGATATGGGCCATCCCGACATCCCCCACGGAATCGACGCCCAGGAGATTCACCGGCAGCTCCACACAGGCAGGCCCATGGAAAAGGCGCTTGCCTCCGCCACAAGCGAAGCCGCGCGCTATCTCGGCCTCGCCCCGCTCGGCCAGATTGTGCCTGGAGCACCTGCCGACATCATAGTGGTTGGCTCTGACCCGCGGGTGAACTTCAAGGAGCTTGAGTATCCAAGGGCCGTAATCGCGGGCGGTAAAGTTGTCATCGAGCGCAAGGCAGGAGAATAGGGAGATTCCCGCGCCCTTTAGGCGGCCATGAGCGCAGTCTCAAGGGGGTCCGCTGACCGCTGGAAACACGCGCCGGTCACGCCATTCGTGCCTGGCGCGGTTACAAGCCCGGGATTGGGCGGGACCGCGCCGTCGAGGAAGATAGCGCGCTATGCCCGCCAGCTCCCTCGATCATCAGCAGCCGGCGCTTTGTCTCTATGCCGCCATGCGCCGAGAAGCCCCCGGGCTGCCCTTTTGCGCCGAGGACTCTGTGACAGGGCACGATCAGCGCAAACGGGTTGTGCGCGAGAGCTTGACCGGCAGCGCGCGCTGCGCCGGCAGCGCCAGCTCTTTCAGCGATCGCGCCATAGGTCGCTGTCGCACCCCAGGCGATACCGCGCGCTGCCTCATAGACACGGCGGCGGAAAAGTGGCATTCCCTCCATATCGAGGACGATTGACGACAAGTCGCAGGGCTTACCGCTGAGGCTCGTTATTATCCCTGCGATGGCACGCCTTGCTTCACCGGCGGGCTCTGCCTCCTTTGCTCTTGGGAAGCGGCAAAGAATACGTCTGCGCGTCAGCGGCTCGCTGGCTTCGGGGAGCTGCACTCCTGCTATGCCGCGCGCGTTCCAAATGATGCCGCAAGGGCCAATTGCGGTGCTAAAGAGGGCAAAGAAGTCGCTCATAGCCTGTCCTGCTGCCGCGCGTTAGGACCCTTTTTGCGGGTGATCCCTCGCGTCAAAGACGGACGAAAAACGGCTCCCAGAAACCCGCAAATGGGCAGAGACCACAATCGGCTAGGCATAAATGCGGCGCAACGTCAAATAGCGCTAACCCCACATGATCTCGCTATACTTCGGGGAGATACGGGACGGAATCGGCCATTGGCTTTCGATTTCCGCTCGCCTATTCTGCAATGGCGCTGGGTGACGGCGGGAAGGGGCATGTCATGTATAAACACATTCTTATCCCAAACGATGGATCGGACCTGTCCTTAAAGGCCGTGAAACACGGCATTGAGCTTGCGGCCGCCGTCAAGGCCAAGGTTACAAGCATCACGGTTCTGTCGCCATCCCTGATCTTCAACCTCGCGCCGGACGAGTTTAAGGGACCTTCGGAGGATTGGGGATATAAGAAACTTATGGAAAGTTATGCGGAGAAATGCCTCGACCAGGTGAAGTCGGAAGCACTCGATCATGATGTGACCTGCAACGTCATGTATGTTGAGAATGAGCAGCCCTATCAAGCGATCGTTGATGCTGCGGAAAATGAACATTGCGATCTGATTGTTATGGCATCGCATGGCAGAGGAGGGATTTCCGCCGTTGTCCTCGGCAGCGTGGCCCAAAAAGTTCTAACCCATAGCAAAATCCCGGTGCTCATCTACCGTTAAATGCAGCGGCGTAATTCATGGGAGAGGCCCAGCACGGGAGCGTTCTCTGCCGTGCAAGCCCCCCTCTAACTTTACGGTTCTGCTGAACGCTTTTCGGAACCGGGAACCGAAGCGTGGGCGAGCCTCGAACAAAGACAAAACTCCCGCCTTGAAGGGCGGGAGTTAATTATTTTTCGATCTGCTTGTGGTGGTTGCGCTGCAACCGCCTCAGACCGTTCTCAAGCCTGAGGCTGGGGCTCAAGCCCCCCCGGCTCTGGCCCGGGCTTTGGACGGACCACGCCGGTCGTGGGAACGGGAGAACCGCGCATAGGAGGCTCGCGGTCCTCGCCTGTATCACGCACAGGCGGGTTACCCTTCAAGAGTTCAACGATCTCTTCGCCAGTGAGGGTTTCATATTCGAGGAGCCCTTTGGCCAGCGTTTCAAGATCCTGACGTTTCTCCGTAATGATCCGTCTTGCTTCGGAAAGACCCGCTTCGACGAGCCGCCGCACTTCCGCATCGATCTTCTGAGCGGTGGCTTCCGAAATTGTTTGCTGGCGCCCGATGGAATAGCCGAGGAACACTTCGTCCTGGTTGTCGCCATAGGCAACGGTGCCGAGCTCATCAGAGAAGCCCCAGCGGGTAACCATCGCACGGGCGAGCTTGGTTGCTTGCTCGATGTCGGACTGTGCGCCCGAGGTGATCTTATCCTTGCCGAAGACGATCTCCTCAGAGACCCGCCCGCCCATGCAGATCGCAAGCCGCGACGTCATCTGCTCATAGCTCATCGAGAGTTTGTCGCGCTCGGGAAGCTGCATCACCATGCCAAGCGCCCGGCCGCGGGGGATGATCGTCGCCTTATGCACCGGATCGGTCGCCACGACGTTGAGCGCAACAATCGCGTGCCCTCCCTCGTGATAGGCGGTCAGCATCTTCTCCTGCTCAGTCATGACCATGGTGCGGCGCTCGGCGCCCATCATAATCTTGTCCTTCGCATCCTCGAATTCGGACATGGTCACGACGCGCTTGCCGCGCCTTGCCGCGAGCAGCGCAGCCTCGTTCACAAGGTTCATAAGATCTGCGCCCGAAAAGCCGGGGGTGCCGCGCGCAACCAGCTTCAGATCGACGTCCGGCGCCAAAGGAACCTTCCGCACATGAACCTTGAGGATCCGCTCGCGGCCGACGATGTCCGGATTTGCCACAACAATCTGCCGGTCAAACCGGCCTGGGCGCAGAAGCGCCGGATCAAGAACATCGGGCCGGTTCGTTGCAGCGATCAGGATGATGCTTTCGTTCGGCTCAAAACCGTCCATCTCGACGAGCAGCTGGTTTAACGTCTGCTCACGCTCGTCATTGCCGCCGCCAAGCCCAGCCCCGCGGTGACGGCCGACAGCGTCGATCTCATCAATGAATACGATGCAAGGCGAATTTTTCTTGGCCTGCTCGAACATGTCGCGCACGCGGCTTGCGCCAACGCCGACGAACATCTCAACGAAATCCGAGCCGGAGATAGTGAAAAAGGGCACATTGGCTTCGCCAGCGATGGCGCGGGCAAGCAGCGTCTTGCCGGTTCCCGGCGGGCCGACGAGCAGCACGCCGCGCGGAATCCGCCCGCCGAGCCTCTGGAACCGCTGCGGGTCACGCAGAAACTCGACGATTTCTTTGAGATCATCTTTTGCCTCGTCGACGCCAGCGACGTCCTCAAACGTCACCCGTCCTTGCGCTTCGGTGAGCAGCCTGGCCTTCGATTTTCCGAATCCCATCGCTTTTCCGCCCGCGCCCTGCATCTGCCTGGAGAGGAAAATCCAGATGCCAAAGATCGCAATCAGCGGGAGCGCATTGACGAGCAGCGTCATGAGCCAGTTCGTGCTCTCCGACGGCGGCTTTGCCGTGATCGCAACATTTTTCTTGTAGAGGTTCTGGACAAGCGTCGGGTCATTCGGCGCATAGGTGGCAAATGCCCGGTTGTCGGTGAAATGCCCCGTGATCTCATTGCCAGAGATCGTCACCTCCCGCACATGGCCGAGCTCAACCTCGTTAAGGAGCTGGCTAAAAGCGATATCCTGCGAGGGGACGCGCTGCCCGGGATTTTGGAAAAGCATCACAAGTGCAACGACCAGCAGGATGATAATCACCCAAAGGGCGAAATTCCGGAAATTTGGATTCATCTTTCGTTCCCGCCTTCGTTCCTGCCGCCATTGTTCCGGCACGCGGCCGTTCTGGTTTAGACACACCTGCTGCAAACAGGGTATTGAATTAATCTATGCTTGGTTTAGGCCCTTGCCAAGGGCGTCCTTAGAGTCCTTACAACAGGGGCCATGCTCCCGGCCCTCAGCATCAGCGCGGGAGGAGAAGCGCGCCCGCCGCCTGCCTTCTTTCACAATAATGAGAATCCGGCTGCTTTTCAGCCGGAAAACCGCCCCGCCAAGGGTCGCAGAAAAGGAAGAGCCCGCGCGCAGCGCTTGACCCAGTTTGGCGGCAAGAGCCTCGAGACGGTCAAGCCGCAGCGGCTTGCCGCTAATCACATTTAGTTCATCTGCGAGCAGCCGCAAGAGAAACTCTTCAGGCTCGCTGGCAAAAGGCGACAAGTCGGCCTCGAAGGATCCCGGTTCGCGCCTCGCATCGAGCTTATCCCGCAATGCTCGCGCCCGCGCTGCGAGAGCAGTTTCAGCGCGCGCCATCCGCTTCCCAAGCCTCAGCAGCGCATCCCGGCCAAAGCCCTGGCGGGCAAGGATAGCCCCGAGGTGCCGGATCCTTGTGCGCGCGTAACCGGGGTCATCGTTCGAAGGATCGCGAAAGTAGGGATGGGCCTCAGCTTCGCAAAGCGCCACGAGCTCAGCCTTGGGATATTGAAGAAGAGGCCGTGCCAGAGTGAGCCCGCCGCGCGCAACGGAGCTTGCCATTCCCGCAAGACCGGAAACACCGCTTCCGCGAACGAGCCGGAACAGAATCGTTTCGGCTTGGTCATCCGCGTGATGCGCCGTCATGACGTGATCGGCCCCGGTCTTCGCAGCGTGATGGAAAAGCAGCGCGTAACGCGCTTCGCGCGCGCGCTCCTGAACGCGGGTGGAAGGCTTCACCCCCTCCCAGACAAGAATATTATGCGGAAGGCCGAGTGCCCCGGCCCAGCGCGAGACGGCTTCGGCCTCTTCACGCGAGCCCTTGCGCAATCCGTGGTCAACAGTAGCGACATGAACCGGCGGCCGCGAGGGGTTCCCGCGCGACCAGCGGGCTGCAAGCAGCATCAAAGCCACCGAATCCGGTCCGCCCGACACGCCAAGAAGGATTCCCTGTGCAGTTTCCCAAGGCTTGAAAATGTCAGAAGGGGCAGTCTCTGTGAGCAGCGCTGGCCGGGTTGCGCCCCAATCGCTGCCACTCTCTCCTGGCCCGCGCACCCCTCGGAGCCAGCTGTCCGGTGCAGGCGCATCCTCTGGGGAGGGGGTTAACATTGTGCGCGCTTGGCTTCCCGGTCCGCGCTTGTTTTCACCATAGCGGGAGCATTCGGATATTTCCGCGCAATCTCGCCGAAAGTCGCGCAGGCTTGGTCCCTGGCACCAAGCGCATTCAGAGACTGGCCGAGCCGCAGAAGGGCCTGCGGCGCACGCGGCGAATTGGCGTATTTGGTCGAGACCTTCAAATATTGCTCCGCGGCTTCGCGCTGGCGGCCCCTGAGGTAGAAGCTTTCGCCAAGGTAGTAGATCGCATCGGACGCCAGTTTGTCTTGGGGGTTCTTGGCCAAGAAGCCCGCAAAGCCTTTCTCGGCGTTTTCATAGGCCCTTTGCTTGAGATAGGCCAAGGCGATGTCGAACTCCTGCCGGGGCGAGCCCGCGGGCCCGGCAATGACCGTCGCGGACGGCGGGCTGGTATCAGCCAGAGGGCCGCCTGCGGCGGCCCGGGAACGCCCGTTAAAAATATCGAGAGGGGCGCCCGGATCGCTAGGCTCGGCCGCCGCTGCGGGGCTTTCGGAAGGC
>DASRYK010000128.1:0-19892 GCA_035687205.1 Methylocella sp. | reverse complement strand
GGTTGCCGCCTCACCGCCATGCGACGCGCCATAGGGGGGCACCAAATTGCCGGCGTTGCGCATGATGAAGAGTTCACCTGGCGCCGTCTGGGTGAGCAGGCAGGGATCGATGCGTGAGTCGGAGCATGTGATAAACAGGGTCTCGGGCGACTGCCCCTTGGCTAGCCGCTCGAACAGTTCTTTCTGCGTTCCGAAAATCTTGCTTTGGAACTCATGAAGCCCCTCGATCAGCCGCTTCATTGCTGCCTCCGGTCGCGTATGAGCCTGGGAGAAAGATAGGAACTGGCTGCGGCTTCGTAAAATAGAAAGTATCGTTATTTTATGTCGGTTTTTTCGATATAATATCGCGCATGGAACGCCTCAACTATCAGCATCTTTTCTACTTCTGGAATGTTGCCCGGGAGGGCAGCATCACGCGCGCCTGTGCGAAACTCAGGCTCGCACAGCCAACCATCAGCGGCCAGCTCGCCATTTTCGAGGATGCGATCGGCGAAAAGCTCTTCCAGAAGGAGGGGCGCAAGCTGGTGCTGACCGGAACGGGCCGCACCGTCTTTCATTACGCAGAGGAGATATTTGCGCTGGGGCGCGAATTGACTCAGACGCTGAAGGGCCGCGCAAGCGGGCGGCGCCTGCGGCTTGATGTCGGCCTCGTCAATTCCTTGCCGAAGCTCGTGGTTTACCGGCTCCTGGAGCCAGCTTTGCGCATGCCGGAGCCAGCTTTGGTGACCTGCCATGAGGACAAGCTCGACCGGCTTCTCGCGGAGCTTACTCTGCACGGCTTCGATTTGGTCTTGTCGGATTCTCCCGCCACTTCGGCTGCCGGCATGCGCATCTACAATCATCTCATCGGCGAATCGAGTGTCGCTGCCTTTGGAACGCCAGAACTTGCGGAACGCTACGGCGCGGGTTTTCCCCGCTCCCTCGACGGAGCCCCCCTCCTCCTTCAGACGGCGAATACAGAGCTGCGCCGAACGCTTGACCAATGGCTTCACAGCGCGGGCCTAAGCCCAAAGGTGACGGCTGAAATCGAAGATAGCGCGCTGCTTAAAACATTCGCTGCGGCCGGCGCCGGTTTGTTTTTTGCCCCCGTTTCGGCGCGTGAGCAGATCGAGAATCAATACAAAGTGCGGATGGTTGGCTGCGTGGAAAGAATGCGGGAGCGGTTTTTCGCAATCACTATGCAGCGAAAGGTTCAGCATCCAGCAGTCATGACGATTCTCGAGAGCGCAAAAAGCTGGCTCATCTGAGGGCCGCCTCTCTGCATGACAGCGCAAGGCGCAAATACTTCTGGCTTGGCTGCCGCATATCCGCAGCACTGCTTAGCCTGCGCGCTGCCGCCGTGCAGAGTCATGTAAGAATCATGGCGCGCGACTTTGCACCAGCTTTCAAAATCAAGACAATGCGGGCTGGCGCAGGATCCAGCTTTGTCATGGGCCATAAGGCGCAGGGGAGCCCGGCGGCACGCCCGGATCACCTCCCCAGAGAGGATAGCCATCGGTCAGCGTCTTCATAAAAGCAACGACAGCGGATTCTTCCTCGGGTGAAAGGCCAAGGTTTCCAAGCTCATCGGCGTTGACATTCAGCGGCACCTCAGGAGTCGGCCAGCCGGTAATTCCGAATCCCGGATGATGATTGTCCGGCACACGCCCAAGTGTGTCGCGCGTATTGTAGAAATGCATAATTTGTTCGAGGGACGTGAATACGCCGTTATGCCCGTAGGGCGGCGTAATCGCGATATTGCGCAACGTCATCACCTTGTGCTTGCCAATCTCAAGCCCCTGCGGATCGGCGGCGGCAATATCGGGGCGGCCTCCTAATCCTTCATCTGGCTCTGGATTTCCGGGAATGTTGAGATTGCGCGGAACGCCGATGTTGTCATAGGTAAAGTCTGTAAACAGCGCAGGCGTCCATGTTCCATCAGGGTTTTTCGCAGGTGTGCTTATATGGCATGCGGCGCACTTCGCTTTATTATTGAACAGATTGAGACCGCGGCGCTCCAGCGGGGTCAGCTCTATTTTGCCTGCCATGAAGTAATCGAATTTCGAGGTGAATTTTCTAAACGGGGGTGTGCGCTCGAAGGCAGAAATCGCTTCCGTCATAGCGTTATAGACCGCATTTATTTCGGCTGAAGAAAGCGCGCGCGCGATCTTTAGCTTGTAGACCTTCCAAAAGAGTAAACGATAGGAAGGATTTTCTTTCAGCCGCTCGACAACAGCGGCTTTGCCCGGCATTGCCATCTCGGCGGGATTGAGGAATGGCTGAGCGGCTTGATCAGCAAGCGTGGATGCTCGGCCGTTCCAGAACTGGCCGCCAACATAAAGCTCTTCCGCTTTGTCCCAATGGAAGGGAGGGCTGAAGGCGGCATAAGCTGCGCTTGGCGCGTTGAGGCGGCCGGAGCGCCCCGGGACGGACCCTTTGGACACAGGCGTTCCATGCTCGACATTCTCGGCATCAACAAACCCGGGCGCAGGGAAGGGCAGCCCCGTTTTGGGATCGATGGCGGGGGTGAGCTGATGGCAGCTGGCGCAGGACTGGTTTCTCCGCAGGGAGAGGTTCTTGTCGGAAAAGAGCTTCTCGCCCAGCAGGCTCTCAAGCCGATTTTGCGCCGCGGCCGCGGGCGTTGCTCCAGGCGGCGTGCGCTTGAGATCCGCTTGTAACGCCTGCCGGATCAATTCAAATTCCGCCTCTGTCAGCGCCGGTTTCACTGCCCCCGCTGCTTGGGGAAACAAAACAGCCAGCGCCGCCGTTATCGCCGCTGCCGCCGCGCTGCGGACGGAAGGATTTCGCAGCCTGCGCGCATACCGGCGCATCAATCGATTCGCACGCAGGGAATGATATTCACGCATGGAAGCCCCCTCGCCGCCGAGCCGCCGGTTCCCCCGCGGCCCGCGTGCGCATAGAGTGTAACAAAGATGCAATATTTTCGATTTCCGGCGGCTGGACGAAACTCGTTCCAAAAGTTCCGCGGCTATCATTGCAAGCCAATAACTTAACCGATCTGCAAAAAGCAAGGATTTTATATTAGAAATATTCCAATCCTATTCTAGAATAGCGTAATTTTCTCACTCGATATCAGCTTTCTACTTGAAACGGCATAAGAGTTCCGCATCGGGGCCGCCCTGCGAGACAGGCGCAGCACGTTTTTTCTGGAGCCGGATGGCGTTGCTGGCATGGTCTATTTGCTGCCGCGTCAGAAAAAACCGCTTCGGTCTTCAATTTCAAAGTGCGGCCGTTTGGGCGGGTGCGGTAAAGACCGTTCGCCGGTCTACCGGGAAGGAGATGCCGGTTCCCGCCATGAGCAATTGTTGAGCCACCCTTTCGATAATAACCTAGCAAGATGACAGCAAGCAATCAGAGCCAGAATGGCGCCGGAATAGAATCAGTCAGTTTGACGTGGGACGAGATCAAGAAAATCAAACGGGCCATTTGCGATGGACGGCCTTACACGGACCGCATGAGCTTCGCCATGGCCTGCCGCCTGATGGATTTAAAGAACAATAGAAGCAGGGAGTATGAAAGCGTCCTGCGGGAAATCCGTTTCCTCGAAGGCATTGCTCCTTCTTCGGTGACAAAAGCAGCAAGCCAATTTAAGAGGCCGCCGCTGCACCCTTTCTGGCACAAGCATTTCTACGCGCCGCGGCACTTTCTCGCGAATCTGGGAGCACGATGGGGCTTTCAGCGCGGCGGAAACAAAGACCTGATGAAACTGATCGAAGACGTTGCTCTGCGGCATTGCCACGGCCCGGAAGAATTGCAGAGCGTGCTGCCGCATCACCTTGTCATGGATGGTTGGAAGGATCGAGCGAGTTTCGGACTGACCGGGGATTGGATTATTTTCGCAAAGCACGACGGAAAGAATTACTATCTTGACCTTGCGAGTCACAAAGAAGGGGATCAGCCAGACGCTCTTATGACGAAATTGCGTTCCGGCTGCGCCGCTGAATTTCCGTTTCTTTTTAATGAGTGATGAGGTTGCAGCACACCTTCAATTTCAAGCGGTGCGCCGCTCAATTGCGTATGAAAAATTGATGGTTGCGGCCGTATTTTTCGCTCGCCCGGACACTCAGACTCAGGTTTCTTGATCTCGATGTTATTCTCGATCCACGCGGCGAATGCTTCTTCGCCAAGGGAGCCATCCGCTAGCTATGCAGCATAAAAACCCCGCAGCCGGAAAACATTGGCCACTTTATCACGTCAGCACATGACAGAGATCTGCGAAGCAACCCGGATTTTCCGCGCCTCTGGATTGCTCAGGAGCAAAGCCCCACGCAATGACGGTTCCGTCATGAACTGGCATTTGCAGAATTGAATTCGTTCGATTGCACAGAAAAGCTGCGCGATCTTACAGTTAAAGAAGCGCTCGCTGTCCTGCGCCTTGTAAGGTTTTGGGCCGCATTCGGACAAAAATGTTTCACGTGAAACATTTCCGGGCGGCGGCCCGTTTGGTCAATAGCCTGGCGGAAGGACAATGTGCGGCCAGGCATAAACATTGTTGTCCGTCACGAAGTCTGCTGCCTCGCGGAGGGTGATGTGCGGGTTATACCGGCAGATGTCACCGATACGGGCGGCAGTCGCTTGATAGAACCCCTCTTTGATGAGGACGGGGGCCTTGCCCGCAATGAAGCCTCTGAGCCAGTTGCGGACGGGGCGCGGGTCATGCGGGGCATTCACCTCCCAGCACGCCCAATCGCCAGCCACCCGGGCCTCCGCGGGGGAGAGGGCCATCATCATGACAGCCGCTGCAACTCCAAGGGCTTGCTTCATATTAGCTCCCCCTGTGAAACATTTCCGGGGAATTTTATCCCCTGCCGCGGCCGGCCTCAAGCAAACTCCCGCAGCCGCGCGCCGCCTCAGCGCCGGTGGAGCTCTCCGTTCTCAGGAATGCGCGCCTGCCAGTGGCAGCGCTCCAATTCGGGATCAAGATGCTCCTCCTGCGGAAAGCCCGCGCAAAGGTAAGCGATAAGCTTCCAGGCCGGGGGCGTCTCGAGCGCCCGGCAGACGCGGCTCGGCTCCAGGATGGAGACCCAGCCAACCCCAATCCCGCGCGCCCGCGCGGCAAGCCAGAAAGTATGGACCGCCGCGACGACGGAATAATCCAGGGTCTCCGGCATGGTTTTTTGGCCAAGGCCATAGCCCGCTCCGGCCGCATGATCGCAAAAAACCGCCAGATGCACCGGCGCCTCGCGCAGCCCTGAGAGCTTGAGGCTCGCGTATAGCGCCGCCCGCTCCCCTTCATAAGACTTAAGGGCAGCCGCATTGCATTCCATGAAATTCGCGATCACCGCCTCACGCGCCGGCGCGGTTTCCACGCTCACAAAGCGCCAAGGCTGGCTGTTGCCAACGGAAGGCGCAAGGCTTGCCTGGCGGATCAGCTCCTGCAGCAAAGCAGGCGGCACAGAGTCCGGCTTGAACCGGCGCACATCGCGCCGCCAGGCAAAAAGGTCTTCGAGGCGCCCGCAAAAGGCGCCGTCGAAGACGGGCGGACGGCCATGCCCAGCCTCGCGCGTCAAAAGCTCCTCCCTTTCCTCCCGTTTCTCCGGGCGGCAGGCGATCCTATCAGGTTGCGAAGCGGAAGTGCAGCACGTCGCCGTCTGCGACGGTATAGTCCTTGCCTTCAAGGCGGAATTTCCCAGCCTCGCGCGCGCCAGCCTCCCCCTTGCAGGCGACATAATCCTCATAGGCAATGGTCTCGGCGCGGATGAAGCCTTTCTCGAAATCAGAATGAATGATGCCCGCCGCCTGCGGCGCCTTCGTCCCTAGCGGAACGGTCCAGGCCCGGGTCTCCTTCGGGCCCGCGGTGAAGAAAGTGATGAGCCGCAAGAGCTCATAGCCCGCGCGGATCACCCGGTTGAGCCCGGGCTCCTTAAGCCCCACGGCCTCAAGATATTCTTTCTGCTCCTCAGGCGGCAGGACAGCAATCTCGCTTTCAATCTTGGCCGAGACGGTCACAGCGGCGGCCCCTTCCGCTTGCGCATGCGCCTCGACGGCTTTGGAATATTCATTCCCGCTGGCTGCAGCGGCCTCCTCGACATTGCAGACATAAAGCAAGGGCTTCGACGACAAGAGCCCCAGGCTCTTGAAGAGCTTCTGCTCTTCGGGTTTGACCGCGGCGAGCCGCGCAGGCTTGCCTTCGCGCAGCAGCGCAAGGCAGCGCTGCACGAGACCGTAAGTCTCCTTTGCCTCCTTGTCGCCGCCCTTCGCCTTTTTCTCGAGAGCGCCTGCGCGCTTCTCCAGGCTTTCGAGGTCGGCCAGCATCAGTTCCGTCTCGATTGTGGCAATATCGTCGAGCGGCGCGATCCGCCCTTCGACATGGCTTACGTCCTTGTCCTCGAAGCAGCGCACAACATGCGCAATCGCATCGCATTCCCGGATATTGGCGAGAAACTGATTGCCAAGCCCCTCGCCCTTCGATGCGCCGCGCACGAGGCCTGCGATATCGACGAAAGTGAGCCGCGTTGGAATGATCTCCTTCGAGGAGGCGATTTTCGCCAGCGCCTCAAGACGCGGGTCGGGCACGGCAATATCGCCGACATTGGGCTCAATGGTGCAGAAAGGATAGTTTGCCGCCTGCGCCGCCGCGGTCTGCGTCAGCGCGTTGAAAAGGGTCGATTTGCCAACGTTCGGCAGACCGACGATGCCGCATTTGAAACCCATAGGCCGCTGCTTTCTCGCGGCGGGAGGCCCCGCCCCTCATCTAATTGTGACGGGGGAGGTCATATCCGACAAAGCGCTGCGAGGAAACACTGCCCTGCGGCAGGCGCAGGAGCTCTTTTTTGCCGCCGCGCCTGAGAAAAGCCGCTGGGCCGGTCGCCCCAGCGGCCCCGAGATCCATTCCGAATCTGCAAAGGCTCAGCGAAGCGCCTCATGAAGCGCCGCAAAGCCCGGATTCTTTGGCCCTCTTAGAAACAGCTCGCCAGGGGGTCTTTGCAATAAGGTATATTCTTCCAGCTGAAGACGCCAGGCGAGCGCGTATTGATCACCACCCGCAGCCATTCCGCAGGCTTGCTTGTGGCGCCTTGGACCGTGATGCGCGTCAGGTTTGGCACCGCGGGGGTGTGGTGGATCTGGCCAGTGGGGCTATTTGGATCGGCAAGCGGGCGGTCCGCCTTGAACTCGTGAGAGTCGCCATTGAGAAGGAGCACCGGCCGGCCAAACCGGTTGCAAAGGGTGGCAAGCTGCTGCACGAAGGGCGTGTAGCCGTCAAGGCCGTCTCCGCCCGGCGCCGCGGCAAATGAATCCCACATATCGGCCTGCAGACCAATGACAACAGCCTTGGCATAACTCAGCCGCGCCAATGCGAACGCCTTATTGAGCCAGCGGACCGCAGCGGCCGTGCGGCTGGCAACTTCCTTTTTCTGGACGGCGGGGTTCTCAAAGCCATTTGCCCAGGGCACCTTATCGTTGTTCGACCCTGGCATGTTGACGGTCACGAATACCACATCCTCATCTTCCCAAATGAAGTTTTCGGCATATTGGGAATCAGAAGGGTGTGACGAATCGAAATATTGTGATTGGCTCCACACATTCTTATCTTCGAGCCCGAGGGTTTTGCCGGGTCTTGCGAAAAACAAGGAGCGCAAGCTCGCAAGCTCCTTGAGCGGATCGCCGCTTGCCAATGCTTTGGACTTGTAGCAGTCGCTCCATTCGTTGTCGCCTGGCGTATAAACCACGGGCCGCTTGAATTGCTGGAACAAGAAGTAGATCGCCTGGTTCCAGCCAGGGTTTGACGAAGGTATGGGAGGCAGAATGCCGGCGCTTGTGCAGGGCGCGCTTCCCGAATGAATATCGCCCAAATGCATCACGAGGCGGATTTCGGGATCGGCGTTGACCGAGTTGATGAGCAGCGGCGCGTTGTCCATTAGATTCTGGTTATAGGGCCAATCACCAATGACTGCGATTGTGATCTTGCCGCTGGCAGCGTTAGCGGCCTGAACGGCGGCTGCTGCAACCAGCGCAATTGAGAGCAGAAGCTTTTTCATGAGGTTGTATCCCTTTTCCGGTCACGGCTGCCCAAATTGTGCGAGCAGCTCTCGCGGGCATGATCAGCAGTCTTGTCTTCATTGGGCATGTGGCGATGAAAAAGACGATGCCGCGCGCGTGCAGAAGTGTCAGCCGCAGCCTGGAGCATCGGCAGCAGCCCGCTGTTCATGCGGCCGCGCATCGCGCTCCTAATGGCGCAATATGAAACTAGTGTGCAAAATTGATTATGGTTGTGCGAATACCATCAATACTGCATCCGGAAGGTGCGTGCCCATGGATAACGGTAAGCCCGGATGAATGATGGCCCGGAGGTTTTTCTGCAATGAAATTCACAGGTCAGGGCAATATCTCGCCAGTGCGTTTTCCGACGGTCCGCAGATGCTCAGACCGCAGCCTCCCGTGGCTGACCGGCCCCCTTGCAAAGGCCCGGGGCAGCGTGGCAGCATGGAGAACTGCTTCGCGAGTTCGTTAGATTACTTTGACGGCGCTCTCCGGCGGGGAAGGGGAAAATCCACGCTTTCATAGAGCTCGCGGATCGCAGCGCCCGCATATCTGTCTTCGTCGATCTCGAGCGAGCAGCCGCCAAGATCGCGCGGGGGAAGCTCTTCCATAGCAAAACGAATGGCTTCAGCAGCCCGGGCAAACCGTTTGTACGCCAGAGCATTCTGGCGGAATTTCCTGCCCTTGGATATATAAAGCCCGGCTTCCACGCCATAATTGAACGTGCTCATTCCCTTACCCAGCCATATCCGATACCCAGCCCTTTCCGAACCGGCTTGTGCCGGAGCCGCAAAGCGGGGGATGCACTCACATCCTGCAGGCACATCCTGCCAGCCTTTGCGGTTCCGGAGGCTTTGCGCCGGTCAAAGCCTGGACCATGTTACCTGCGGTTCAGAAAGCGGCCTCGAGCGATGACTCGGGGACAACGCGTTCAAAACCTTCCCTCTCCCCTTTGATCCGGTATTGAAACCCTGCGCCGCCATCGGGAAGAAGGCGCGTGATCCGGAAAAGCTCCCGCCCCGACCGCATGCTTGCCGTGTGGTAGACAGATTCTCCAACAAGAAATTTGTGCGTAGCGCTCTCAGTGTTGCGATATGCCTGACGGCGAGCGTGACCGCTCATGACTTTCCTCCACAATCTTACCGCAAGGGCTGCCTCGCCTTACGGAGTCTTTCAGCCAGAAACCGAATGGTTCGCTCGATGCATGGAACCGCGGCCCGCCTCCTGCTGCCGCATCCGCGGCCAGCAAGGCGGGCGGGCCCCGGCGGATCACGATACGGGCTGGAGACGTTCCGCGGAGCTCTTGCCGCTGCGCGAGCCGGCAACGGCTTCATGCGACAGCTTCTGGCCTTCGGCGAGACATGGCAAGCCCGCCTTTTCGACCGCGCTGATATGAACAAAGATATCCATTCCAAAGGATTCTGGCTCGATGAATCCGGAACCCTTCTGCAACCCCTCTGCGCATTGAGCCATTTGACAGCGCCGCTCGCCATGAGCGCCCTTTCAAAGAACAATTGAGCGGGCGCCTGTGGAATGCAGCGCCCCTATGATCGATGTTCTGGAGAGGATGTCATTTGCCGGCACGCCATGGGCGGCGTAAGAGCAAAAGGCGTTCAGCCGGAAACTCGATAATAGAATAAATAGGCCTTATGTCAGGCAAATCAAGAAAAGCGCTTGATTTTTTCTAATGGCCGGCCATCCCCTGGCACTATTTGACCGCAATCACCATGGAGTCTGGCCCGGCAAGCGGCTCGACGCGGGTCTGCGAAAATCCTGCCTCGCGCATCCACCCCTGGCAGTCGGCGCCTGTGAAATCAAATCCTCCCTGGGTCTCAATCAGCATATTAAGGCTCATAAGCAAGCCGAAGGCGTTCTCCCGCCTCTCGTCGTCGATCAGCGCTTCATAGACGATGAGCGCTCCGCCCCTGGGAAGCGCAGCATAGGCTTTCGCGATGAGCATGCGCTTTTGCGCAAGATCCCAGTCGTGCAGAATGTGCCCCATGATGAGGACATCGGCCTCAGGCAAAGGATCGGTGAAGAAGCTTCCCGCGAGAAACTTGACCCGCTCCGAAAGGCCGTGCTGGGCAACGAAGTCTTCAAAGACGGGCCTGACTTCAGGCAGGTCAAACCCTGCGCCTGAGAGATGCGGATGCGCGCGGGCAATTGTCACGGGCACCATTCCCTGCGCCGCGCCGATGTCGGCGAAGGATTTATAATTTTGCCAAGGAAATTTTTCGGCAATCGCCTGGGCTGCGCCAAAACTCACCCCGCTCATCGCGGCAAGGAAACCGCGCAGCTTTTCAGGATCGGCATAAAGCGCGGCAAAAAGATCCTTTGCGCCTTTGGCCTCGCTCTGATTCTGGCCCGTCTTCAGCGCCTCGGTCAGAAAGCCCCACAAGTTATAAAGACGGGCATTGGCCATTTCGAAAATGCCGCCGACATAGGTGGGTTTGGCCTTGTCGAGAAAAAAATCCGTCTCATCGGTATTACTGTAGAGGCCGCCTTTTCTTTCGAGCAACTTCAGCGCAACCAGCGCATCGAGGAAATCGCGCGACGAGCGGTCATGAAGCCCAAGCCTCTGCGAGATTTCGGCGAGACTGGCAGGCCCTTTGGCCAGCTCGGTGAAAAGCCCAAGCTCGACGGCGCTCAAAAGGGCCTTGGAGGGCCAGAAGCCAAATCCGGTCTCGAAGATCAAGGCAGGCGACGGCGCAGCGGTCATGTTTCATTTTCCTCTTTGGCGATGCCCGCTTTCCTTTTTGGCGATGCCCCTTTAGCGGGTTTCGAATATAGCTTTCCAGTCTCGTAAACTATGCGGCATAGCGGCAGAAAGTTGCGGCGCTGCTTAATTATTCCCCACGAAGCAATTGCCACCGCAGCAGCCTGCGTCATATCTTCATGGCACGTTCCGCAGAAGGAAGCCGTGAAGGGAGACGTCATCATGGCGGCGCTGATCGAGGAAAGCGAAGCCTCCCCCGAGGTCAAGGCGGTTTACGCAGACATCAAGGCCTCCCGCAAGACGGATTATGTCAACAACTTCTGGAAAGCGCTTGCCAGAGATCCTGCTACTCTCAAGCGCATGTGGAGCAATATAAAGCACGTGATGGCGCCAGGCGCGCTCGACCCGCTCACCAAAGAACTAATCTATATAGCCGTCAGCATCACGAACAATTGCGGCTATTGCATCGCGTCGCATACGGCCTCGGCGCGCGCCATAGGGCTGACGGATGCGCAATGGGCCGAGCTCATCGCTGTGACGGGCCTGGCCAATGAGACGAACCGCCTGGCCATCGGATACAATGTGCCGGTCGATGAAAAGTTTCTGTCCGCGGGCTAGCGCGGACGGCGGGAAGATGAGGCAGCTTCTCATGGCAGATATCGACGAAATTTTTGGCGCGCCGCCGCAGAAAGCAAAAACCGCGCATGAGATCGGGCAAAGCCTCGATGATCTGTCCGTGCAGGAGATCGGTGAGCGAATCACTTTGCTCCAGGCCGAAATCGCCCGCCTTGAAGAGGCGCGGAAGTCTAAGCAGGCCTCTCTCAGCGCGGCCGCCGCTGTTTTCGGCGCGGGCAAGCCGGGCTGAGGCGCAAAATGGGCTTGCATATTTCGATATTTCGAGTATTAACGACATATGGACAGCGAAACGGCGATTGAGGCCCTGGGCGCGCTCGCTCAGGCAACGCGGCTTGAAGTCTTCCGGCTTCTGGTCAAGCACGAGCCGCAGGGCTTGGCCGCAGGCGAAATCGCAAAGCGGCTCGGCGTCGCTCATAACACGCTTTCCGCGCATCTGGCCGGTCTTACCCGCGCGGGGCTCACAAGGGCGCAGCGGCACAGCCGTTCGATCATTTACCGCGCCGATCTTGCCGCGATCCAGGAGCTTGTTGCGTTTTTAGTGCAAGATTGCTGCGGCGGCGTGCCGGAGGCATGCGCGCCGGAGATCGCCGCAGAGGATTGTTTTCCGTCAAGGATAAGAGCCGATGCTTGAACAGAAATACAATGTCCTCTTTCTCTGCACGGGGAACAGCGCGCGGTCGATCATGGGGGAGGCGATCCTCAACAAGGATGGCAAGGGCCGGTTCCAAGCTTATTCCGCAGGCAGCCGCCCCAAGGGCTTCGTCCATCCTTTGGCGGTCAAGACCCTTGAAGAAAGGGGATATCCGACGGCAGGGCTGCGCTCGAAGAGCTGGGACGAGTTCACCAGGCCGGGGGCGCCCGTGATGGATTTCGTGTTCACCGTTTGCGACAATGCAGCCCATGAAGTTTGCCCGGTCTGGCCGGGCCAGCCCATGACGGCGCATTGGGGCATCGAGGACCCCGCCGCCGTCGAAGGCACAGATATTCAGAAAGAGGCAGCCTTCGACATGGCTTTTTATTATCTCGAGAGGCGGATTTCTCTCTTCCGCAATCTGCCGGTCCGGAGCCTTGACCAGCTGACGCTCAGCGCGAGGCTGCGCGAGATCGGCCAAATCGAAGGCGCAAGCCAGCGCCGACCCGATGTGGCCTGACGCCCATGGATGTCATTATCTACCATAACCCCCGATGCGGCACGTCGCGCACGGTTCTTGGGCTCATCCGCAACGCCGGAGTCGAGCCGCATATCATCGAATATTTGAAGACCTTTCCAAGCCGGGCCATGCTGCGCGAGCTCACGGCACGGATGGGCGTGCCGCTGCGCGCTTTGCTGCGCGACAAGGAGCCGGTTTTCCGCGAGCTGGGCCTTGGCGAAAAGAGCGTTCCGGACGATGCTCTGCTCGATGCCCTCGAAAAACATCCCATTCTCCTCAACCGGCCGGTTGTCGTCACGCCAAAAGGCGTCCGGCTCTGCCGGCCGGCGGAGACCGTGATCGATCTCATTCCGCCGCAAAAAGGCGAATTTTTCAAAGAGAATGGCGAGCGGCTCGTCGATGAGCACGGAAGGCTCATCGCCAGCGCCTGACGGGCGCCGCCGCCACAGAGGAAGACCGATGACCTTTTTCGAACGCACGCTTAGCCTGTGGGTGGGGCTTTGCATCCTCGCAGGCATCGTACTCGGCCGCCTCGCGCCGGGTCTCTTTCATGCAATCGGCGCGGCGGAAATCGCCAAGATCAACCTCCCTGTTGCGGTGCTGATCTGGCTGATGATCGTGCCGATGCTTGCGAAGATCGATTTCGCCGCTCTGAAGGAGGTTGGCCGCCATTGGCGCGGGATCGGCGTGACTTTGCTCATCAACTGGGCGGTGAAGCCCTTCTCCATGGCGCTGCTTGCCGCTTTTTTCATCGGCCATGTCTTTCGCGGGTTTCTCCCGGCCGGGCAGGTCGATTCTTATATAGCGGGCCTTATTCTCCTTGCGGCCGCGCCTTGCACGGCGATGGTCTTCGTGTGGTCGAACCTCGTCCGCGGCGAGCCGCATTTCACCCTGACGCAGGTCGCCCTCAACGACGTGATCATGGTGTTCGCCTTTGCCCCCATCGTTGGGCTTCTGCTTGGTTTGACGTCGATCGCCGTGCCATGGGACACGCTTGCGCTCTCGGTCGCGCTTTACATCGTTATTCCCGCGGCAGCCGCACAGCTCCTGCGGCGGCTATGGCTCAAACGGGGCGGTCTGCTTCTGCTGACGCAAAGGCTCGCTGCGCTCCAGCCCATATCCTTGTCTGCTCTGCTGGCCACATTGGTCCTGCTCTTCGGATTCCAAGGAACTCAGATCGCCGGGCAGCCGCTTACGGTTGCGATCCTGGCCGTTCCAATTTTGGTGCAGGTCTATGCCAATGCGGGCCTTGCCTATGCGCTTAACCGTCTCGCTGGCGAAGCGCATTGCGTTGCGGGCCCATCCGCCTTGATCGGCGCGAGCAATTTCTTCGAGCTTGCCGTTGCAACAGCAATCAGCCTCTTTGGCTTCGATTCGGGAGCGGCGCTCGCAACGGTCGTTGGCGTTTTGATCGAAGTGCCGGTGATGCTTTCTGTCGTGGCCATCGTCAACAGGACCAGGAATTGGTATGGGCGCGGCGCCGGGGAGGCCGTTCCTGCGGCAGCTCCAGAGCGCGGCTCCATTGGCTGATCTCGCCGCGCTTCCCAATATCGCGCCGGAAGCATTCGAGATTCCGGAGGCCCGCCGGCTGCAGGGGCGCCTCCCGGGCCATCGCCCGCGCGTCCTCTTGCTCTATGGCTCGCTGCGGAAGCGCTCCTATAGCCGCTTCCTAACGCAGGAGGCCGCGCGCCTTCTCGAAGCCTTCGGGGCTGAGACCCGGATCTACGATCCAAGCGGCCTGCCGCTGCCTGACGATGCGCCGGAGACCCATCCCAAAGTCATGGAGCTGCGGGAGCTTTCTGCATGGTCCGAGGCACAGGTCTGGTGCAGCCCCGAGCGGCACGGCGCTATGACCGCCATCATGAAGGCGCAAATCGACTGGATCCCTCTCTCGATCGGAGCGCTGCGGCCGACGCAGGGAAAGACTCTCGCAGTCATGCAGGTCTGCGGCGGCTCGCAGTCCTTCAATGCCGTGAATCAGCTCCGCGTTCTTGGCCGCTGGATGCGGATGATCACCATTCCCAATCAATCCTCTGTCGCGAAAGCCTATGAGCAGTTTGACGAGGCCGGGCGCATGCTGCCCTCCCCTTATTACGACCGGCTGGTCGATGTGATGGAGGAGCTGATGAAATTCACACTTCTAACGCGAGGCATCTCGGACTATCTGACAAGCCGCTATTCCGAGCGCAAAGAGGCTGCGATGTCCCGGAAGCTTGGCCATGCCTTGGAGCGCCTGTAGCTGCTGCCGCAAGCCCCCCGGAGATCCATTTACCAAACTTTGCGAAGAAGCGTGCCGGTGCGGCCAGATGCTTTAGAATTACATTGCGTTCGATGGTGATTTTTTCAGCTCATCAATTTCCAGGATTTTATTCATGCCCCAAAAATTAGAACCAGACCACCGCAGTTATCGCCGCCCGCCTCTTGAGGCTTTCGAAATCCAGGGCGGGGAGCCTCCGGCCCGATTGAGCCGCTCGGCTTATTATTTCGTCAAGACCGCCGTGCCCGGTGAGAGGCGCGCCGGGCGCCGCTGGCGCACCTATTTGCGCTCGGGGAAAATTCTCAGCGCCGGTCAGAATTTTTCCACCGACTGTCAGATCTACGACCGCTCGCCAGGCGGGGCGAGGCTGCGTCTTTTCACTCAAGGGCCGGTGCCGCGCAGGATCCAGCTTTTCGACGAGATCTCGGGGAAGCTTTACGACGCTAGAGTTGTCTGGCGGAGCGGCTGCGAGATTGGCATATGCTTCGCGCGCGGCGTGACGCCGCGGAGTCCTTCGAGAGAGCAGCTTTCCCGTCTTCACGCCAGCGGCGCCTTTGCGCCCTATTGACGCCGGCGCCAGCGCAGCGGAATCTTGCCCCATGGGCAAGCCGGGTTTTCAGCTCGAAAGGTCGCTGCGCAAAAAGGGGATTTGGCCCGTTGCCGGGGTTGATGAAGCAGGGCGCGGCCCTCTCGCTGGCCCTGTCGCCGCGGCGGCGGTCATTTTCGGCCACGGCAAACTCCCGCGAGGGCTTGACGACTCCAAAGCGCTTTCGCCCAGGGAGCGCGAGCGCCTTTTCGGCGAGATCATGTCCCATGCGCTCGCCGTTTCAGTTGCATTCGCAAGCGTTGCGGAAATCAACAGCATCAATATCCGTCAGGCTGCGCTGCTCGCGATGCGCCGGGCGCTGGCCGCGCTTTCAATTATCCCGCGCCATGTCTTGATCGATGGAAAGGATATTCCGCCGGGCCTTCACATTTCCGCAGAGGCAGTTGTTCAGGGCGATTGCACGGTTGCCTCAATCGCTGCTGCCTCCATCGTTGCGAAAGTGACACGCGACCGCTTGATGCGCCGCGCCTGCGGCCATTACCCGGCCTATGGGTTCAGCGCTCATTTTGGCTATCCAACGAAAGCCCATCTCGAAGCGATCGCACGCCATGGCCCCTGCCCCCTCCACCGGATGAGCTTCAAGCCTTTGAAAAATGGCGCGGAAGAATTCGCGTGATAGAGAGCGCCTGAGACTTATGCAGAGAAGCCCGCCTTGCTCCTTGAGCGGCCGCGGCCTGCGGCGCTCACCGCAAAGCGCTTTCACCCCGCCTGATCCTTGAGCCGCGCGAGGCTTTCCTCCTTGCCAAGCACTTCGAGAACATCGAAAATTCCCGGCGAGGCGGCGCGCCCCGTGAGCGCCGCGCGCAGGGGCTGTGCGGCATCGCCAAGCTTGATCTTTTTTTCGGCGGCATAATCCCGCACGATTTCTTCCAAGCGGGCGGCATTCCAATCCTCGAGCAGCGCAAAGCGAGGGATAAGCCCGGCTACATGCGCGCGCCCGCCTTCCGCCAGGATCGCCTGCGCCCTTGCATCGAGCTCAAGCGGCCGTTCAGCGAATAAGAATTTTGCGCCGTCCAAAAGCTCGTTCAGAGTCTTGGCCCGCTCTTTCAGGCCTGGCATGGCGGCAAGCAATTTCGCGCGCATCGGCGGATCAAGCCTAGCCAATAGCGCATCTCCATGGGGAAGATGGGGCGCTGCCTCTTCGAGCGCCTTAAGAAGAGCGCTGTCATCCGATGCGCGGATGTAATGGCCATTCATGTTCTCGAGCTTCACGAAGTCGAAGCGCGCGGGCGAGCGCCCGATATGCTCGAGATCAAAGGCCTCGATCATTTCCTCAGTCGTGAAAAATTCCTGGTCGCCATGGCTCCAGCCGAGCCGCACGAGATAGTTGCGCAGCGCCTCAGGCAGATAGCCCATGGAGCGGTAAGCATCGACGCCAAGCGCTCCATGCCGTTTCGAGAGCTTGGCGCCATCTGGGCCATGGATCAGCGGCACATGCGCCATCACAGGCACGTCCCATCCAAGCGCCTGATAGATCTGCATCTGGCGGGCGGCATTGGTCAGATGATCGTCACCGCGGATGATATGGGTCACGCCCATGTCATGGTCGTCAACGACGACGGCAAGCATATAGGTCGGCGTGCCATCCGAGCGCAGTAGGATGAAATCGTCGAGATCCTTGTTCGCCCAGGCGACCCGCCCCTGGACCTTATCCTCAAGGACTGTTTCGCCATCCTGCGGCGCTTTAAGTCTGACGACGGGCTTCACGCCTGGCGGCGCTTCCGAAGCCGTCCGTTCCCGCCAGCGCCCATCATAGCGCGGGGGGAGCCCCTCCGCGCGGGCCTTCGCGCGCATCTCATTAAGCTCGTCTGGCGTCGCGTAGCAATAATAGGCCTTCCCCGCCGCGAGGAGGCTTAGCGCCGCTTCGCGATGCCGCTCCACTCTCGCGAACTGGTGGATGACCTCGCCATCCCAATGCAGGCCGAGCCAGGTGAGCCCGTCGAGGATCGCCGCAATTGCCGCATCCGTCGAGCGCTCCCGGTCAGTGTCCTCGATTCGCAACAGCATTTTGCCGCCCCAATGCCGGGCATAAAGCCAGTTGAAGAGCGCGGTGCGGGCGCCGCCAATGTGCAGAAAGCCGGTTGGCGACGGCGCGAAACGGGTGACGACCGGATCAGGCATGGGCTTAAATCATCCTGCGGCGCGAAGCCGCCTTTAGCACAAGCGGCACCTCGCCCGCTGGAGGGCTTCCTCTACCACAAACTGGCCGGGACAAAACGGGCTTGGCCTTCCCTGGCCGCCGTCAATCATGATAATTATTTAGTTTCGCCATTTCATATTAAACAAAAGCATTTTACCATATCCCTATGGGGGGTGCATCTCACTCTGCGGCTCTGGCCGGCCGTCTTGGCAAAGCACGCGGCTTTGCTCTGAAGCTTGCTCCGCTCTTTGACATTTTCGGGCGCGCCTTTGAGCGGGAGATTGCGCTGCGCCGCCCTTTTCTCTGGCTGCCAGTTGCGGCCGGAGCGGGCGTTGTTCTTTATCTTTGCGCAGACCGCGAGCCTTCCCTGTGGTTTTCCGCGCTCGCCGCCTTTTTATTTGGCATCCTTGCCTATTTTGCCCGCGCGAGCAGGCCTTTATTTTTCCTTCTCTGCGGCCTCTGCGCCCTTTTCGCAGGAGAGCTTTCTGCTGCTTTGCGCGCTGCCAGGGTTGCAGCCCCTGTCTTGGACAGAATAAGGATTGCGGCGCTCGAAGGCTATATCGAGGAGATGGATTTCCGGCGGGAAGGGGCGCGGCTGCTTCTGCGGATCCGCGCCGCAGAGGGGCTTGCGCCGCAGCACATCCCCTCACTGGCACGGCTTTCCTTACGCCGCACGCCGCCATTTGAGGCAGGAGCTTACGTGCGCCTCAAGGCGAGGCTCCTGCCCCCTGCCCGCGCGAGCCTGCCTGGCGGCTATGACTTTGCCCGCGATGCCTGGTTTGCTGGGATCGGCGCCGTCGGTAATGTGCTCGGCCGTATCGAGGTGATACCCGCGCCTGTGCCGCCCAGTCTCTGGGCCTCCGTGATGATGGCCGTCGACCGGGGCCGGAATGCGCTTGCCCGCCGGATCGACAAGATCGTGGGGGGCGATGCGGGCGCAATTGCAGCCGCGATGGTCACGGGCAAGCGGGGCCTGCTCTCCGGCGAAGCCAGGGAGATTATCCGCGAGGCCGGGATCTTTCACATCATCACGATTTCCGGCGTTCAGATGACCCTTGTGGCCGGGATTTTTTTCGTGGGGCTGCGCAGGCTTCTCGCGCTGAGCCCAACTCTCGCGCTCGCCTATCCAATCAAGAAATGGTCTGCGCTCTTCGCGATCGCAGGCGCGCTCTTTTACGATATCGCAACCGGCTCGCGCGTCGGCACCGAGCGCGCGCTGTTCATGACCTTGATCATGCTCAGCGCTGTCTTGCTCGACCGGCAGGCTCTCACCATGCGCAATCTCGCGCTCGCCGCGGCGCTTGTTGTCGCCTTGGAACCCGAAGCGATCATGGGCGCGAGCTTCCAGCTTTCTTTCGCCGCAGTGGCCGCACTCGTTGCCGTTTACGAGGCGCGCATGGCGGCTGTCGAGAAAGAGCGGGCCGAGGCGCTACGGTCGGGGCTTTTCTTTGCGGCGCGCGGCCGCAGCCCCTTTGAGGCGGTGACGCCTTTTCTCCGCCGCGGCCCTCTCGGCCTTTTGTTTGCGACCTTTTGCGCGACCGCGGCCACCGCCTCCTTCATGGCCTATAACTTCCACGAGCTTAGCCCCTATGTGTTGATCGGCAATCCGCTGACGCTTGCCGCGATCGAACTGTTTGCTGTGCCGGGCGCGCTGGCCGGCGCGGCGCTTTATCCGCTGGGACTTGATGCCTGGGTCTGGCGCCTGACGGGACTCGGTATCGAGGGGGTTCTCATGGCGGCGCGGGTGATCGGGAGCTGGCCTGGCTCGACCATACATCTTCCGGCTTTCGCGCCATGGTCAATCGTCTTCTTGAGCCTCGCTGTGCTCTCCTCTGTGCTGTGGCGGACGGCTGTCTTGCGGGCGACGGCCATCCCGCTTGCCGCCATCGGCCTCCTTGGCGCTATGTCCGGGCCGCCCTTTGATCTTGCCGTCTCTCCTGCAGGTGATGCCGTGGCGTTCCGTGCTCCCGGTGGAAGGCTCGCTGTCATCGGGCGCGGGAGGAATGCCTTTGCAGCCGAGCAATGGCTTCGCGCCGATGCCGACGGGCGCCCCGCAGCCGGGGCCGTGACGAAAGAAGGCTGCGATCAGCTTGGCTGCGTTGGGCATCTCGCTTCCGGAAGGATTGTCGCGCTAGTCTTTGAGCCCGAAGCCTTTGCTGAGGACTGCTTTCGTGCGGATATCATCGTAACGCCGCGTTACGCGCCGCTTGGCTGCGCCGCATCGCTTGTGATCGACCGCGAGAAACTCAATGAGACTGGCGCCCTCACCCTTGCTTTCGCGCCTGACGGCAGCATCAAGATAAGGGCTGCGCGCGCGCCGGACGAAGACCGGCCCTGGTCGCCCGCGCCCAAACGCCGGTGGGGCAAAAGCCCCTTGCCGCAAATGAACAAAAAGGACGAGGACT
>DASRYK010000127.1:0-4173 GCA_035687205.1 Methylocella sp. | reverse complement strand
GGCGCTGGCTTCTAGCCCTTGGGCGGGCGCCCCACCGAGGCGCCCAGGGCACGGGTGGGGGGCAGCATTCATTGCTCCCAATTCGATTTGTGATTATTGAATTGTTTGACTTCCCTCTATGAATGGGAACGCCCCGATTGCGCGGCGCCGCTCCTGCATCCGAAGCGGAAAGGGGCAGGCGCCCCGCTGTCTCCAAAGAGCGAATAAATCCCTATCCCTCTTTGCGTTCCTGCTGCGGCTTAGAAGGCCCTTGCAGCCCTCTCGCATTGACATGTATGTTGATAGGGTTCGTGCGCTGGCTGGACGTCTTTTGTTTGTCCGCCAGCCGGAAACAGGGAGGAACTCATGCGTCGATTGTTGCTTTTGCTGGCTGGTGCTCTGGCGTTGTCGCTCGCAGGATGCGGGGAGGCCACAATGCAGCCGCCCAAGCCGCCCTCAAATCTTGCGCCGACCTTCTAAGCCCGGCGTAACAATTCAGTCCGGAATGATTTTTGCCCGCTCGTTCTGAGCGCGCTTTCAGGAATTGCCCATCCGGTCCAGTCCGAGGAGGCTGAGACGCAAGTTTCGGTTTCCCTAGGAGGACCGGATGAAGTAACTCCGGCGGGCTTTTCAAGCTGTTTTTTGGCCGGAAAAGATCCAAGGGCGCGCGGGTTCGCGGCGCCGCTTAAAGCGCAGGCTGCCGCCGTTTCGAAGCTGGCAACACGGCCGTGGCTTTGCGAGTCTAAGAACGCAGTCGTCCGTGAAGAACATATAAGCTTTTGATATAATGCGATGTTTGTCTTTGTCGAAGGTTTCGTTTTTGCAAGGTTTGGGCGTTTCCGGGCCGGTTTTCTTGCAAATTGATCTTGGGCTCGGGTCGTGATTCTCTCGTCTGGAACGGGGCGATTTGGAGATTCGCGATGCGGCCGAAAGAGCGTCGGGACAGCGGGCAGAACGATCTGTTTCGGGCGCGGCTCGATCAGATCGTCGACATGAAGCATGCGCTGGCGAAGCTGGCCGCGGCGATTGACTGGGGTTTTCTGGAGAAGAACTTCGGCGCCGTTTATTCCGACGGCCCAGGCCGGCCCCCGCTCGCGACGCGGCTCATGGCCGGGCTCGCGATCCTGAAGCACATGCACGATCTCTCCGACGAGGTTTTGTGCGAGCGCTGGCTCGAGAACCCCTATTATCAGCTCTTTTGCGGCGAGGAGTTTTTTCAGCACGAGCCGCCCTTCGACCGCTCGTCGCTGACACGTTGGCGTCAACGGATGGGCGAAGAAAAGCTCGTCGCGCTGCTGCAAGAAAGTCTTTCGGTCGCGACCCGCACGGGGGCGGCGAAACCGTCGGATTTCTCCAAGGTGATCGTCGATACGACCGTGCAGGAAAAGGCGATCGCCTTCCCCACCGACGCCAAGCTGATGCATCGCGCGCGCGAGCGCTTGGTGCGGCTGGCGAAAAAGTACGGCGTCGCTTTGCGCCAGTCCTACGAGCGGATCGGCAAACATGCGCTGATCGCGCACCAGCGCTACAAGCACGCCAAGCAGTTTAAGCGCGCCAACAAGGCGCTGCGCAAAATCAGAACTTTTCTTGGCCGCGTCGAACGCGACATCGCCCGCAAGATCAAAGACAATGAGGCGCTGCGCGATGTGTTCCGCCGCCCGCTTTATCTCGCCGAGCGCGTGCGCGAGCAGCGCCAGAACCAAAGGGGCAAGAAGATTTACAGCCTGCACGCGCCGGAGGTCGAATGCATTGGCAAAGGCAAGGCGCACAAGCCCTACGAGTTCGGCGTCAAAGTATCGGTGGCGACGGCGCTGCATCCTTGCGCTGGCGGCCAGTTCATCGCCCATGTGAAGGCGCTGCCCGGAAATCCTTACGACGGCCACACGCTGGGCGTCATCATTCCCGAGATGGAAAAACTAATCGGCGCTTCGATCAAGCGCATCGTCGCCGATCGCGGCTATCGCGGCCACAACGCCCCGCCAACCCACAAGTTCCGGGTGTTCGTCTCGGGGCAGAAGCGGCGCGTCACGCAAGCCATCAAACGCGAACTCAAGCGCCGTTCGGCCGTCGAGCCGGTCATCGGCCACGCCAAATCCGACAACCGCATGGGCCGCTGCTTCCTCGCCCATCCGGCAGGAGACGCCGCCAACGCCGTCCTCGCCGCCGTCGGTTACAACTTCAAGCGCCTGCTCGCCTGGCTCGCGCTTTTGTGCGCCTTCATCCTGACCGCGCTCGACCCCGCTCGCCGCTCAAAGCAACGCCCAATCGCCGCCTAAATCGCTTTCTTCACGGACGACAACGCAAGCAGAGGCTTGCGTTCTGCCGCGTCCGGCTTCAGGCCCTCTGCCGCCCGGCATGCGGCTCAGCGAGACATCCCCCAGGTAAAGCTTTCTCCACGCCAGTGGTCATCGGGAAGGTGATCGGCAGCATTCTTTCGCGCCGCACGGCGAGATAGGCAAAGGCCTGGGCCTCCATAGCATCGCTCGACCACCCATGGGCTTCCGCCGGAACCACGGGGCATGGAAGGCGGTCTCTGAGCTCACGCATCAGAGTCTTGTTGCGGGCGCCGCCGCCGCAAACAATCGCGCGGGCGGGGAATGCAGGCAAAAGCGGAAAAACGCTGGCGATCCCTGCCGCGGTAAAAGCCGTGAGCGTTGCGCTGGCATCCTCCGTTTCGAGCCCTTCGGCGGCAGCGCCTGTGAAATCGTTCCGGTCGAGCGACTTCGGCGGGGGAAGCGCAAAGAAGGGATGCGCAAGAAGCTGTTCCAGGATCGCCCTATGAACCTGCCCCCGCGCAGCGGCCGCGCCATCCCTGTCGAATGGAACACCCCGCCGCCGCAGCATCAGATCGTCGATCAGCGCATTGCCCGGCCCGGTATCGCAAGCCACCGGATCAGCACCCGGCGCGATCAAGGTCAAATTGGCGACGCCTCCAATGTTGATGAAGGCGACAGGCTCCGCAAAGGATGCTGCGGCGGCAAGCGCGCGATGAAAGACAGGCACGAGAGGGGCGCCTTGCCCGCCCTCCTCGACATCCGCCGCGCGGAAATCATAGGCGACTCTGATCCCGACCTTATCGGCAAGAGCCGCGCCGTCCCCGATTTGAACCGTCAACCTCTGCCCGGGCCGGTGCAAGACGGTCTGCCCATGGAAGCCGATGACATCGATCGAACCCCGGCCGATCGACTCGGAAGCAAGAAAAGCTTCGATAGCTTCGGCGTGGCGCAGCGTGATCATCGCATCCGCATCCGCCAAGGCGCCTGGCCGCGCCCGCCGGTCGCCCAGCGAAGCCGCATCCTCGAGGGCGCGGCGCAGCAGAGCCCGGTCAGCTGGACCGTAAGGAAAAAATCCCCGCCCCCCGAGGGAGACAAAATCCTCTCCATCGGTTTCGATAAGGGCGACATCGACGCCGTCCATCGACGTCCCGCTCATCAAGCCTATCGCGCGGAAGGTTTGAATCGGCTTTCTCCCCCTTCTGCCGGAAGCGAGTCTTTCTGGCCCATTTGCCAGCCGTTTTCAATGCATTCCACGCGCGGCAAAAAACGGAAGCCGCAGAGCTTGCGCCCGGCCCGCTTTGAAATCATGCGCGGCGATGAAAGCCTGGCAGCAATCTGCATGCGAGCATCGCTCCCGTTCACGGCCTTCTTCGCTTTGCATACGGTATGGTATGTTTTCAAGGTTCGCCGCAGCCAGCGCCGGCATCCAGCACGGCCGCCGCAGGGGCGGACAATGGCCCGCCATGCTGGGCCTCTCTTTCCTGATCAATACGGAACCCGCGCGGGTTATTGGCATCCTCAAGAATGGAATCAACGGCGGTCTTTTTGTGAAATTGCTTTTGCGCTTTGCCCTTCCTTTGCTCGCTATGCTCCTTGTGATGGCAGCAGCGCTTACGCCGCTTGTGGATAAGCTTGTGAGTCAATGGTTCCGGCACGACCTTGAAATCCGTTCGCGCCTCATCTTCAACTCGGTCGAGGATGCGCTGTCCTTGATTGCGAGCAGCGAGCCGCGTCAAGAGATGACGCTCCTCTTCGAGCGGATTGCTGAAGACGAGCGTATCCTTGCCATCGGATGGTGCAGCCCGTCTGGGCACTTGGAGACAGCCAGCAAAGCGTGGCCGCAAAATCTCGCCTGCTCTGCAATCGAATCTGATGCGCCTCTTTTCACAACGAAGCCCACGAGCCATGGAGCTGTGCT
>DASRYK010000126.1:0-3315 GCA_035687205.1 Methylocella sp. | reverse complement strand
GGTCTTGACCCGTTTTTAAGGACGCTCCCCGCCGGCGCGCCACGGCTCAAATTATGGCGGCCCTTCCGGCCATGGCCGCGGCACAGTTTCGCCCGTGGCAAACATGGCGTCGAAGCGCTTTTTGAAAGCCGCGGCCGCCGCTTGGCTTTCTATGACGACGAGATCGTTGTCCTGGCGCTTGAGCCCCGATGCCGAGAAGTTTGCGGCCCCTGTCCTGAGCAGCCTTCCGTCTATCAGATAGCTCTTGAGATGCATGGACGGGGCTTTAGGGCGCTTCATCCTCACCTCGATTCCCGGGCAGCTCATGAGCTGGCGGAAAATGGGCGAGGGCTTGCGTTCGCCAATCCGCTTTCCGTCGAGGTAAATCCGGACCTTAACGCCGCGCTTCGCCGCGCGAATCAACGCCGCCATTACCGTCCAGTCCGTCATCACATAGGCAGCCATATCAATGGAACGCCCGGCGCTGTCGATGAGTGCGTCATCCACATGCTCGAGGTTCTCCGCCGGGGAAAAGTGCAGGGCCGGGCCCGGATCCGCTGCCAAACAGGGCGTGATGATAGCGAGTGCAGCAAGGCTGGCAGCGCGGATGTTCAATGTTTGCCTCCTGAGCTGGCTTGAAGCTTGAAAAAAGGGTGACAAATTGACCTTTTGCGAGCCTCGCAGGGGCATGCCTCCCGCGAAAGACCGGGCTGTGCGAAGGAGACGGCATGAGCTTCGCTAAGAGCTCCCGCCGCAGCTGCGCAGCACAGCTCACGAGGGTATGGCAGGAGGGGGAGGGGGTCCCATGCCCTCAAAACCTGAAAGTGTTGGGCCTAGGAAGCGGCAGCCGCCCTCGCCGGCCGGAACGTTTTTTAAGCGGATACGGCGCCTTTCGCAGCGGGAGGTTTGCGCGCGAGCAGGAAAGATCCAGGCATATAGCTGCAGCCTTGCAGTCACCCAGGATCATGCTTATCAGCTGCTGCGATTCGCGCGTCTCGCCGGAAGTCATTTTCGATGCCGGGCCAGGCGAGCTGTTCGTGCTGCGGAACATCGCCAATCCCGTTCCTCCCTATGGGCCGGATGGCCGCCTGCATGGCACATCTGCAGCCCTTGAACTTGGCGTCGCCGGGCTTGGCGTCGAGCATATCGTGGTTATGGGCCCTGCAGGCTGTGGCGGCGTCGCTGCCCATGCGCTCCACAGCCAGGAAAGCAGCGGCCACCAGCCTCACTCAGCACTCAGCGGAGGATTCATCGGCAAATAAATCAAGCCTTCTCGATCCGGCAGCAGCGGCGCGGGCCGAGCGGGCAGGCCTGACCTTTGAGGACTATGTCAAAAAGCTTTCCCTCGCGTCGATTGTCCAGGCGCTGGCCAATTTGCGCACCTTCCCCTGGATCACGGCGCGAGAGGAGCAGAAAACCCTTGGCCTTCTCGGCGCCTATTTTGGGATCGCCGCGGGAACACTTCTCGCTTTCGACGAGGCAGGCGGCGGGCACCTTTCTGTGACGGCCGTGCCGGGTGCCTTCGCCAGCGGCGATCCGGCCAAGGGGCCTTCCTTCAGCGCTCAGCGAAACCGCCCGCAGAGAGAGAATTCCATAAGCGACGTTACTCGCCGCTTTGCGGCGGCCGGCGGCCGCCATGGGAAGAATGGCCGCCTTTCCGCCCGGCCTCAGACGCAAGCTTGTGGTCCTGGGAAAAGCTCCGCTTCTCACTCGGGACGCTCCGGCCGCCCTTGCGGGCAATTTCCCGCTGCTTCTCGGCATCCATGGAGGCGAACCCTCTGTTCGACGTGCGCACATCCTTTTGCATGGCCGTGCCTCCCACATCTGACATTTGGCTAACCGTCAAGTCAGACTGCGGTTCCATAACTTCTTGTACCGCCGGAAAGCTCAGCCGGGGCGCAATAAGCCAAGGCTAGAGGCAGGCGCTGCAGATGGCGGCGACATGCCGGTGGTCTGTCCCGCAACAGCCGCCAAGGATGCGCAGCTCCGGGAGCGCCTCTTTCAGTGCCCGGCAGCGGCGGCCAAGGTCTGACGGGTCGCCCTCGTCCAGCGTCTCGGATTGGTCGAGCTCGGCATGGCTTTTCGCGGAGGCATTGGGCCTCAAACCAAAAACGCGGCGGCTCCAGCTCTGGCCGTCGAAGATTCCGGAAAAATGCGAAGGATGTGCGCAATTCACCATGTAGTAAGCAACCGAGCCGCCCGTCGCGTCATCGACTTCCTCAATAGCTTCGCGGAGTGTCTTGCCCGTCAAAAGGCGCCCATCGGTCTCGACCGTGAAGGAAATGGCACAGGGCATGCCAAATGACGCGGCCGCACGGGCGATGCCCGCAGCCTCCCCGGTGCCGGTAAGCGTATAGGCCGAGACCATATCCGCTTCTGATTCTGCGGCCGCCGCAATCTGGAAAGAGTGATAAGCTTCTGCTTTAGCGGCATCCAGAGCGGAAGCAGCATAGCCGTCGCCCCGGGGGCCAATGGCCATACAGATCACGCAAGGCGTCGAGGGAGTATCGAATGCATCGCGCAGCCCCGACATGAACGCAACAGCTTCGGCATTGACCCTGCGGAGCGCTGGCAGCTCGTAACCGAGCTTGGCACCCCAGTCCGGATTTGCCCGCCATGTCGGCGTGTCGAGAATGAAGCCCGTCCCATGCTGCCGGGCAATCTCTAAGAATGGAATATAGTAGTTTCTGAGCTTCTCACGGCCTTGCGCATCGTCAAGCAAGACAAAGCTCGCAAAATGCGGCAACGGCACATTTTGATGAAATATGAGCGATGTTTCCAATCCGCCGTCAGACAGAAACATCTTTCCCGTCATTTGCGGGATGGCATGACGATACCTTGGCATGATGTGCGTCTTTTTTAATATAACACAAAACAATATAACGGAAGAGATGATGGAAGCTCCAGACGCTCCCCCGCCATCTCCAATAAGCTGTTGCTAACGGAGAGTTTTCACTTGTTCAACAGGCTTGTCAGTGATCCTCTATGCCTTGCAGCGTTTGAGCCGGGAGAGGGTCCGGCGCGGTTGCTCGAAGAGGTGGCGGGGGGGCCGCAGGCTCCGGCCCTTTCACGGGCAGCGAAGTCAAGTGGTTGACGGCATTGGATATTTATGCTGCAACGCAAAAGATTCCTCGCATTTGCGGTGATAAACTTCACCTCGGCCGCATTCTTGCCATTAACCAAAGGTTAACCTTCTCCCCGATTGCTCAAATGCAACGCGTCCTGGTTAGCTTCAATCAAGGTTGACGGAACATTCCTTTAACCAACGGGAGGTAGGAGCAAAGACCTGTCCCGCGAAAACAGAAGGAATATGGGATGAGCTTTCTTCAACGGACC
>DASRYK010000125.1:0-6069 GCA_035687205.1 Methylocella sp. | reverse complement strand
TTCGAAAGCTCGGCGGAACGCGCCAGAGCCATGCCGGCGTGGCTCTGCGCCTACAACAGCAATAGACCTCACTCCGCCCTCAAAGGAAAACCGCCCGTCAGCCGGTTGAGCAAGGACAACCTCCTTGTCAACGACACCTAGAGCATGGGCAGAGTGCTTCGACACTCCACAGCGGCGCCGAAGCCATCCAGAGGAGCGCCATTGGTTTCAGCGGGGCTTTCGACGCCATCGTCACTGACCCACCTTATTACGACGCCATTCCTTACTCCGACTTGATGGATTTCTTCTATGTATGGCTGCGGCGATCCACCCACGGACTGTCCCCCGAAATCGATGCCGCTTTCCGCGAAGCACTCGGGCCAAAATGGGATCACGAGGCGAGCGATGGCGAACTGATCGACGACGCAAGCCGTTTCGGCGGCGACCGGGCACAGTCCAAGAAGAACTACGAAGACGGCATGGCGCGCGTCTTCCAGTCCTGCCAGACCGCGCTGAAACCGGAAGGCCGCCTTGTCGTCGTGTTCGCCAACAAGCAGCCCGACGCCTGGGAGACCCTCGTCGGCGCATTGATTCGTGCCGGCTTCGTCGTTGACGGCTCCTGGCCGATCCAGACCGAGATGGGAAATCGAACGCGCTCGCTCGGCTCCGCGGCGCTATCGTCTTCTGTCTGGCTCGTCTGCAAGAAGCGCCCGCCAGCCCGGCCTGGCTGGGACACTGCGGTTCTCGCCGAGATGCGCGAGCGCATTCACACCCAGCTCCGCGCCTTCTGGGACGCCGGCATCCGCGGCCCCGATTTTGTCTGGGCTGCGACGGGGCCCGCCCTTGAAGCCTTCTCGAAATACCCGGTTGTCAAGAAGGCCGACGAGCCCAACGCGCAGATGACGGTCTCGGAGTTCCTGCGCGAGGTGCGCCGGATCGTGGTCGATTTCGTGGTGGGCCGCGTTCTTTCGCACAATGGCGATGCCGAAGCCACGAGCGGTCTTGACGATGTAACCACTTACTACCTTCTGCATCGCAACGACTTCGGCCTTGGCGACGCGCCGATCGGCGCCTGCATCCTCTATGCGCTCTCGTGCAACCTGTCGGACAGCGAGCTGGCCGACCGCTTCGATATCCTCTCGCGCACCGGCGGCACGCTCTTCGACGACCTCGAAGGCGCCGACGATGCCGAGGATGAAGGCGACGCCGAGACCGAAGACACCGACAGCGGCTCCGGCGGAAAAGGCAACAAAGTCAAGCTGAAACCCTGGAACCAGCGCAAAGCCAAGTGGCTGGGCTACGAGGGGCCGGGAGGGCGGCCGGTTCCGCTGATCGACCAGGCGCACCGGCTGATGCATCTTTGGCGGGCCGGCGACCAAGCGAAAGTGGACGATTATCTGGAAACGCGCGGGCTCAAGCGCAACGCGCTGTTCGCTCATCTGTTGCAGGCGTTGATCGAACTGGCACCGGCCGGTTCTGAGGAACGTTCGATCCTGGAATCCCTATCGAACCACATTGCCGCGCGCGGCGGAATCACGGCCCCGCGCCAGGCCGAGCTTGCTCTTCGCGGCGACGATTGAAGAGCTGCCATATGCCGACGATCAGCACTTTTTATGGTATTCTTATTCAGATGTTCTGGCGCGACCACGCGCCCGCGCACTTCCACGCACTCTATGCCGAACATGAGGCTCTGATCGACATTCGCACCTTGGAGGTCATTGAGGGCAGCCTGCCGAAACGGGCGCTTGCGCTGGTGCTGGAATGGGCTTCAGAACATCGAACCGAGCTGATGGAGGATTGGGACCAATGCGCCCGAATGCAGATGCCGAAGCGGATCGCGCCATTGAGCTGACGCCGCCGGTCCGGCCGGCTGCGCCATGGCGCCTCGCAGCGGTCGATGTGCTGCCCGGTTTTCGCCTGCGCGTGCACTTCAACGATGGCATGGAAGGCACGGTGGAGATGGCAGGCTTCCTTCACTCGCCAGAAGCCGGCATCTTTGCCGCCTTGCGGGACGAGAGTCTGTTTCGTCAGGCACGGATCGAGGCCGGCGCCGTCACTTGGCCAGGAAACCTCGACTTGGCGCCGGATGCCATGCACCGCGCAATCAAGGAGCACGGAACATGGGTTCTGTGAGACCCAAGGGGGCGGCGGCCCTGCCATGGACACCGTGGCACCAGGTCGTGAAGCTGCGCGAGGACGTGCGCACAGGCGCCCTGTCGCTTGCCGACTTTGCCGCCGATCTGCACGACGTGATGATGCAGAAGGGTGCACGCCCAATTTACGAAGACCCGGCCCGATTCTTCGCGCTCACCTATCCAACATTTTCCCTGCGCGAGCTAGCAAAGGATGTCGTGCTCCGTTTAGCAGGCAAGAATACCAAGGCTATTCGCCAGCTCGAACTTACCTATGGCGGCGGAAAGACCCACACCCTCATTACGCTGCGGCACTTGGTTCATGACCCGCAGTCATTGCCTTCACTTCCCGCGGTTGCACAATTTAATTCGCATATCGGCGTGCAGTTGCCGCAAGCTCGCGTCGCGGCTTTAAGCTTCGACAAGCTTGATGTCGAAAAAGGTATGGAGGTTAGGGGACCGGAAGGCGAGCTACGCTGGCTCAAGCACCCTTGGAGCGTGCTCGCATTCCAGATCGCAGGCCACGATGGGCTGCGCGTTTTGCATGCCGAAAGCAAAGACGAAGAGCGCGAAACGCCTCCCGCCGAGCCGCTGCTCGTCGATCTGCTCTCAAGGCCGCAGGCTGATGGGCTTTCCACCCTTGTCCTGATCGACGAGGTGCTGATGTACGCCCGCGAGAAAGTTGCGATGGCGGAAGTCTGGCGCAGCCGCCTCATCGACTTCTTCCAATACCTTTGTCAGGCCGTGGCCAAAGTCGACCGCTGCGCCATGGTTGCCTCGCTTCTCGCCTCCGACCCGGAGAAAAGCGATCCGTTTGGCAAGGAGCTGATCGCCCAGATCTTCGAGATCTTCAACCGGCAGAAGGAGGAAGGCGTTCAGCCGGTGCAGAAGGAGGATGTGGCCGAGGTCTTGCGGCGCCGCTTCTTCGAAACTGCATCGATCGCCGACACGGAATCGTTCCGGCCACACGTCACGACGGCGGTCGCGAATATCGCCGACCTCGACGAGACGGTGAGCAAGGACAGAAAAAACGCGGAGGATCGCTTCCTCCGCAGCTATCCTTTCCACCCCGACTTGACCGACATTTTTTACACGCGCTGGACGCAACTTGAGGGCTTCCAGCGCACGCGCGGAATCCTGCGGACATTCGCGCTGGGCCTGCGTGACGCGGAAAAATGGGACAACTCGCCTCTCGCCGGCCCGAATGTGTTCCTGCCCGCACCAGATCAAGCGGGCATTGCCGAGGCGGCGCGCGAACTGACGGGTATCGCAACACGCGAGGTTACGGAAGGCCGCGGGCACGAATGGACCGCTATTCTGGAAGGCGAGCTTGCCAAGGCGCGCATGATCCAGACCGAGCAGCCCGGCCTGAAGTTCCGGGAGATCGAGCAGGCCGTCTGCGCGGTCTTCCTAAGCTCGCAGCCGATCGGCCAGAAGGCGCGCACGCCGGACTTGATTGTGCTTCTAAGCGCGACGCACCCCGACCGCATCGAGCTAGAAAAGGCTCTGCGACGCTGGACAGAAATATCCTGGTTCCTCGACGAGGCGGAGTTCGCCAGCGATGTCGCGGACAGTGGGCAGGCGAAGGCCATGCCGAAGGCGTGGCGCCTGGGCAACCGGCCGAACCTGAAGCAGATGCACCACGATGCGTGCGCCAACAGGGTGACGGCCGAGGCAGTGGAATTGAAACTTCTGAGCGATGTCCAGCAAACAAAGAGCCTGACCCAGGGCGCTGCAGCGTCTGGCGCTCGTGTTCACACATTGCCGGAACGGCCACGTGACATCGAGAACGATGGCGACTTTCATTTCGCCGTTCTGGGTCCAAAAGCTGTATCGGACTCTGGCAAGCCGAGCCCGGAGGCACGGCGTTTCATCGACGAGACGACAGGGCCAGACCGCCCTCGCACCTATCGCAATTCTGTCGTGCTGGTCGCGCCGTCGCGCGATGGCCTGGACGCGGTTCGTACCCGCATCCGCGAGTATCTCGGCTGGGAGGATGTACGCAGCCAGCTCAAGGACCAGCCGCAGGATCCCCTGCGAGAAGAGATGCTCGCCCGATGGACGGAAGAAGCACGCAAGCGGATCCCCGAGGCAATTCGACAGGCTTGGTCAATTGTCATTACCGTAAACGAACAGAATGATGTCCACGCATTCAAAGTAACGGTGGGCTCGGAACCTCTATTCTCGACCGTTAAAGCAGATAAGCGCTCGCGCATTCAGGACACTGCAATCAGCGCCGAGGCGATGCTGCCGGGCGGTCCCTACGACCTATGGCGCGAGGATGAGCCGTCGCGCCGCGTGAAGGATCTCGTCAGCGCGTTTGCGGAGAACCCGAAGCTGCCGAAAATGCTGCGTCACAAGGAGATTCTCGACACCATCGATCAGGGCGTTCAGTCCGGCGTCTTCGTCGCATCGCTCACCCGCCCCGACAAATCGGTAAAGACCTGGTGGCGGACGCCGATCGATGAGACCGCTCGCAAGGAGGCGGCGCTTGAGGTTTTCCTGCCCGAAAAGGCAACTTTGTCCGAACTCAATCCGAGCGTCCTGGCTCCGGGTGTTCTACCGGGTCTCTGGACTGGTGAATCTGTAACCGTTGCCGACGTGACCTCGTATTTTTTGGGCGGCCGGACGGTCATGGTACAGCGTGAAGGCTACGAGGAGCCGGTGGTCATCCCTGCCTGTCCGGCACCGGCCGTCGAAGCGGCGGTCTCGGATGCCGTTCGCCGGGGCATCCTCTGGCTCCTGAATGGTCCTGCAAGCTTCCAAGGCGAACCTGTGCCGGCCGGCGTCCTGACGGGAATGGCACAGCTGCGCGCGCCGATGCCGCCTCTGTCCGTTGATCGATTGATGCAGGACGCTGTGCCGGAAGCTTGGAAAGAGGGGCAAACCACTGCGCTCGCCCTTTCAGTCGCATTGGCCGCGCAGACCAGTCATCCCATCCCATGGACGGTCTTGCGCAGAGCAATTGATGACGCAATCAAAGCCCGCTGGATCGAACTCTCCATCGGAAGCGGCCCTTGGCCGTGCGATATGGCCGGTGCCTTGGCAGTGATGCTCAAGCAACCCAGTGAACCCAGCGGATTTAGTGAGCGGCAGCCTGTTGGGTATGCGCCGAAGCCAATGGGCGTCTATGTGTCTTCCGCCGCCTTGGAGCCGTCCGCTCTTCAGGACTTAGTCGATGCGCTTCCTGACATCGTGACCGCCGCGGCCGGCGTGCCGCTACAATTCCGATTGTCAGTGACTTTAGGAGACGGACAGGAAATTGGAATTGAGACGGTCGAGTCCATTAATAAGCTTTTGGAACAGATCGACTCGGACCTTCGTCTGAAAATGTAGAGCCCAATGAAGATGAATATAAGCGAACCGCGAGATTGGGTCTGAGCAATAGATCAGTGCCAGGCGCTGTGGACTGTGCGAGGGAAATACGTCTGCAAAACCAACATCTCATTTGACGCCGGAGTCCTTCGCTTGGGCAAAAAGGATTCGGACTGTACGGGCCGCAGTGTTTGGAAAAGACCTGTGTTTTCAAGGCAATGATAATCCGTACCATGACCCCCGCAGTCATGAGGTTTGGAGAAAAAGGGCCAGAACAGAGAAAAATCCGCCCCGTCTGAATACCGCGCAGTCAACAGCCAGTCAGCTAAAGGTCTTGGAAATGTTTGGATTTTCCGGCCTCCCGAGGGCCGGGAGAATATCAGGGAGAGCAGGAACTGGCGGAGGGAGCGGAACCGGGAACAAACACTCTCCGTGCGCCGGGAAGACCGGCAGGTGGCAGCAGATGAAAGTTCTGCACGTTGAAGAAGTAGCCGATCACAATGGCCCCGAGTCATGCGTCGTCATCCGCAAGGATGGGGGCGAAGCGTTGACAGGGGAACACGGGGGCGGAGCATTGAGCCGCGAAATGTTAATGGTCCAGGGTGCCGACGCCGTAGAGAAAGGCGGAAGGCAAAACGAGGCG
>DASRYK010000124.1:0-65040 GCA_035687205.1 Methylocella sp. | reverse complement strand
TGCTGCGCGAAGGCAAGGACCCGATGGTGGAAAGGCGGGTGGAAAAGCTCGCCCGTGCGATCGCCGCCGGCAACACCTTCGCCGCGGTCGCCGACGAGTTGCTCGCGAAAATGGCAAGGGAAGGCCGCGCCGGGACTACTCTGAAGAAAACGAAATGGCTTTTCGACTTTGCCCGCCCGCTCATTGGCAATCGGCCCATCGGCGAGATCAGCGCCGCCGAAGTGCTCGCCGTGCTGCGCAAGGTCGAGGTGCGAAGCCGCCGTGTGGTCGATCCCGGCGCCGCGCATGAAGATGCGCCGGCCGCACAAGGTGCCGTTGCCATCACAGGCGCTCGCCATTCTGACTGAGCTTCAGGAAATCACTGGGAACGGCAGGCTTGTGTTTCCAAGCGTCCGGTCAAAGCTGCGGCCGATCTCCGACAACACGCTCAACGCCGCGCTGCGCCGGCTCGGCTATTCAAAAGATGACGCGACGGCGCACGGCTTCCGGGCCACGGCCTCGTCGCTCTTGAACGAGAGCGGGCTTTGGCACGCCGACGCCATCGAACGCCAGCTTGCCCATGAGGACGGGGATGCGGTGCGGAGGGCCTATGCGCGGGCTGAGTTCTGGGAGGAGCGTGTCCGTATGATGCAATGGTGGGCGGACAAGCTCGACGCGCTGCGCGAGGGCGCAAAGGTGTCGCCACTGAGGGTGGCATGAAAGCGCTCACGATCGGGCAAACGACGTACGCGTGATATTTCTCTCCGATTGGTGTCCTCAATATCCGTGGCGGGCGCGATGAGCCGCGAGGTTCCGTCGATGTCCGTCCCGCAGTCCTTTCAGCGGCGGCACGCGGCCAACGCCGAGCGCCGTTCGAGCAACTTCGCTCAGCGACGGGCTGATAAGAACGGTCCCATCGTCACCGAAGCTGACCAACCCCTTATCGAAGGCGGCATCCCACAAGGCCGAAAGGAGGAGGCCGTTGTAGACATCCAGACGTTGCTCGTCTTCGCAATCGGCCCACGGCACGATGTGCGAGGCGCGGAGCAGCGCCGGCTCCGTAATCCCTGTCAGCGGGCAGCGGCCGCCCCAATAATCGATCAGCGCTTCGCGGAAGATGTCCTGGCCAATGCGCTGAACCACCAGCCGCTCGGCCTCTGTGCGTTGCGGCAGGTCTTTTGTTTTGAAGCGAAAGCGCGAAAGCGGAGCGTCGGGCAGGCTGACGGCAAGCTTGTAAACGCGATCGAGCACCGCGTGCAGTTCACTTAAACTGGCAAGAAGGAAGGTGACGAGACCGGGCCCGGACGCAGGCGAGATTGGCAGTGCTCCGGTCTCTGCGGCCACGCCCGAATGCTCGATCGAGAGAAACCACGGCCCCTGCGGCGAGGCCCCCGCGATCCACACGGCGCCTGGAGCCGTCGTCGAGGCGTAACGGAGCCAACCCTCGTCCAGGCCCTGTTCGAGGCGATAGCCGTTGTCCCAGGCCGCCTTTTGCGCCTCGGTGCGCACGACGAAGCCGGGCGGGTTCTCGGGGGCGAGCATTGCGGCGTTCGGACTTGTTGCGTGTCTAATTGTGAACAAGCGTCTTCAACGTCGGCACCAGAGCGGGAATTTCCTCGGTCGCCGCCTTCCAAAGAATATTGCGGTCGATGTCGAAATAGGCATGGACCAGCCGGTTTCTCGTCGCCACGATCTGCGGCCAGGGTATTTCCGGATTTGCAGCCTGCGTTGCGGCCGAGACCCTTGCGGCTGCTTCTCCAAATACCTCGACCGCTCGCACCAAGGCGAACAGCAGCATGAGATCGTTGTCCAGGTCCTCGCGCCTGCGGCCGGCAATGAAGCGCGCAACGGCATCCGCCGATTCGATCATGTGCAGGATACGGGTGCGATCCTCAGGCGGCATACTGCACTTCGGCCGTGCGGAGCACATCGTCGCGGAAATAGCGGCTCAAGTCCTCCGGCGTGCGCAGGTCGACCCGCCTGCCCCCAAGACGCCGTGTCAGCTCGATCTCCATCCCCGCGAGCTCTAGAAGGCCGGGCTCCTTGCCGGGCTCGAATTCCACGAGCAGGTCGATGTCGCTGTCGGGTCGCGCCGTCCCTTTCAGAAGGGAGCCGAACAGGGACAGGCGCCGAATATGATGGCGCCGGCAGAACTCGGCGAGCACTTCGCGGTCGATCGGCAGGCGGTGGGGCATGTGTCTCATCGGCTTCGTTGGGGTCGTGACAATATACCGAAAGAGCGAGCTGGGCCAAACGTTCCCGTCTCTAGCCAGGTCCAAACTGCCCAGTATAAATCGATCTACTCGGATTGCCTGCCGTGAAGCATTCGCAATTATTTCTCTTCGACTGAAAGCGTTGAGACGGGGGGATGAATGCCGATCGACCTGCACCAAAGGCTGTCCGAATTTTCCTACGGGTACGGTGTGACGCGGGAGGTGGAGCAACTGTTGGCTTCGATCGGCGTTCGGTCGACGCCATTCCTGCCTAGTTTGCTAAACGAGAAGAAATTGGGCTTTGACGTCAAATTCGACAAACCCGGTGCCGCGATCCTCCTTCAGTTCAAGTTGGGCGAGGTGTTGCAGCGGTTCAGAAGAACAAATTTGTCGGTCCCTGCACCGAAACTGCGAAAGCCATTCTGGCGGATCAGCGTCGACACAGCTGAACCAAATGGCCAGTACGATCTCCTGCTTAAGGCCGAGAAGGCGGGAGCCGAGTTCTACTACGTGGCACCGCGATTTACTGCGTGGGACCGCTACGCGTCGCTCTTCCAGAGAGGTCGAGTGCTGCAACGGTCGATCCTACTGCCGTCATCTCGTATCGACTCGAAGCTCAAGGCGAAAGGCGAACCGGACGGTTGGCATCGGGTCGTATATGACCGGTCCCGAATCCATGTTCTATCCGAGCCGCAGGAGGTCGAGGCGACTACGCCGGAGGCGCTGGCGTCCGCAATTCGGGCTCGTATCGAGCAACGGGAGCAAGGCTTGGGGGAGGTGCTGCGTCACGTATATGGCAGCTTGGAGTCGCGCCGAGAGATTCGACGAGCCGAGGGTGAGGAAGCGCCCGATGCGGAGTCCGCGCCTGAACTGGCATCTTCACCCAGCCGCTTGGCATCCGATTGCCGGGGAAGATTGGAACGCTTCCGGGGGATCGCGGAGCGAGAGGAAGACGCCGTGTTTGCTGCCCTCGGAGTCGAGGCTTGGGCTGCCGGTAGCCAGCTGATCGCGGCGACGCTCGAAGGGTAAAGACCTACAAGTCTTTCCGCAGCAACCGCTGATCTGACGGCGATCCGCGAAGTTTGAGCCGCAGCCAAGGCTCGTCGCGGAACTCTTCGGGCGGCTCGGTTGTGGTCGTGACGATGTATTGGAACAAGGGGGCGGGGCCGAACCCTTCAAGCTCCCTGGCGAGATCGAACAAGCCGGCATAGATCGAGCCGCCCAGATCGGCTTCCCGCGGGCTGTCGTGGATCAAGAAACCGGGATGGCGCGTCTTGCCCTCGATCGCCATGGCCACGACCGCCAGATCGAAAAGGACCACGTCCAGCGACACGATCGCGGTGCCGCTTGCGGGGACCTTGATGCCAAATCCGTTGCCGTCGAGCTTGACGCTGCATCGGGCATCCACCGGGATCATCTGGTGGAAAATGGCATCGAAGCGATCGGAGAGATCGCCGATGAGGCTGGCGACGGCCGAGAGATGGGCATCGAGTTCTCCCCGAAGCGCTTTCAACCGGCTTTCGTGCTGCTCGATTGCGCGCTGAGCTTCGTCCAACTGTACGGCGGCACGCTCGAACTCGATAGCAGCGTCCAGATTGCGCTCGGCCCACCGCAACTCTTGGGATCGCGCGAAGGCGGCGCGCTCCAGTGCGGCCAGTTGGTTCCGTCGATGCGCAAGTGCTTGTTCCGCTACTGCGAGCCTGCTTCGAAGGACCGGCAATTCCGATTGCAGGCGCGCGGCTTCGGCCAAGGCCGCATTCCGCGTCTCGATCCGCTCGCTCACTTTGGCTTGGAGGGCGACGAGATCGCAGGACTGAAGCGATATGCCACAACCCTCGGCGCGCGCTTTGTCGATCAGGACACCGCAAACGGGACAAACCGGATGTTCGAGCCGCTGGTTTTGCGCGCTCAATTCCGGCAGTTCGTCCGCGATGATCTTGGCGATGGCCTCCTGATCCTCCTTCTTGCTCGACGCCAACGCGATGGCCGCTCGCGCTTCGCTTTCCGCCCGCACCGCATTCTCCATTTCTTCGCGGGCGGCGCGGAGCTGTTCCAAGGTTACGGGGGCCGGGAGGCCTTGCAGCTTCGCCAGTTGCTCGGCAGCGGCGGCCTTGAGGATGGCGGCATCCAGTCCGGAGGCATTGTCCGCGTTGAGCCCAAGCGCTTGCGCGAGTTCGCGCCGCCATTCGGCGAGGCGCCAACTGAGCTGGCCTGCCTGCGTGCGTTGATTGCCGAGCGCCATATTCTCGGCTTCCCGTAGCCGTTTCGTCTCGATTTCTTCCGGCCGCAGCGCATTGAGCACGATGCGCACGATGGCTTCGCGATCCTCCTGCGGCCGGCCGCGCCCGCTCACCGGCGAGCGCGAGCCGCTGTCCGGGCTGCGCCAGTCGAGCAGATGACCGAAGCGGCATTCCTGGTCCCGCGTCATCCACGCAAGCAGTGCCTGCCAGGCGCCATCGCCGCCGATCGAAGCGGGGACGAGCGGCAGCGCGTCCGCGAGGAACGCCTTCGTCGCCGCGTCCCGGAACGCTTGCATGCCGGTCGGCTCGGCCGGAAATTCGCCGACCTCGGCGAAGGACAGACCGCGAAGCGCACGGTCTTCCTTCAAGGGCTGGAACGACCGCCGGATCAGCCAGGTCTCGCCGTTCAGGCGCACTTCCGCGCCGACGTGTCCCATCGGCACCTTGTCGAACAGCGCGCGCCGCTGCGCCTCGGGCCCGAAGCTGTCCTCGCCGAGGCAATAGCGCAGCAGCCGGCAGAACATCGTCTTGCCGCCGCCATGGCCGATCTCTCCGCGGCGGGAGCCGTCGTCCGGCGACCAGACGATGTTGAGGCCCGGCCTCAGCTCGATGTTGCGGATTTCCTTGCCCGGCTCTTCCCAGAGGATCAGCCGCCGAACCCAAAGAAGCGGCTCCGCCCGCCCCGGCGCGGGCGTAAGTTCCAGCGCGCGATTTGCGAACAGGTCAGGCTGCAAGGGCTGTCAGGCCTTCCTCCTCCTCGGCCGTAGGCGGCGCGGCCGATTCGTCCGCCAATATTCTAGCCGCTTGCTGCAGGGCGAAGCCTGCGCGCTGTGGCCAGGAATCGGTGAAATAGGCGTCGAGCCCTGCGCCAGGCGCCCAGGTCTGAGCAGCGGCATCTTCGACAAGGCATCCGGTGGCGGCGAGGAGCCGGACGGCCTCGCCCCATCCGGTCGCGCCGCCAAGGCCAAGCGTCGCGACGCCGTCGCGCGGCGCCGCTTCCGCTCCCACGAGCCGAAGCCATTCGGCACGCTCGGCGCCTTGCAGGCGGGCCGTAAGCAGCCGCGGTTCGAGGGCGTAAAGAGCGGCGCGGCGCGCGAGGGCAACGGGCGTCGGTCCGGGCAGCGCTTTCAGCACGGCGGCGATCTGCGCCAGCGTCTTGTCACGAACATTGCCGCCGGCGGGCGTCGCCCAGGCGCCATCGGGCAAGCCCGTCGTGTCGATCGATGCAATGCTCGGCGCTGTGGCCGGCGCGGTGACCGTGATCGGTGGTGAGATTTCCGTGATCTCCCCGCGCTCCATCCGATCCCAGGCCTGCAAAACGAGACGGGCGGTGTAATAGGTCCCCATGCCGACGGTCGCCTCACCTGCTCGGACGCTTGCTTCGCTATCTTCGGGACCAAATCGCTTGAGGTCGTTTGTTTTTAGGATGCGAAAAGTTTCGGAGGGATAGTCTGGCCCCTTCACGTCGGCGGGGTCCAGGATGTAGCGCAGTTCGTCGCGCGTCAGGCCGTAGGCGCGTGCGTACCAGGCGTCGAGCTCGGCGCGCAAGAGCGCGCGGCGATCTTCATCCCATTTGAAGGGTGGGCCATCATAGCCGAGATCGCGCGCGAACTGCTCCATGGAGCGGCTGGTGTAGGTCAGCTCGAGAACGCGGGGGACGATGAAGGCGAGATCCGATTCGGTGTAGGTGGAGGGCGGGAGGATTGGAAGCTGCTTGAACATGTTGTATTTCAGATGGGTTCCGCCAATCTTCTGTCGCGCTGCATAGTCCTGAATTAGAGAGCACAGATTCCCAACTAGGCACGCGTTTGGGCCAAGCTGTTCGATTTTTGGGAACATCAAAAGCAAGGTATCTCCGCATCCCACCCTCGGGAATGCCGCCGCGATCACCGTCCGCTCGTTCGTCGCGTTCGTGATATCTCGCCAGCCCATGAGCCAGCCGCGCGTCCAGCCTTTGGCCGATAGCCGGTCGAAGACCTCGCGCTCGGGCACGAAGTAGCGCGGCGTCGGCTCGAACGTGGCATCCTGCTTTTCGGTGAGCGTTGCGTCGCGGCTTCCGCTTGGCTTGCCGCCATCGGCGTTGTCGTCGTCCGGGCCGCTGTAATCGCCGCCGCCCGCATAGGTCGCCCAGCGATGATCGAACTGATGGATCATCTTGGCTTCGTAGAGCGGCACGTAGCGTTCCGCTTCGGCAGCCGGCAGCCGGGAGTCGGCAGTCGGCAGTCGGACCGCCTCCATCCGATTGCCAATTGCCGATTGCCGCTTCACCCAATCGCTCCCCTGCCGCACGAAGCCCGCCTTGGCGAGCTGTGCGGCGGTGCGGAACAGGCCGCTGTCGTTGGACATGTGGAACATGGCCATGAACGACACGCCCCACGGATTGCCGTCCTTGCCCTTGCTCTCGTCGATCAGCACCGGCACGCGGGCGTAGATTTTCGCCGTGAGTTCCGCATCGGCGCGGGAGCGGAAGACGGGCGCGGTCTTGGTGTTCGGGTTGATGCGGGCGATGTCGTTGGCGGAGAGTCGATAGCGCCTTTCCGGATCGTCGAGATGCTCGCGCTCTAGTAGGTAAGAGGCGAACTCGGGGTCGTCATGGGTTCGCCCCATTGTCAGGAGGGTGAATGGCGTGTCCGGGTGAACCGCGGGGAATATGCGCTTCTGATTGTCGAAGGCGAGAGAGCGGATAATTCGTCTTTCCGCAACCAGCGACCTGAAGAAGAAACTCGAATTGTAATCCGTGATCAGCCCTGCCGGCACGATCACGCCGGCGCGGCCGCGCCCTGATGCGAGGCTTGCGAACAATTCGGCGAACAGCGCATAGGTGTTCACGTCACCGCGGCCGGTGAGCGGAAAGCGCCCCCCGTCCTCGGCCTCCACGCGGGCGAACGCCGATGAGGCTTCGGCCGCACGCTTGGCCGCCTCGAATTCCTCGTAAAGCGCCCGCTCGCGTGTACCTGGTTCAGCCTCCTTCAGCTTCCCGATCAGCTTCCCGCGCGCCGCTGCGTTCGGCGCCCGCGCGATTTCGGGATCGCGGGCGGCGAAGAACTCCTGCTCCTGCAACTTGATGCGCTCCCACGGCGGATTGCCGAGAACGACGTCGAAGCCGCCGGCCGCCATCACATCGGGAAACTCCAGCGGCCAGTGGAAGGGGCGGGCGCCGGCAAGCGCGCGCTCGACCTCCTGCACCAGCAAGCCGTACGGCTGCACGCCGCGCAGAAGCTCCCAGATCGTTCCGGAAGTCGGCACGGTCTCGGCGCCGCGGCGCGGCAGGCCGTCGGGGCCGGCGGTCTGCGGGTGGACGACCTTGGGCGCAAGAAACGCCGCGACATAAAGGTCGCAGGCGCGGGCGAGAGTCCAGCCGGCGGCGCCCCTGGCGGTCAACGCCTTGAGCCGCGCCGCCTTGGCCGCGATCTCCTCCGGCGTGTCCTCGGGCATCTTCCGCAATTCGGCGAAATCGCGCATGAGGTCGCGCTGCCGATTGAAGCCGAAGCCTTTGGCGATACGCTCGCGTTCGGCCTTCTCGCGCCGGTTCTTCTGCGCGTAGTGGCGCGCCACCGCCCTGTCGTCGCCGGAAAGCGGCTTATAGGCGGCGTCGGGGATGCCTTGCTCCAGCGCCTTAAGGTCGAACACGCCAAGAAGCGAATCGCCGCAGCGGATATTGGCGTCGAGAAAGCCGAGCGGCTTTCCCGGCTCAACCGTCTCGATCCACAGCGCCACCTTCGTCAGCTCGACCGCCATGGGGTTGCGATCGACGCTGTGGATGCAGGTGCGCACCACGTCGCGCAGCGCGTGGCGGTAGTCGGCCGGCGAGGCTAGCCCTTGCGTCCGCGCCTGCGCGAGCCGCGTCGCGATCCGTCGCGCCGCCGCCAGCAGGAAATGACCCGAGCCGCAGGCGGGATCGAGCACAGTGACGGAGAGAAGCGCGGCGGCAGGATCATTCGCTTCGGCTTCGACGCGATCGAGCACCGGGTTGAGCGCCGAATCGAGCAGCGCCTGCACGAGGCTGTCGGGCGTATAGTAGCTGCCGGTGGTCTTGCGCGCGTGGCCCTTGGCTTCGCCGCCTTCGGCGAACTGGAACTGCCGGCCGCCGCCGTTGAGTTGCGGCGTCAACTCCAGCAGGCTCTCATAGACCGAGCCCAGCTCTTCCGTTTCCATGTCGCGCCAGTTCACCGGCACGAGCCCGGAATCGTCCTTGAGCCAGGCGAGGCGAAAGACCGCCTCCATGAGCGCACGGTTGGCGAGCCTTGTGTTCTCCAGATCCGGCAGCGTGCCGGGGGCAAACAGCCCATCGAGCGCCGGCAGGCCGAGCCGCCTTTCGCCGCGCATAAGCGCCGCAAAGGTGATTTTGAGACCTTCCCAGCGGTCGTGATGGCGATCCCAGGCGGCGCGGCGCACCGCGGCCTCACGCAGGCTTGCGAGCGAGTAGCCTTGCGCATAGAGCTTGCGCGCGGCGGCGCTCGTCCCCGGAGGATGAAGGAGGTCGCGATCTTCCGCCGCGAGCAGGAAGATCAGGCGGTAGACGAGCCGGAGCAACTGGCCGAAATAGTCGGAGAGTGGCAGTTCGTCGCTGTGCAGCTTTTCGCGCAAGGGCCCGTTGTCGGGATGGGCGAGGAAGCCGTTGCCGAAGCTCAAGAGCGCGGCTTCGACGCCGTCGCGCAAGCGATCGCGCGCGGCAACCCCTTCCTTCAGGCCGGCCTCGCGCCAGCGCTCCAGCGCGCAATCGGCGGGCGGCGTACCGGGCCGTCCGAACCGGCTTGCGTGCAGGAGAAGCCACAGCGCCGTGAAGTCGGCGAAATTCTCTTCCTCGAAGATCGTGCGCAGATCGGCCTCGATGAAGGCGGGGCGCGTCAGGCTCTGGTTGTCGCGCACGAGGCGCAAGCGAAAACCGTTGCTGCAAAGGCCCCAGCGGCATTCTTCGCTCGCGTTCAACAAGTCCTGTATCGCCGAGGCCGCCGAGCGCCGGCGGCTGTCGGTGGGGAGGTGCTCGCTCGGCCGGTCGAGCTCGTCCGACGGCGGCACGATCACAATCGGCACGCGCCCTGAAAGCCCCTCCAGCGTGACCGCGAATTGCCGCTCGCCGAGCGTCCGCACGCCGGCGCGCTTGAGGTCGGCAAAACCGAGCACATCGCGCAGAAGCTCTTCGCCGAATTTGACCGTGGCGGCGTGGGAAGGCGTCTCGCTCGCCGCCAACGAGGCTAACAGCGCCTGACCTATGCGGAAATAACGCGCGATTTCGTCGCGCAGCGTGAGGCCCTTCGGCACCCCGTAGTCGGCTTCGGTCTGCTCGTCCGCCTGATGCGCGGCAATGCGCGCGAGCATGGCGGGCGAGATCAACGCGCCCTCGACGGTGAGAGCATCGAAGGAGAGCGCAGGCGCGCTGCGTGTCCGTTTGCGCGCCATCGCTACTGAACCGCCGGAACAAGAATATAAAGACCAATGATGTCGGCCGGCACGATCGGCTCGACCGTGACACGCGCGCTGCCTGCGGCGGCTATGCGGACGCGGGCGTGATCGGCGGCGAGCGCCGCGGCGCGCTCGCGGGCATAGGCGGCGATCGACCCTTCGAGTGCCGACGCCATCCGCTCGCGCGCCTGGCTGACGAGTCGCCCGCGCGCAACGTCCGCCAGATCGCCGGTAGCAGGATGCTCCAAAAGGGCCCGGGCCCGTTCGCCGGCAAGAATGGATTGCGCACCGGTCCCTTCGAAGGCCAGCGCGCCGGCCTCTTCCGCCAGCAGCAACCGCTCGCGCCGGGCGTGGATAGTGAGCTTGTAGCGAAGCCGCAACAACGCCACGGTCGTCATCGCCTTGACGGCGGTCGTCGGCCAAGCGCCAGCGCGCCCGAGTGATGGCACGGGGCTCGATGCCGGATTGAGCGCGCTTTCGAGCAGGCTTTCGGCGAGCACCGCCGTCAGGGGATGACTCCGGCCGACCATTTCCGCGCCCATCGGGGGTGGCTCTTCGAACGCGAGGCGAACCGTGCCTTCCAGGCCGCGGCTCGCAAGGCGCTCGCTGACGGCGGCCGGAAGCGCGGCCAAATGGGCGCGGGCCGTGCCGTTTTTCTCGGATTCAAGCGGCGCATCGAGCCGGCTCATCGCGCGCTCGACGAACCGGCGCACCTGTTCTGGCGAGCCCAGCAATTCGCGCCAGCGCTGCCACTCCGGAGCGACCTCCTCGGGCTTGAGCGCATTCTGCGCAAAGCGCGCGCGTGACTTGCGTTCGCCTTCCTCTGCATTGCGCCATTGCGTCTCGATCTTCTTTGCGTTCTCGGCGAGCCCGAAATCGAGCGCGAGCTGACGGCTGCGCCCCTTGCGCCCCTTGTGCAACATCACGGCGTTCATTAACGCCCCGGTGACGGCGCCCTTTTCGTCGGGAAGCGGAACGGTAACGCCGGTCGCCTTCCGGATCGCCTCGGCTTTGCGCAGGATCACGTCCAGCACGGCGCCGTCGATGGCGCTGTCCGGGGAATAGAGCAGCACCGACCGTACGAGGCGCGCGGGTTGCCCGAATCGATCGACTCGTCCCTCGCGCTGCTGGTGGCGGGTCGGGTTCCAGGACAGATCATAATGGATCACCGTGTCGAACAAGCTTTGCAAATTGATGCCTTCCGACAGACAGTCGGTGGCGACGAGCAGCCGCTGTTCGGCATCGGCCATTGCCTCGACCCGCATCCGCCGTTCCTCAGGCGTGAGCTCGCCGGTCACGGCTTCGATGCGCAGTTTCGGAAATGCCTTACGCAGCCCCGCCGCGACGTGTTCGGCGGTGGCGATGAAGCGGCAGAACACCACCGGGTTTGTGCCGTCCGCAACTAAAGGCTTGAGCACCTTTGTCACCGCATCGAGCTTGGGATCGGGCGCCTTGGTTAGGCGTTCGGCCTGCGTGATCAGCTTCGCGAGCGGACCGTCCGCTTCAAGTCCGGACGCCGGTTCAACGTCCACCGCATCTGCCTCGTCTGCGTCGTCGTCGAACACCTGTTCTTCGAGCCGATCGGGGTCGGCAGCAAGCCGATTACGGAGCGCGCTCAGAGCCGCGGCCGGCGAAGAGCCCACGCAGCGCATGAGGGCAAGCGTGCCCCAGAAGGCAAGCCTGCGGCGGCGCTGGTCCGGGCCAGCGCCCTCCACGACGCCGAGGCAATAATCGAGCACGGCATCATGGAATGCACGGTGCTCGTTGCTGAGGTCGTAGGGGGCCTCCCTCGTTTTGTGCTCGGGGAATGTTCGAGTCTCGTCCCAGTCCCGGCCCACGATGTCAATCCGCCGCCGCTGCACGAAATGGCGGGCAAGCCGCGCGCGCGCGGCATCGGTGTCGAATGCGCCGTCGGCGAATTGTTCATCGAGCAGGCTGAGCAGGCGGCGGAAAGCCGCTTCGTCGCCGCTATGCGGGGTCGCGGTCAGCAAGATCAGATGGCGCTCGCGGTCTTGTGCGAGACGGCGCAACAGTTCGAAGCGCTGTTGCCGGTTCTGATGCGTGCCCACACATGCATGCGCTTCATCGACCACGACGAGTGCCGGGCAAGCGCGCGCGAAGCTGTCGCGCCGCCGTTCCGCCTTGATGTAATCGAGGCTCACGACGGTATAGGCATATGCTTCGAACAGTGTCTGCGACGCCGGCAGGCCTCGCTCCAGTCGCGACGCCGATGCCGCCGTCACCGCCACGGTATCGATGTCGAACTTGCTGCGCAGTTCGCCGGTCCACTGCTCGACCAGGTGGGGAGGACATAAGACCGCAAACCGGTCTGCCTCGCCGCGGTCGATCAGCTCGCGCAGGATGAGGCCGGCCTCGATCGTCTTGCCGATACCAACGTCATCGGCAATGAGCAGGCGCACGGTCGGCAGGCGCAGTGCCATCAACAAAGGCACAAGCTGATAGGCGCGCGGCTCAAAGCCTAACCGTGCCGCCGAACGAAACGGTCCCGCGCCGCGTCGCAGAGACAGCCGCAACGCGTCCGACAAGAGACGTGCGCCATCTTGAGTCGCAATCTCGTTTGCGGTCGGTATCGCGAACCGTGCTGGCCGCACCGGCTCACGTTCGAGGGCAGGGTGGATAACTTGTATGTCGGTTTCAGTGCCGGACAATGGACGCAAGTGGAGCGTTTCGCCGTCTGGCGCAGGCAACGTCACCCATTCGCGTCCGCGCGCGAACACCAATTCGCCTGGCGCGAATGTTCCCGTCATGTCTTGTCCCCAAGCAGTTCGACGAGTTCGCGCGGTGGCGCCTCGCCCGGCCTCTCGGGGAGCAAAGCGATGACGAAGCCAAGTGCCTCGGCATCGGCGCGCACCGTCGGATCAAGCGATCCGATCGCGGCTGCCGCAAGATGCGCGCGCCAAGCCAACGGCAGGGTTGCCCCATTTAAGTTCAGTGGCTCACGATCCGGAGTTGGCAGGCCCCACCGTGCGATTGCCGCCGGCCAATCCCCATTTGCGGAGCGGTCCTCCACCCGCGGGTCCATGATCACGTTGCCGCGAGCCAACCGGAGCAGAAGCAGCCGTACCTCGCGATCGGTGCGGTTGATAAGCTCGTGGTCGGGCTGATTGTAATAAGAGAGAAGGCAGCGGTAACATCCTGCGACGCACCGGGCATTCGAATCTTCCATTAGGGCATCGGGGTCGGCCGCCGTTGATGCCGCGTCGATATTTTCGAAATGCATGAGTTCGAGTGCTTTCCGCGCGACCCGCGGGAGTGCTGCCGGATCATTCGTCAATCGACCGAGCACGCCCGCGCCGCCTTCAGCGGCTTCATACAGCAGGATCGCTCGCCGCCTTTCCCGGGAAGGAACTGGCTCAGTCGATACCTCGCCTTCCTCAAGCTGGAAAACAATTTCTAGACCACGCGCGAGCGCGTGTTGCAGCGTAGCAATGGCCGTTTCTGAAAAAGGGCCCCCGGGAAGGCGGAGCAATAGGGCGTTCTTGTTATCTTGAACAATCGGCACTACGCGCTGTTGCGCCGGCGTGGTTGGATCGTCATCGTCGCCTTCATTTCTGCTTCCGACCCAGCGCCCGGTCGCGGGATCGATAACGAAGCCGAAGATGCTCTTCTCTTTTCGGCGGCGCAGCCCCTTGTTAAGGCGACTGATCGTGGCTCCATGTCCGTAGGAGAGCAACAGAATTGGCCCCGCTTCATCGCGAGCCACCGCTGTAGCTACGTCGATTGCACCTTCGCGCCGGGGCCAAGCGAATACAGTCTGGATGTCAAAGCCTTGGCGCTGGCGATCTTCGTCATTGGCGGTAATGCGCTCCGCGGGCGCGGTCTCGACATTATCGATGCGCAGGACGTTGCGGATCGGATGAATGCCCCCCATGGGTGCACGACATACGTGGCAGCGTTCGGGTTCATCGTGTTGATGCGCCGCACCGCATTCGTCGCACACATAGACCACATCGGTTGCGAGCCGGCCGCCCTCTTCCGAACGGATACCGGGAGGGAGCTTAGCCTTGTAGACGCGATAGGCCCTCCCCTCATGATAGATCAGACTGCGGGGGCCGAACTCGGAGATTGCAATGAATCGAGCGCGCTGTAGGTAGGCACCATTGGGCCCGCCGCCGCTCACGGCAGGAACGTAGGCATAGAGGGGCAGTCGTGGGAAATTATAGCCGGGCAGGAAACCTTCTGTTGCGAGATAGCGGTAGGTGGAAAAGTCGGCGCCTCCGGATGCTGAACCCCTTTCAAGGAGCGCGATCTGCTCATTGGCTTGTGCTTGCTGAATTTTGACCTCTCTGCGCTCGGCGGCAGGGAGGCCCGGGATGAGCGACCGACGATTGGCCTCCTCAAGCTGAGCTTTCGCGCCGTTATAAAGCTGACGCCAGCGCTCAAATGATGCTGAGAATCTGGAGGCTGCGCGTTCGGCCGCGGCGTCGGCGAAGGCTTGACGATCGACCCCCCATGGCGCGGCCGTCGGGGTGAGTTCGGCATCGATGCTGTCCAGGATGCGGCGCATCGACTGCGCTGACCGAACCTGCAAATCCGGAGCAGCAAAGGCCTCGGCAATGTCCCGTTGCACTGGCAAAGCGGGATCGGTGAGATCAAGAACGTGAGGTATGTCGCCTTCAAGCGGCCTGCCGGATTCCGCCAACCACACGGCATGGAGATGGGCCTCGATCAGGTCGCGATTGGCGAGGTCGAGTGTGGGCGGCCGAACAACTCCGCTGACCATCTCTTTTGGTGCACGGAAATAGTATTGGTCATGTGGACCTTGAGCGGCGCAATACGTAACGACAAGCGCTGCTTGACCCGAGCGCCCAGCCCGACCGGAGCGCTGCGCGTAATTTGCCGGCGTTGGTGGCATGTTGCGCATATACACCGCATTGAGCGCGGAAATATCGACGCCAAGCTCCATCGTCGGCGAGCAGAACAAGGTCGGCAGGAAAACGTTTGGCTCGCCCGCCAAGCGCAATTGTTCTCGATTTTGCTTGAGCTTCTCGCGGTCCTCTTCACCCCAGCGGAAGCGCCACTCGCGCCATTTTCGCCGTTCAGGATCAACCTGTGCTGTATGCTCGCGGCTTTCCAGACCGAACAGTCCTTCGCCTCCCTGCGCCAAGGCGTCGGCAAAGTTGCTGTAAAGTGCAGTGAAGTATGGATTCGTTCGCTTGACGTCGGCTCGCCCATCCGACGCGATAAGGCGAACTGCATTCGCCGCAAGACGCCACCCTGTTACATCAAACGGCGTGGCCACCTGCCTGACCAACTGGTACTGCGCCGCTGCCTGGAGTAGGGCGGTGACGACCGCCATGTACGTCTGGCTGTTGAGCTTCTCGCCCCAGATGCCTGCGCGGTTAAGTTTGCGCGCAAGAAGGCTGCGTGGTCCGCCGCGGACAATCAGTACTTCGCCGCGAAGGCCCGTTTCAGCTCGCCTCGGCGAATCAACGATGAGGGAGGCAGCTTTCCGTGGCTCTTCCTGTTGAGAAATTGACCACGGTTCGCGCAGGGTCTGCCGCGAGGCGGTACCAAGTGCTTCAACGTTCGCGGGGTCAAGGGCGTCGGTCGTAACCGCAAGGCCTTGGCGAAGATGGTCCAACAAGGTCCGAAGTGCATTGCGCCGGGTCTCTTTGCTCGCATTTCGGAGCTCCGGCGGCGCGCTTGCGAATGCGCTTGAATCGTCAGCCAGATCGTCGAGGGAGAGGTACTCCGTCCGAATGAGGCCCAACTCCTCCAAGTTCGGATTCGTAAATCTCCAGCCGCGCCGTTGGTCCGCCCAGGCCCGATGGGCCAAAACGCGCGCAAGCGTGCGCTCCGCTTCCATTTGGCCTACGCCCTTGGTTTCAGGATCAAGCATCCACTCCTGTCGACGAGCGACGTTGTCGGCCGTAAAGCCCAATGCCAACTGCAATCGACGACCGAATTCGTCCTCGGATAGGCCTCCAGGCCCGGCTGCACGGACTGCGGCAAGGGTTGCCGCGCGCAGAAGGGATACGAACAAGAAATCGTTGAAATGACCGGCCTGCAGCGCGGCATCCTGCCGATTGTCGGTGAAGCCAAGTAACTTGCGGCGCTCGGGAGGGAGCGCTCCGCCATTGATGTTCATCCAGCGAAGTGCGCTCGATACGAGCAGGGTTGTTGCCGAGCTACGACCCTCGGCCGACAGGCTTGCCAGTTTGTTTATCTCGCGCGCTTGCACTGGAGGCTGGTCGCCGCATGCAGGGCAGAAGCGAAATTTGCCCGGTAGGAACCATGCCCGGCGACCGGTTGCGCCCACTCTACCGTCCACGTCCACGGTGAGCTGTTGTGCGGCATAGGGGCGGCGATCGGCGCGAAGCCGCATCGAACCATTTCGCGCGGTCTCAAGCCATTCCTCAGGGTAATCTTCTATTGCGCCCGTGAATGAGAGCTCTTTGTCGCTTTCAGGCTCCGGCATGAGGTATCCGGGTTTGTCAGACGAGGCGGCGTCATCGAGCGGTGTTTCGTCGATGTCGCGTGGCAAAACGCGCCTGATTCCGCCTTCTTCGACCAGAACGACGGGATGATGCTCTTGCCCGCAGTTGCGGCAGAAGAACGTGGCATAGAGCCGAGCATCAGGATCGTCGGGGTCAAAACGCTGTCCGTCGAGCGTAACTCTCCGTTGGGGCGGCGAACGCAGCGTCGTGTAGACGTGACCGGCGCCTGAAATGAACTGATGCAACTTAAAGGCCATGAACGCGCGGTCTCCGGCCCCACCCCGCTCGCTCGCCGGTCGGCTCATCAGAATCAACATTGCCTGAATCTGGGTTTGGCAGCGCATCTCGTCGCGACCAGTGTGCTCGGCGAGACGTTTGGCAGCCTCGTTGATTGTGATTGGTGGGCGACGCGACAAGCGTTGCCCGTCAGAAAGGCCGATTTCCAGTTCGATCCAAACCGCGAGCGGGTGTGAGTAAAGCGCGTCATCGTCTAGGTGTTGCGGCAGTTCGGAATCGATTGCTGCACCAAGCGCCTCGCGGATGTTCGCTGGCTTGAGCGCCGGATCAGTCGCACGCGCAAGGCTCTCATCGATGACCGCTTCGGACGAAATCTCCGTGCCAAACAGGCGAGACGCCACCGAAGCGACCTGGTCGGCGCGAGCAGTTTCGCTTCCTTCGCTCGCCATGGTGGCGGAGGTGCCGATGCATATGGGCTGGTGACCAGGACAAAGCCGATCGCGAACGCGCCGCACGAGCATTGCGACGTCGGCTCCTTGGCGCCCGCGATAGGTGTGAAGCTCGTCTAGGACGATAAAATCGAGCCCGGCCGCATTCGCGATGACAGCGCGATCAAGCGGATTCTGGCGCGTCATCAACAGCTCGAGCATCATGAAGTTGGTGAGGAGGATGTCTGGTTTCGCTTCGCGAATGCGCTCGCGCTCCTCCTGGCTCTCCTGGCCGGTGTAGCGGGCAAATGTCGGCCGCAGCGCCAAAGGCAAGCCCGACTGGTCAATGAACTTTTCAAGCTCCTTAAGCTGGCTATTCGCGAGCGCATTCATCGGGTAGATCACGATGGCACGCGTGCGCGCAGCCTCCCCGGCCGCGCGTGCACGGATCGCTGCATCTATGATCGGCACAAAGAAGCAAAGCGACTTGCCGGAGCCAGTTCCTGTGGTCACCACAAAGCTTTGTCGACGCGTAGCCTTCGCAATCGCCTGGGCCTGATGTCTGTGCAAAGTGATTGGCTGCCCCTCGACGCGGAACACCTTCGCGGTTTCGGGGTGAAGCGACCCATCGGCGATCAGATCCGCGACCGATGTTCCACGTTCGAAATGCGGATTGATGCCGATAAGCGGATCGGGCCAGAACCGATTGCTGGCGTAGATTCCTTCAACCTGGCGACGAATGTCGAGGGGGCGAATCTGAGTGAACGAGCGGGCAAAACGCTCATAATCGGCAACGAGGGCACGGTTGAGATCGAACACGTTCACGTTATGGCCTCCGGGGGACGGCAATTGCTGTTTCGGAGTTCCCTAAGACTAATGCCCTGAGGCGCCGCCGAAAACCTAGAAACCGCCGAATTGTCCAACCGGGAGGGGGCTCCACCAGCTCCTTAGCTAGGGGCCACCCAATGAGTTTACGACTGTTCGGTCCGCAGTTGCTCCCATCGGCGGGTCGAGCCTGACTGCGCTCGCCCGGTCAACCGAGGGAGCCACAGATGGCGCGAGCCCGCAAACCGCATCCTGCCGATGTTGCCAACGCCAATGTGGTCGCATCGGCGGTCCGCTTCGAAATCGCCCTGTTCCTTGGGGTTGGCCGTTACGCCACCGATACCGCGGCGACACTCGCCGAAGCGCACAGCAAGGCTGCTCGCTTGGTCGCGATGCACCGTAATGGCCGGCGCCCGCTGATCTACGGCGTCACGGCCGATGGTCGATCGGGTCTCGTCACCGACACGCCCAACATGGAGAGCTCGATGAAGACCTATGCCAAGAAGTTCAACGCCCAGCGGGCCGCCAAGGCCGCCGGTCATAACCTCGATGAAGTCGACATCATCAAAGCGAAGGACGGCTTTACGTGGCGCGTGAAGCGGCGACGGAAGTCTGCGGCCGATGCGCGCGATGCAAAACTCGCCGCCGATCCCTCGCGAGAACCGCCAGCGGATGAAGCTAAACACTCCACCGCACCGAAGCGGCCCCTCGGCAAGCGCGCGCAGATCGAGGCCGACGCCCGCGCCGGCAAGCTGCCCGCGCCGCCGGATTTCAGCGCGGCGACCCAAACGCGCTTTCGCAACAAGCCCGCCAGCGTCATTGAGCTCGCCAAGGCCGGCGATCTGAAAGGGCTGCAAGCCTTCCAGATCAATCCCGTCAGCTTGAGCCCGAAGGCAATCGCCCGGTACCGCGATCTCTGCGTGATTGCTCTTGAAGCGAGCCGTTCATCAAGGGAGTAGCCGCGCACGGTCTTACGACGCGGCGCACGCCGAATCCGGTTCGCCACTCTTGGAGACGCATCGCGCTAGCGCTGAGGCGAGGGCGGCCTTCAAGCCGGCACGCGACGAGGGGAAGCGGGCTCATCGCTCACCAACCGGGTGGCCGTCCTTCGAAGGGAGCATTCCGCGTTCGCGGGAGATCAGCCATTTCCGGAAGGCCTCGGCGCGATAGAGCACCTTGCGGCCGATCCGGACGGAAGGCGGGCCAATGCGCCGGGTTTCCCAGCGGGCGAGCGTGTCGACCGATACGCCGATTTCGGCCGCAACTTGGGCTCGGCTGAGCCATCCGCCGAGTAGCGGCTCGGTTCCGTCTGCGGGTTGTGCCCGTTGATCGTCCATGGAAGCCTCCATCACCACGTCACGTTCGCAACAGCGTTGATCCAATCATGGTCGACGGGATTTGGCAGAGGCGGAAAGGGGCGGAAACAGGCGGAAACAGGCGGAAATCGGCGCTGGGAAATTGCGCACCATCCGAAGACTCAAACACTTACGCCGCTTTATCCCACGCGCATCGGCGTTGGGTGTCACCAAACTTGACTGCATCGACGTCGGGCAGCCGCCTGTGGCGGCCACGGGAGCCGATGGGGCTGATTCGTGAACGCGAACATGGCGATCGACGCCGCTATCTGCGTGATCTGGTCGGCCCGATTGCGTCCGCTCATTGCGCACCTACCGAATGAGCCAGTCGATCGGCCGCATCTCGACCTGCAAGCCCAGCTCGAAAGAAGAATGCCGCCCTCTTGCTAAGGCGCCCCACGCCACTGCATCGGCGCCGCGGGCGTGCGCGATTCGGGGCGCGAACCTGCGCACCAAGGTTCGCACGCAGGTGCGCACCTTGGGAACGCCTGGAAATGCCCATGTTTCCAGCGTTATCGGCGCGCCTGCGTTTGCGGGCGCGCACCAGGTGCGAACCCAGATTTTCGTTCTACCGCTGGGGTTCTTTCGCGCCTTCGCCTCCCGCATACGCCGGCCGCCAGGAAGAACCTAACGCCGGGGGCTGTGTCTTCGCGGGGCGAAGCAAGTGCCGCGATCGCTGGAGTTCCGTTGCGATCATCGGCGCGTGCTCGGTTCATGGACGCCCATCATTGCTAACTTTGCGACTGCCTTGGCCTTGCGCGACTCGTGCCACGCCGGCCAGCAGCGCGAATGCAGCCATGCTTGACCGCTGCTTTCGATTCCGAATGGCAGGAGCGGATCGTCAGAATTCTCGGCTTGGCCGCAACCCAAGCATCGGCCCGGCAGCGACCCGACTGGGTTGCGATTGAGCCATTCGACGACGCAGCAATTGAAAGCGCGCGCTTCGGCCCCAATCCCGGTCAATCCGTGAACCGCTGCCATGCGCGTCCGTTCGCCAAAGAACGTCCACCAATCCAGCGCGGACCATCCGTCCTCCGCCGTGCGCAACAGCGCGATGATCTCAGCCTTGTGTCGCGACAGCGTTTCGACCACCGCCGGCGGCGGTGGCGCCGATGCCTCCAGCGTCAGGGCATCTCCGTCGAGCCCAAGTTTGACACCGGCGGCGCGAGCTTCCACGATGGCCAGGATCGCGTTCACAACCGCATCCTCCAGCCCGGCACCCTCTCGTCACCCCGCCCGGAATGAGGGAGATGATTTGCGTCCGCACCGTCCGCATCGGTCTCGCCCCTGGATTTCACGGGGTTGTCGCGGACGATTGGGCCGTCGCCGGACTGCGAATCGTCCGCAGAATCGCCGACCGTCCGCAAGCCTTGCGAAGCGAACCCGTTGGGCGGAATGAGGTTCGTCCGATTCGCGGACGGTGCGGACGGTCGCACCCCGCCGGTTTCTGACGGCGGAAGCTCCCCGGCGGTGATGCGGATGACCCGCGTGCGGGCCCGGCCTTCGCGCTCGAAGCCGATCTCGATGCCGACTTTGCGGAGGAAGGTCGCCGCCCGGCGCAAGCGGCCCGCCAGCGCGCGCGGGCTCTCGGGCCAGGTCTTGGACTTGGCGATCCGATCCCCCGCCATTTCGGCAAGGGCGCCCAGAAGCTCCGAGGCCGTTCCCGTCCACTCCGTCCGCGTTGCCATCAGCGCCCGCACCGCGGCGGCGACCGGATCGGCATCGATCACACCTTCCACCGCTTCGTCACGATTTCCACAATAGGCCGCACCGAACGTGCCGGCGGGCCATAGCGCCGTCTCACAAGCCGTGACCCACAAAGCGAAGTCCGCCAGGCGCGGGAGCTTGTCGAGCCGGGTGTGCGGCAACATCGCCAGACCCTTTGACGCTGCGTCTAGCAGCGCACCGAGGATGCGCGGGCGCTCGGCCTCGAAGGCCGCCCACAATTCCTGTTCGGGCCGGCGTCGTTCCTCACGGATCGGTTCGAGCGTGAGAAACAAGGCACGATCGGCAAGGTCCGGTCGGGTCACGATGTCCTCAATGCCGTTGAGGATCACCGGGCGCGCGGCGTCGAACAGCATCTCGTCCTGATCGGAATAAAGCTGACGCACTGCAAAGCCACCGCCAGTGGCAAGGCGGCAGAGCGTGTCGGAAATCCACGCCGGCAAGCCCGAGACGTTGTCGAAAGCGAGGACGTGGCCGTTGTTCGCTGCGATGAACAGGTCGCGATCCTCGCGCGGCAGCGCCCGTAACGGTGCGGTGTTCGGATCGAGCAGCGCCCTTAAGATCGCCGAGAATGTAGACTTCGCCGAGCCTTGCTCGCCCGAAAGCACCAACACCGGATACGGACCGCGATTGCGCAGGCATGCGAGCGCCCAGGCGATCACCAGCACGAAATCGGCGTCGGAGGGGACATTGAGGAACGATCGCAGCGTCGCGACCGAACCGCCGAGAACCGGCAACGGCAGGGCCAGCATGCCGGGCGCACGGCGAAAACGTACCGGCGGATTTTCGATCACCCGCCAGCCGGCGGCGTCGATCTCCACCGCCCGCCATGTCTCGTCGCCAAGGTCGAGATAGAGCCGCCCGTCGAGACCGCCGACGCGGACATGAACTGTTCGCTCCGGCGCATCGAAATGCGCCTTGGCCTCGATCACGTTCAGCGCCGATTGCAGCGCCTCCGTGCTTGGCGCACCGCCCGTTTGCTCGAAGAACCGCCGCGCGAGCCAGCGGCGAAAGCCCTTGGCGCGGATCGGCCAGGTTTCGCGGTGGCCGTTGATGTCGAGGTCGGCAAAGCCGGTGCCGTCCGGCGCATGGAACAGCTCGGCGGATTGTGCAAGATCGATCAGGATGTCGGCCTGCGTCGGGCCGCGCCCGCCCGTTTCGCCGCTTTCCTCGGCGATCGCGTCATCGAGCGCCGTCACCCGGCATCCGGCCTTTTTCAATTGCGCCCGCAACGCTTCGAAGGCGGCGCGATCCTCGCGCTTGAGCGCCGTGAGCCGTTCCAGCACGTCCGGCGCGAAGGCGGCGCCGGGATCGGTCCCGGTCCGTTCGACGAGGCCCTCCAGCGGGTCGCGGATTTCCTCGGCTGCATCGATCGCGGCGCAGATCGCATCGTGATTATCGCCAGCATCCAAGGTGCTCATCTCGCCGTCTCCTCGATGCAAGGCGCGCGGCCCAGCAGCAGATCGTTGAAGTCCATGCCATGCGGCGGGCGGGCAATGCGGACGCGCCGGCCTTCGCGCTTCCAGCGCCAGGCGCACTCTTGCGCCGCCGTTTCGCCGGGTTCGTCGCCATCGGCGAGCACGATCACGTCGCGAACCGCGTGCGGCAGGTCGAGGGCGCGTAGGCCGGATGTCGAAAGCGCTGCCCAGGCCGGACGGCCGCTCGCCTGCATGGCGGCAAGGCAGGTCTCGATGCCTTCGCCGATCATCAGTAAATCGCCGGCTGGTCCGAGCCGCACCGCGCCGCCGCGGCACGGCCCGAGCATCATCTTCGCCAGCTCGACCGGTGCCTTGCCATCGCCGTTGCGGGCGAGAAAGGTGCGGTGAATGCCGATCGGCCTGCCGTCAGCGCCATGCGTCACCAGGGCCACCATTGCGGGCCAGACGGCACCGGAAGGATGCTTCAGCCCGGCGTGGAAGCGAATCGACGGCGGGATCGGAACGATGATGCGGCGCGATCGGAGATAGGTCTCGACCGGGGTTCCGGCGGCCGATTGCGCGCCACGCCAGAGGGCGAGCGCCGCTTCAGTTCGCTTGATGGCGTCGTCGGCTAGCTCGTGCTGTTGCACGCGATCGGGCTTGCGGGAAAAGCGGATCGGCCGTCGCTCGTCCGCGTCCCAGACGCCGCGTGCCCGAAGCGCGGCGATCACGTCCTGCTGATCGCATCCAGCATGGCAGCGCACGAGCACCTTGCCGTCGCGGGCGTCGGCGATCGAGAGGCTCGGCGCACGGTCGTCATGCGCCGGACAGCGCGCCATCCACGCGGTGCCGGCCTTGCGTCCGCCGAGGGCCTTGGCGATGGCTTCAGCGGTCATGGCGCACCTCGCAGTCGTTCGCTTTGGAGGGCGCCTTATTGTCGTTGGCCGCGCGCCTTTCGGCGTGTGACCACTCGGCAAGAACGGCGAAAAAGCCGGTGACGTTCTCGGCAATCTGCCGCGCGTCCTCGTCGGTGAGGTCGCGCCCGATGCGCGGTTGCCAGACTTGCCGGGTGCGGGTGATCTGCTTGCCCGCATCATTGTCGTTTGCAGCGTCAAGACGATTCATCCGAAGACCTCACGGTCGGCTGCTCGCCGCTCCGTGCTCCTGGCCTCCGGTCTCGGATTCCCACCGATGACGCTGGACCTTAAGTGATCTGCATCTTTGGCGTCCCCGTCGCAGGGATCGCCGGTCCAACCGCCGTCAGTGCGGCACTTCCTCCGCAGGGATTGTGAACTTGTGGCTCTTGCCGGCTCGGATAACGAGATGGCGCTTACCGCCGTTACCGACCTCGCAGGCGATCGAATAATCGAAGAACCCGTGCTTCAAGCCATCGACGACCAGCCCTTCCACCCGGTCGAGAGCCTCGCGGACCTGCCCGCCGGCAATGCGCTGCGACGGCGTTGCTGTCGGTGCCTCAACCATTGTGCAGCAGCCCTTTCATGTCCTTGATGGTGGCGGCAAATGCGTGCGGGCGAACGCTGGCGGCGTCGCCGTAGAATGCCATCACGTCGTCGCGCCGCGTTGGTCGATCCTGAAACACGAAGACCTTTCGGCGCCCCTCGGCGCGAAGGTCGAGCAGCTCGTAACCCGCGCAGCGCAGGAAGCAGGCGAGATAGAAGTCGCGGGTCTCGAACGCGGCTCGCCGCCCTTCGTCCGGCCAGATCGCTCGTTCAGTTAACACTCGACGATCTCCTCAAAAAAGGGTCAGAAGCCTTCGGCGAGAAGCCGCTGGCGCGTCACGACACGGTGCAGCAGCCCGAGCTTTTCGAACCGGATGCGCATCGCGGTCGGCGATACGAAAAAGCGCTCGGCAAACGGCCGGGCGAAGCTATCAAGCACCCGATCTTCATCGTCGTCGAAATCGCGGCCGATCTCGACGAAGGGGTGTTCAATCGGTATTTCCGGTTGCAGGACGCGCGGCTTGCGGTCGGGAAACGCTTCGTCCCAAGCGGCAAAAACCATCTTGCGCGGCATCAGCAGGCATGAGGCATAGAAATCGGCCTGCTACTCCACTCGTTCCTTGGCTTGGCTTGAGCGGCAGACGACGGTCGGTCGCACGGCGTCGATCAGCAGCGAACCTTGGTCTCGCGTCGGACGGACAAGCGGTCGGTGCAACCGCCAATGCCCGCCGCCTTCATGCGCGAGGGTAAACCTGTAGCGTCCCTCGCGCTCGGGTCGGTCCTCGGGATCAAGGCATTCGTCGATGACGATCTGGCCGGATTCGAGCCAGATCGCGCCAAAAATATCCGGCTCCAAGCCAATCCCGCTGCGCGGCACACCGAGGCGTTGATGAAGATCGTCGAACTCCACGTGAAGCTTGAGGTGCTTCTCGACGATATCTTCGATCGGGATCGGCGCGCGCACCTCGATGCCTCTGGCGTGAGCGAACTCGCCCAGCAGGGCCTCCGCGTCGCGCTCGATCACGTCATCGGGGATATAGGGCACTCGAAGGGCCATTCCGGTTCATCCTCATCTGCATCATCGGTGCGCCGACCGGCGCCTACTTTTCCTTCGCCTTTTGGGCCTGCCGCGCCAGGCGGGCCATGTCCTCGGCCGTCAGCCCTCTTGCCGACCGCAGGAAATCGGCCATTTCCCGAGGCCGCTCGCGGATGATGTCGGTCAGGTCGGATGCCACGCGGCCCGCCAGCGCCAGCAGTTCGTCTGCGTCCAGCCCGAGGATGCCCGCGATCTTCCTCACCTTGTCCTCCGCCGGCGGCGGAAACTCGTCCCGCTCCACCTTCGACAGATAGGTTGGGCTCACGCCGATCTTCTTCGCCATCTCCCTCAGCCCGATTTCCTTCACCTCCCGCTCGCGGCGGATGAACGCCCCGAATTTCTCCCTCCCGGCCTTCATGGCTTCACGCTCCGTCGTCTGTTTAGGTGTCACCTTACACCCGATTCGCCAAGCGCCGTCAACCAAAGACTAAACAGCCGTCCGCGGGTGCTTATGCCGCCAGCCGCATGTCGCGGAATTCTTCGAGAACGCGCCGGAAATCAGGTTCCGGGGCGAGGCACATGGTTCTATAAGCGTTCAGAAACGGCAGCCATATGCGCTTTCCATCTCAGAGGCACAAAGGATCCTGCGTTCTGCCGGATGCGGGAAGGCCGCCCCTGGCGCTTTTAGCGCGGCTCTGGAGTCTCGCCCGTTCAGCCCTTGAGCCCCTGGGCGATCACACCGCACTGGCCTATAAGCTTTGATATCGAAGGCTGCGCCTGCGCGCCTCAAGTTTCACTCCTTGAGTTTCATTCAATGAGAGACGGGCGCGCTTTCCTCTATTGGCGCCGTGTCGTCTTGCTCTACCATGAAGTGAACTGGCACTGTTCCTTGCTTCTCAAACACAAGAGTCCCCTCAACCATTGACTCCTCGGTCAAGGCCTTGGTGATTTTCCCAAATCTGATCTGGTAAGTCGTGGGCGAAAGCTCGATGCTTCCATGCGGCGCAATGACAAGCCCGCGATCCACGGGCTTTGAGCTGAATTTGCCATCTTTTTCGATGACTTGATAAAGAACCCCCTTTCCAGCTCCTTCGATGCTGGCGCCAAGCAGCGTCTCAGGCTCGTCACCGTCGTTTTTGATCTCGATAATACAGCCATAAGTTCCAGGCGCGCCTTCGGGCGCTTCCCGCACCCAAGGATGCCCAATCTTCAGATTGCCCGCGACCTCCTGATGCGCAAAGGCCGGCATGACAAGGCCAGAGATAATCACGGCAACAAGACCCAGGCCAAACCGCGGTCTCCTCATCGCAGGCATCCTCCATGCTTTTGTGATATAAGGGAATTCTTTGGCCCCACTAAACACGAAACAAAAGAGCCCGGCAATCGCAGCCCTTTGTCGCAGGCATTGTAGGCCAGATCCTTCAGCCAAAAGTCCGCGTCAGCAGGAGAGGAGAGCCGGAACCGGGCCCAGCGTCTTGCTAAGACCATGCCATCAAAGATTTCCCATGGGCTGGTAACCGAGGAGCCCCTTGATGCGGCTCATGAGACTATCGCGAACGCTCCGGTAGGCGTCAAGAACCCGCTCGCGCGATCCTTCGATGGCCGTCGGGTCCATAGTCGGCCAATAGACGACCTCTGTGGCAAGGGCGCGCGTGAACTCAAGCGCCTTATGGTGGGCCTCCGGCGACAAAGTCACGATAAGATCGAAGCAGGAATCATCGAGATCCTCGAAGGTGCGGGGGCGGTGCTTGCTCATGTCGATCCCAATCTCGTCCATGACGGCGCGAGCAAAAGCATTCGCTTCGCCCCGCTTGACGCCTGCGGATGCGAAATAGATATCCCTTCCAAACAAGTGGCGGCCAATCGCTTCGGCCATGGGAGAGCGCACAGCATTGCGCGTGCAAGCGAAGAGCACGGCCTGCGGGCGGTTCTTAGCAGCGGTCTTGATCTCGGCGGCACCCATGCGCCTCGCCGCCGGGTCCGGCATCAGCTCTTCCGGTGCAATGCGGCGACAAGCGTGAAGAGACGCCGCGCCGTGTCCCGGTCACATTCAATCTTGCCTTTCAGGCGTTCGATCAGAAGATCCGCTGCCTCATCGTGGATTGCCCGCCGGCCCATATCGATGGCCTCGATCTGCCGCGGCAGCGCGGTGCGGATCGCCGCATAATAGCTCTCGCAGATCATGAAGTAGTCCTTGAGCAAGCCACGGAAGGGGGTGAGCGAGAGTATGTGAACGATGAGCGGCGCGCCTTTCTCATCAACCACCTCGAAAACGAGCTTTGAGTCTTGCAGGGCGATCTTGAGCCCGTAAGGGCCGGCATCCCGCCCTGGAAGGGCAAAGCTGTTCTCGTCGATCAAATCGTAAATTGCGATCTGACGCTCGTGCTCCTGATCGGCCGCGCCCCTTCCGATTGAAGCTTCATCGAGGGTCACCGAAACAAGGCGGTTGCGCGAGCTTGGATCGTTCCGGCTCATGTCGCGCGCTGGCCCATTCGCAGCGCCACCGACCGCGCATGGGCATCGAGCCCTTCGGCTTTGCCGAGGGCAATCGCGGCCGGGCCAAGCGCCGCGAGGCTTCCAGAACTGCATTTCAAAATCGAGGTTCTCTTCATGAAGTCGAGAACGCTCAAGCCAGAGGAAAACCGCGCCGAGCGGGCTGTTGGCAGCACATGGTTCGTGCCGCCGATGTAGTCACCGATCGCCTCCGGCGTGTAGGGGCCGATGAAAACCGCCCCAGCGTTGCGAACCCTTTGCGCGAGCTCCTCGGCATTCTCCGTCATGATTTCAAGATGCTCTGCAGCAATCCGGTCGGCAAGCCCAATGCTTTCCTCCAGCGCCGGAACAAGAATGATCGCACCGAAATCGCGCCAGCTTGCGGCCGCCACGGCCTCGCGGGAAAGCTCCTTGAGCTGCCTTGCGACGGCCGCCTCAACGGCATCAGCGAGGCCCGCATCGCTGGTGATCAGGATTGCCTGCGCGGCACAGTCATGCTCCGCTTGCGCCAGAAGGTCGGCCGCAATCCAATCGGGGTTTGCGCCGCCATCAGCGATGATCAGAACCTCGCTCGGCCCGGCGATCATATCAATGCCCACAGTGCCAAAAACTCTCCGCTTGGCTGCTGCGACATAGGCGTTTCCGGGGCCCACGATTTTGGTGACGGGCGTGATGGTTTCCGTGCCATAGGCAAGCGCCGCAATGGCTTGGGCGCCCCCAACCCGGTATATTTCGTCGACTCCCGCAAATTTCGCCGCGACGAGCACAAGCGGGTTGATTTCGCCGCCGGGGGCTGGCACCGTCATGACGAGCCGGCTGACTCCTGCAACTTTGGCTGGCACCGCATTCATCAACACCGACGAGGGGTAAGCTGCCGTCCCCCCGGGCACATAGAGCCCTGCCGACTCCACGGGGAGCCAGCGCCAGCCGAGCTCAACGCCCAGCGCATCGGCATAGCGCAGATCAGCCGGGAGCTGCTTGCTGTGAAAATATGCAATGCGGCTATGCGCCATCCGCAAAGCATCTGCAGCTTCAGGAGAACAACGCTCAAAGGCCGCATCGATCTCCGCAGGAGTTACCCGCAGCCCTAATTTATCGAGATCCGCATGATCAAATTTCTGCGAGTAGCGGATGAGGGCCGCGTCGCCATGCCTGATAACATCCGCAATAATTGCTTGAACGGCCACATCGACATCGGCTGCGGCCTCCCGCTTCATGGCGAGGAGCGCATCAAACGCGTCGCAGAATCCTGGACTCTTCCTATCCAGCCGCAAGGGCATGTATTCGACTCCGTTGGCTGGAGCAGCGCCGGCTGCTCCGGGCTTTGACCGCTTTCCTGAAGTGAAGGCGATGCGCCGTCAAGCGGCGGCAGCCTTTAAATTTCTTCCTGTTATGACCATATGAGCCCCGTTCAAGACCGGCCAGGAGCGCGGCATTTACGGCTGCAAGCACCGGCTTACGGCGCAAGGCTTCCCTAGCTCAGAAGCACATCCAAATGCCGGCTGAGGCAGATTGGCTTTCTATTCATTAGTCCATTTGGGTGTTGACGTTTGTTGTTTTGATGTATTGATATAATGTTAATATTACGAACCCGATTTGGTTGGATTTAGCTTAAAAGCCGTTGCGTCATGGGTAATTCATTGTTATGAATAAATAGGCCTTGGTTGTAAGAACTTTATTTAAATTGACATTTATCAATCGGCAGAAATCAAGCCGAAAGACGGGATTGCGATCATGATCTATACCCCAGTGTCTACTTTTTTAAGGCGTTTCGCCCTGGGTGCCGCACCGAAGGCGGTTGGCGGCGAGGGGAAAAGGATTTTTGATTTCGTTACGGCGTCTCTTTTGCTTGCTTTGGCTTCGCCATTGTTTTTGATGGTTATGATCATTCTATATTTAACCGAGCCGGGGCCGGTCTTCTTCCGTCATACGCGCGTTGGCCTCGACGGGCGCCGTTTTCAGTGCCTGAAATTCCGGACAATGGCGGTCAATGCTAATGAAATTTTGAAAGAGCTCCTCGAAAAGGATCCCAAGGCGCGCAGGGAGTGGGAGAGCACGCAAAAATTAATCAATGATCCGCGGATCACCCCCTTGGGAAAGTTCCTCCGTCAATCGAGTCTCGACGAGCTCCCTCAGCTGATTAACGTCATTCGCGGAGAGATGAGCCTTGTTGGGCCCCGCCCCGTTGTGCCTTCCGAGTTGAGCCGGTACGGGGACAAAGTCAGCCTCTATCTGCGGGCGCGGCCTGGCATCACCGGAATCTGGCAGGTCAGCGGCCGCAATGACTGCGGATATGAGAAGCGCGTCGAAATGGATGCGAAATATGTCCGCCACTGGCGCTTCTCGACCGACATTTGGATCCTTCTGAGGACGGTTGGCGCTGTGATCACGCAGCGGGGAAGTTATTGAGGCGATAGGGCCCGCGGCGGCCAATAGGGGGCAGATGAAGAGAGAAGGGCTTTGGCGCTTTGCCCCGCGCTGGCCCGGCTTGGCCGGTCAGCCTTTGATTGCCCGCTCGCATTGTGAGCGCCGCAGATAGCAGCCATATATCCTTCTGGCGTAACAGTCTGGCGGCTCGCCCTGCTTCCCCTTAGGCGCCGGCCAGCGGGGCGGCATCGAATGATGCGGCCAATCCGATTCAGGAAGCCTTGCCGCTGCGATGCACGCCCGAAGGAGGTCCCGATCCATGCGCGTGGCAATCGTCCATTACTGGCTGGTTTCCATGCGCGGAGGCGAAAAAGTCCTCGAAGCGCTCTGCCAGATCTTTCCGCAGGCTGACATCTTCACCCATGTCTATGACCCCAGAAAGGTCTCAGACATTATCCGCGGGCGCAGGATTGTTCCAACCTTCATTAATTCCCTGCCCTTCGCGCGCCGCCTCTATAAGCTCTATCTGCCACTGATGCCTCTTGCTCTGGAGCAGATCGATCTTAACGGCTACGACCTCGTCATCAGCAGCGAATCCGGGCCAGCGAAGGGCATTATCCCCCCTCCTGGAGCTCCTCATCTTTGCTATTGCCACTCACCCATGCGGTACATCTGGAACATGTATCAGGACTACCGCAGGAGCGCCGGCTGGCTGACACGGCTTCTGATGCCGCCGCTTTGCCACTACATGCGCATCTGGGACACGGCTTCCTCGGCACGCGTGGACCGGTTCATCGCAAACTCGCAGACTGTTGCAGCCCGGATTACGAAATACTACCGGCGAGAGGCGGTCGTCATCCATCCGCCCGTCGATGCCGGCATGTTCGAGGTTGTTCCGCCAGAGCAAACCGGAGACTATTACCTTCTCGCCGGCGAACTCGTCTCCTACAAACGGCCTGAGTTAGCCATCGAGGCTTTCAATGCGATGCGCCGGCGCCTCATCGTGATTGGCGGCGGCGATCTGCTCGAGAAAGCCCGGAAACTCGCTGGCCCCACGGTAACCATTCTCGGCCCGCAGCCCTTCGCAGCGCTGCGTCACCATTATGCGCGCTGCCGTGCGCTTATTTTTCCAGGCGAAGAGGACTTCGGGATTGTTCCTGTCGAAGTCATGGCGAGCGGCAAGCCGGTTATCGCTTATGGCCGCGGCGGAGCCACGGAAACGGTGATCCCTGGTGTAACAGGGCTTTTCTTCGAGGAGCAAACAGTCCCCGCCATCGTGCAAGCCGTCGAGCAATTCGAGCAGATGAAATTTGATTCCGCTGCCATCGCAGCGCACGCAGCAAAATTTAACGGCCAGCGCTTTTTTGCCGAGTTTACCGCAGCGGCCGAAGAGGCACTCGGACGGAAGCTCAAGACGGAGCCGCCGCGCGAAACGCTCTCGCCATATTCCACCAAGGGGAGCGGCAAAACGCCGCCCCAGCGCAACCTTTAGCGTTAACTCTTCTGCCAAGGGCCATTTATGCGGCCCGGCAAGCTCCCCAACCGCCCTATTTTTAGATGTATTGAACAGTACTTGTCGAACGGGCCTAAATATTGTGACCCGAAAATGGCGGCTGAGCTTCGTTAGAATAATTAAAAAAGCTGTATACTTGACTCGCTCCCCAGGCCGGCCCTAACTCAGCCCCCTAAGGGCCTCCGCGCTCCGGTCAAAAACAGTGTGATGCGCCTATTGCAGATGTGCAGCATGGTTGCGCTGCTTCAATGCGGGCAGGGACAGAGGGCCAATGCTCTGCGCTCTAAAAGAACTGAAAGCTCCCGGGATGGGTTGTCCGGCCCAGTCAATTGGCCTGTCAGCATTTCGGGGCTTCACTCGTTATAGCCAATGATGGCTAGAAGTGCAGACTGATAACTGGACCGAGGCGGCTTGCGCTGCGTGCATGCAACCCAGGGGCAAAGCTCATCCGGAAGGCCGCAACTTTTCGAATCACACAAAAGGAATCACACAAATAGAATGCGGTCTGGTAAAGGCTAAGAGAGCATAGCCCGGCAGAGGCAAAAAGCGTTAAGAGTGTTTAAGAGTGTAAGGTGTCTTAAGTAGGGGGCTAACAATGGCCAATAAAATCAATCAGCCAGCCAGAGGGCGGAAGTCCTGGAAGGGCTTCACGCTCATGCCGCCTTTACTGGCGCTATCCATTCTGGCCTCCCTCCACGCCGTTTACGCGGAACCGGCAGCACCTGGCGCTGAGCCTCCTTTGACTGCCGAGCCTCTCCCCGAAGCCTCCCCTCCCATTGAGGCTTCGCCAATGGCTATGCCTGAGGCTTCCCCATCTGTCCCAGCTGAATCTGCGCTTCCCTCCGGCGCAGCTGCTGGGGGAGAGGCCGAGCCAGCGCCGGCAGCGGCGCCCGGCATGCTGCCATCTGCTCTCCCGCGTGATTTGTCGCCTTGGGGGATGTTCCAGAACGCTGTGCCCCTCGTGAAGGCTGTCATGATCGCTCTTGCGATTGCTTCGCTCGTCACTTGGACGGTCTGGCTCGCCAAGACGATTGAGCTTTGGAAGGCGCGGCGCCTGGCTGGAAAAGGCTTGGAGATCCTCGCAGGCGCAACGAGTCTCCGTGCCGCCGAAGCCGAGCTCGCCAGCATGCCTTCGCCGGTATCCCGTTTTGCCGCTGCTGCGGCGGGCGAAGCTGACCGCTCGGAAGGCCTCGACCCAGAAGGCGTTAAGGAGCGGGCATCTGTTCTAATCTCCCGCATCGAGGCGCGGGCCGGGCGCCTGATCGCCCGGGGGACTGGAACACTGGCCACGATCGGCGCCACGGCCGTGTTTGTCGGCCTATTCGGAACCGTTTGGGGAATCATGGATAGCTTCATCGGCATTTCCAAGACGAATACCACTAATCTGGCCGTGGTGGCGCCCGGCATTGCCGAGGCATTGCTCGCAACGGCCATGGGCCTTGTCGCCGCGATTCCCGCGGTCGTTATGTATAACTCCTTTGCGCGGTCGATCACGAATTACCGGGCGCAGCTTGGCGATGCGGCTGCCGAGGTGCTGCGTCATCTGTCACGCGACATCGACCGTAAATGCGCTGCCCGTGCCCGCGATGAGGCCGCGTCCCACGAAAGGGATGAAGCTTCTGTCGTGTCACTGCGCCACTCAGCGGAGTGACCGCGCATGGCCATCCGTCTCTCTTCTCAAGACGATGCCATTGAGGAAACACATGAAATCAATGTGACTCCGTTCATCGACGTCATGCTGGTGCTTCTGATTGTGTTCATGGTGGCGGCCCCTCTTTCCACTGTCGATGTCAATGTTGATCTTCCCACGTCCACTGCCCAGCCTGCGCCGCGCCCTGACAAGCCGCTTTTCCTGACGATCAAGCATGATCTGAGCCTTGCTGTCGGCGAGTCGGGTGTTGACCGGTCGAGTCTCGGAAGCGCTCTCGATGCGCAAACGCACAGCGACAAGGAGCAGCGCATCTTCGTCCGCGCAGACCGGGCAGTGCCTTATGGCGAGATCATGGAGGTTATGAACCTTTTGCGCGCTGCTGGCTATTTGAAGATCGGACTCGTCGGTTTGGAAGCCTCTGAGCCCAAGTCCGCCGGAGCGCGTCCATGACGGCATCTGTCCGGTCTGGCCTCCTTCATGAGCCAGATCCCGAGTTCCGGCGATGGCTCCTTGCCGGCATCATCGTCATTATCCTGCACGCCGCCTTTGTTGCTTGGCTGATCTATAAGCGAGAGCTTAGCCTTATGGGCGCGCCTCCCGCTGTGGTAATGATGGAGCTTCCGGCGATGGATATCGCGCCTGCCTCGGAAGTGCCGCCAGAAGCGGTCGAAGGCCCGCAGATGACCGAGGCAGCGCCAGAGGAAGTTGAAACACCTGAAACATTGGCGGTTCCAGAACTGCCGCCCGCGCAGAAGCCTGAGGCGGTCATCATGCCTCCGCCGAAGCCGCAGCAAAAGCCAAAAAAGAAGGTCACGCCAAAGCCGGTCGTGAAACAAACGCATGAGCCCCCGGCACCGCGCACCATGGCGCCGCGCCATTCCGAAGCAAGACGCGGCCAGGTTTCAGCAGCCTCGCGACGCGGCTCGGCGGGCTCCGGCGCCTCAGCCGCTTCATGGCGGGCCCAGATCTATGCGCATCTGCTGCGCTACAAGCCTGGCGGGGCAGAGGGAACAGGAAGCGTGACGGTTTCTTTCACCCTGACTCGAAGCGGGCATTTGGCCGGGGCGGGGCTTGCGGGCAGCTCAGGCTCTTCGCTTCTCGATCATAAGGCGCTTGAAATGGTCCGGCGCGCTAATCCTTTTCCCCCTGCGCCCCCCGAAATCGGCGGCGGGAGCTTTCATTTCTCGGTCCCGGTCCGTTTCAGGTAATGCATTTTCGCCGCGGCGGCGGCTTGAGGCTGCCGCCGGTTGTGATGTTTACAGCAGAAGCCACCCGTGCGAAATGCAGCGATATTGGAACGTTTATCCTCAAGCTTCCCCGCCGCTTTGAGCGGGGGATCCATACCCTGCAAGAAGACTTTCAGCTTGATTCTCACTGGATGGATTCCAGGCTATAATAACAGACACAGTCCAGTGCCGGGGGCAAGCCGCCTCGGCCTCGGAGAATGAACATGACCGCACGTCTTTCCGCAGTCTTCGCCGCGGCTGCCTGGCTTCTGCCAGCCCTGCTATTTAGCGCGCCCCCTGTGCAGGCGCTTGCCGCAGCCTCTGCAGCCGCTCTCGACACGGACAACGACTCAACGGTCGATCTCGCCGAAGCAAAGGCGGCCGCGGCTAAGGTCTTTGACCAGCTCGAAAAGGACAACGACGGCACGCTCGACCCAAAGGAGATGGGCGGCCGGGTCAGCAACAAGGTGTTCAAAAGCGCCGATCCCGACAATGACGGGACATTGACGAAGGAAGAGTATCTCACTCTTACTGAGCGCCTTTTCACCGCTGCCGATCCCGATAAAGATGGTACCCTTGACGCGAAGGAGCTCCAGTCCAAGGCCGGCCGCGCATTCATGCGTCTTGCGCAATAGGCGCCCCTTGCGCAACTGCTGGACAGCGGCTGCGGCGGGGCTTTCGCCTTTGCCTGGAAAGGGGATCTTGTTCTAATAGGACACGGGCGACGCCGCCTTCAATCGCGAGGCAAGGCCCGGCCAGCGCAACAATTGTTATGGCAGCGCGTTTATCTTTCTGATTCCCTATTTTTCTGAAACGGTGCAGCCGATGCCCTCGAAGCTCGAACAGCTGAAAACCATGACCACCGTTGTCGCCGATACGGGCGACATGGCTGCCATACGCCGCTTTGGGGTCACCGACGCGACGACAAATCCGACACTCATTCTGAAGGCCGCGCGCATGCCGGAATATGCGGGCCTTGTGGAAGAAGCCGTTCTTTGGGGCCTTAGCCATCATCATTCAACGAGCGAGGTTACGGACTACCTCATCCTCAAATTCGGGCATGAGCTTTCAAAAATCGTCCCTGGCCGCATATCGACCGAGGTGGATGCGGATCTCTCTTTCGACGTGGAAGGAACCGTCGCCAAGGCGCGCGAGATCATCGCTGGCTACAGGAAGCTCGGGGTCGGCCGCGACCGCGTGCTGATCAAAGTCGCCTCGACTTGGGAAGGAATCCGCGCAGCCGAAATCCTGCAAAGCGAAGGGATCGACTGCAATATGACGTTGATTTTCTCGCTGACCCAGGCCGCCGCTTGCGCCGATGCGGGAGTTTTTCTCATCTCGCCCTTCGTTGGGCGCATTCTAGACTGGTACACCAAGGCTGAAGGTAAGACCTACACAGCGGAAACCGATCCAGGGGTCCTCTCGGTCCGGCAGATCTACAATTACTTCAAGGCCTATGGGATTGAGACTGAGGTCATGGGCGCCTCCTTCCGCAATAAGGGCGAAATCGAAGCGCTTGCCGGTTGTGACCGGCTGACCATCTCGCCACAGCTGCTGGATGAGCTTGCCCAGGATATGGGCCGCCTCGAGCGCCGCTTATCGCCCGAGACAGCAGCGGCGCAGGCTCCCGCCAGGCTCTCCCTCGACGAAAAGACCTTCCGGTTTATGCTGAACGAGGATGCTATGGCCAGCGAGAAGCTCGGCGAAGGCATCCGCGTCTTCGCCAAAGACCTGCATGCCTTGCGCGAGCTAGTGTCAAAGCGGCTTCAGGAGGCGGCCTAAGCGCGCTGACCCCCGCCTTCTCCCCTTCGGGACAGCAGGGTCTGGTGTCCCGGACTTGGAGCAGGCGTTAGCCTGCCCCCAATTTATGCTTCTTATGCTTCCGTGGATTTCGGCGTGAATACCTGACGCCCGCGATACATGCCGGTCTTGAGATCGACATGATGCGGACGGCGTAATTCACCCGAATCCTTATCTTCCACATAGGCGGGCGCCTTGAGGGCATCGGCGGAGCGGCGGAAACCGCGTTTCATCGGGGAGGTTTTCCTTTTCGGAACAGCCATGCCGGTTCTCTCACTATGGGGCGGCGAAGCCGCGTTGAATGACGGGGGATTATCGCGCCTCTTACAATGAAAGCTTTCCTTTGGCCACCCCCGCCTGAGCCTTCTATTCAAGGCATGCCAGGGAAGGCGCTGCGCGGGCCCTCGCCGTGATCCGCGCGGCAAGCGCCGCATTGCCCCGGCTTGGCCTAGCAGCATTCCGGCGGCGGGGACTGGGCAGAGCCGTTGCGAGCAGGGCCGATTCGCGCGCGTCAAGTACAGCTGCGCTTTTGCCAAAATAATGCTGCGCCGCCGCCTCTACCCCAAAAATGCCCTCGCCCCACTCAGCAAGATTCAGATAGACTTCCAGGATGCGCCATTTTGGCCATTCAAGGCCAATGAGAAGCGCAAGCGGGATCTCGACCGCTTTGCGGACATAAGAGCGCGACGGCCAAAGGAAGATATTCTTCGCGGTCTGCATGGCAATGGTCGATGCCCCGCGGGCTGGGCCGCTCTCGCCTCTCTCGCCGAGGGCCTCGCGCAGCGCTCCAAAGTCCACGCCTCTGTGCTCGCAGAACCGCGCATCCTCCGAGACGATTACTGCCTTCTGAAGCTCTTTTGAAATGCGATCGAGCGGAACATAGCGGCGCTCGACTGCCTCTCCTTCGATCCAACGGGCGAGCATCAGGGTCGAAACGGGCGGCGCGAAACGGTACACGAAAATTAATGCGGCAAAAGCCGTCAGGATTGTCACACTCGCGCCCAAGGCCTGGCGCAGGAGCTTTTGAATCAAGCCTCTTTGAGGGGATTCTGAAGCCATGGCCAAGCCTTGACCCGCCGCGCCCAATCGGGCAAGCAAAGGCCCGGCTTTTCGAGGCCAAGGACGGCGACTCTATGACCGGGGGCTCCCCCACGCGCGAATTTAATTTGAGGCTTGCGGCCGCGGCCGAAGTCACAGAGCGTATGCTTGACCGCTTGCTCGGCCCTGAGGCGCAGCCAGGTGAGACTTTCCGGCCGCCGCGCTTTCTTGAAGCCGTGCGCTACGCGAGCCTTGGCGGCGGAAAACGCTTCCGGCCCTTTCTCACCATTGAGACAGCGCGGCTCCTTGGTGTCGAGGCAGAGGGCGTCGAGCGGGCTGCTGCGGCTGTCGAGATGATCCATTGCTACTCGCTTGTCCACGATGATCTCCCCGCTCTCGATAACGACGATCTGCGCCGGGGACGGCCAACGGCCCATAAGGCGTTCGGCGAAGCGATTGCCATTCTTGCGGGCGACGCCCTCCTCACCTATGCTTTCGACGTGCTCTCGGATTCTGCAACGCATGAAGATGCTTCAGTCAGGATCGAGCTTGTTCTCCATTTGGCCCGGGCCGCCGGTTTGGGAGGAATGATCGGCGGTCAGGTCCTCGACCTCGAAGCCGAGCAGGCGCCCGGGCCGCACGAAGCTTCGGATGTCATTAAGCTGCAGTCCATGAAAACCGGCGCTCTCTTGCATTATGCGGTGGAAGCGGGCGCCATTCTTGGCAGGGCGTCACCTCCGGCCCGGGCTGCGCTCTCCTGCTACGGCCGGGCGCTTGGCGCTGCCTTTCAAGTGGCCGATGACATCCTTGATGTCGAAGCCGACGAATCGGCGCTCGGCAAGCGCACCGGCAAGGACGCCGGCCGCAACAAGGCAACGCTCGTGGCAGCGCTCGGTCTCGATGGTGCGCGCGCAAGACGCGATAAGCTGGCGGCGGAGGCGATCGACGCGTTAGGCTCCTTCCCGGAAGGCAAGGGGGCAGTTTTGAAGGAAGCAGCTCGGTTCGTCGCCGCGCGGGACCACTGATATGCGGTCCAACAGCGATGCTTCGCTGGCGCGCCGGTGCGCGCGCCCGCTCCTCCGGCTCTTCCGGATTTTGTGGGGCCACAAACGCCTTTTTTCTGCCGCCGCCATTGGAGCCGGCACGGCTTACGCCCTTCCGGCTGGAATTGACGCCTCGACCTTGTTCCTCCTCGCCTGGAATGCAGGAACATGGTTCTATTTCACTGCTTCGGCTATCATGATCGCCAGAGCTTCGCCGCAGTCGATTCGCTGGAGGGCGCAAGCGACCGACGAAGGTAAATTCTTCATTCTCCTGCTAACAGGCCTTGCGGCTGCAGCTTCGATCGCAGCGATCGCCATGCAGCTTGCGGCCGTCAAGAATATGTCAGGGCTGACGAAAGGTCTGCACGTGGCGCTTGCCGCGATAACGATCCTCAGCGCCTGGACGTTCACTCATCTGACATTCGCTCTGCATTATGCGCATGAATATTTCGATGTGCTTGCCGGCGCACCTGGAAAGCCTGCGGAGGAGAGGCGCGGCCTCATCTTTCCGGGCACGAAAGAGCCCGATTATTATGACTTTTTATACTTCTCTTATATTATTGGCGTTGCCTGCCAGACGGCCGATGTCGCGATCAGCTCCCCAGTGATGCGGCGGACGGCGCTGGTTCATGGCATCCTTTCGTTCTTTTTCAACAGCGCAGTGCTGGCGCTCACAGTTAACCTTGCCGCCGGGCTGATTTGAAGCAGCATCACTCTGCCGGGCTTGGCATATTTTCGATTTCGACGCGCTCGCTCAAGCCTGGCGGGTTGAAGCCAAAGACCCGGCCGTAGAAATCGAGCTCAAGCTCGAGCACACGGCGCAGCGTCTCAGCCTTGCGGAACCCATGGCCCTCTCCCGGGAAAGAATAATAGGCGGCCGGCAAGCCCCGCGCCGCCATTGCGTCCCGCATCGTCTGAGCCTGATTCGGCGGGACCGTCTTGTCCTCCTCGCCTTGAAAAAAGATCACGGGGCAGGAAAGCTTGTCCACATGATTGACCGGAGAGCGCTCGCGATAGAGAGGTTCCGCTTGAGGCAGCGGCCCGACAAGCCAGTCGAGATAGCGTGATTCGAACTTATGCGTGTCTTTGGCGAGCAACAGAAGATTGCCCACCCCATAATGACTTGCCCCAGCCTTGAACAAGCCGAGCGATGTTAGCGCTGCGAGCGTTGTGAAGCCGCCTGCGCTGCCGCCGCGAATGATCAGCCTTGAGGCATCAACAAGTCCCCTCTCCACAAGATATTTCGCGGCGGCGGCGCAATCCGCGACATCCACGATCCCCCATTGCCCCTTGAGCTCTTGCCGGTATGCCCGGCCATAACCGGTTGAGCCGCCGTAATTGACATCAACAACGCCAAAGCCGCGGCTCGTCCACCATTGAATGCCAAGCGAGAAAATATTCGACGCCATGCTGGTAGGCCCGCCATGGGAAAGGACGATAAGCGGAGGCAATTGATCCTTGGGGCCTTCATAGGCGCCGTTCTTTGGCGGATACCAAAAGGCATAAGCCGTCTTGCCGCGTGAGGGGAACGCGATAGGCGTGCCTGCCGACACGCTCTCCTCTTGGATCACGGGCGGCGCCGCGCGGCGGACGACTTCTGGCGCGGCGCCCTTTAAGTCTCGCGCAATCGAGATCGATGGGGGTTCCATGGGGGGCGTTGCGGCGAAGACCAGGCCTTCGCCAAAAGGGCAAGGGCACTCCTGCACCTGTCCAATGCCGAGCAGCACGGCCTTGCCGTCCTCGATAACCGCGGCTGTTCTGATCCCTTCCCGCACAATTGCGGCAATGATCCTGCCATCGGGGAGAAAATCGAAGTAGCGCTGCCGGAAAACCCAGTGGGGGCCGCCAATCTCAGCCTCCATGGGAGCGACAGGCTCGGCGTCTGCGCCGCGCAAGGCGTAGATGTTCCACCATCCGCTCCGGTCGGAGGAAAAATAAAGCCGCCCCTCGCTGCTCCAAATGGGCTGGATGATGGCCTCGGGCTCTTGCCCTGCAACAAGCTGCGCTTCGATCACTTCGCCGCCCTCTGTCAGGCGCGCGGCGAAAAGCCTTGTTGCCTCCCAAGGCATATGGGGATGGTCCCAGGCGATCCAGGCAAGCTCGTCCCCCGCGGGCGAAAGCCGGGGCGAGCTTAAGAAATCCGGGCCTTCGACAAGGACGCTTTCCGTCCCCGCATCGCCTAGAGACAAGGCGACGATGGCAGCCTTCGGATCGCTGGGCGGCTGGCCTCGATAATCCTCGCGCACAGCAAGAACACGCCGCCGCGGCAGATCCAATTCGAAATCCGCATAACGGCAAAGCCTCGGCGTTTCGATCCGGCGCGGCGCGGCGCCGCCCTCAAGGACCCAAACGCTGCCATCGGCGCGCTCGCTGTACACAATAAGGCCCAAAGCCGCAGTGTAGGCGCCGCCGCCATATTCATGGACGCGGCTTGCAACATTCACCGGGGGAGGCGTCAGATCCTCGATTTCTCCGCTTGCCCGGCGGCAGCACAGGACGGTCCGGCCATTCTCCCACGGTCTTGCTTCGAGCCAATAGATGTTTCCGCCATCAGTGCTCAATCCGCTGAGGCCCGCAGCAGCTCTGGTCACAAGCTCAACTGTCACTGGCGAGACCCATTCCCCGTAAGGCGCAACGGTCTTGGTCATGGGTGCCGGATGCTCCAATATTCAGCAGTATTCAGCGCGCCGGTAGCACTGCTCTCCGGCTTCTCATGAATGGAAAATAGCCCGGTGCCAGCCCCGGGCGCGCAGGGCTTTTTAGCAGCACTTGCCAACTTGCCGCCGCCCGGGCGATAGCAGTCCATGCTTCCGGTTTCCCTAGCCCTGCCCGCCTTTATGCCCAATAAGAATTCGGAAAGCGCATTATGGTGAAGGTGCACTCTGGCATCAGGCAGCTTGGCCGCTCTGTCAAGACGCCGCAATCGCCTGAAAAAGCCACGCTCGACCGTGTCGCAAACCCGCACAAGGGTGAAAATTATATCGCCCGATTCACGGTTCCTGAGTTTACCTCGCTCTGCCCCATCACGGGCCAGCCCGATTTCGCGCTCCTTGTCATCGACTATTTGCCAGATGCCTGGCTCGTCGAATCGAAGTCTCTGAAACTTTACCTCACCTCCTACCGGAACCACGGCGCCTTTCATGAGGACTGCACCTTGCGGATCGGCAAGGATCTTGCCGCATGCCTTGAGCCGCGCTGGCTGCGAATCGGCGGCTATTGGTACCCGCGCGGGGGGATTCCCATCGATGTCTATTGGACAACGGGAGAATTGCCCAAGGGCGTCTGGCTCCCGGACCAGGGCGTGCCGCCCTACCGCGGCCGGGGCTGAACAGAAAAGCGAGCCGCTGGGCGCGTTGACACTCCCAAATTCCGTCCCTAGGGTTAGCGATATGCGCCTCTGCCGGAACCCCATTCGGCAGTCCGCGGTGAGCGCTACTTTCACTTCAGGGCAGACTATGCATAGTCTCACGCAGGTTTCCACAGCCCGTCCGGCTCCGATTCCTCTCCGGGATATTCTCCCATGGCTCGCCTTCGGCGGCTTGCTGGCGCTTCTTGCCTTTTATTTTGTGGGCGCCGAGCAAGGGGCGGCGTCGCTACTCAACGGCAATTTCGTGCATGAGCTTGTGCACGATGGCCGCCACCTCCTGGCCTTCCCCTGCCATTAACAGGCGAGCCTTATGAGCAGCCTTCTATGGCGCGGGCTGCTCGCGGGCCTCATCGCGGGGGTTCTCGCGGCGGTCTTTTCCGCCCTTGCGGGCGAGCCGCCGCTTGAGCGCGCCCTGCAATTCGAGGCTGCTCATGCCAGCGCGCCAAGCGGCGAGGAAGAGACCGTGAGCCGGGAGGTGCAACGCGGGGCGGGGCTTTATGCGGCTAACACCATTTTCGGCATGGCGCTCGGAGGGATGTTCAGCCTTGTCTTTGCGCTTGCCTATGGCCGCTTTGGCCCTTCCGATCCGCAAACCCTTTCGGCCCTTCTCGCCGCGCTGGGCTTTGCGGCGCTTGCCCTTGCGCCGGAGCTGAAATATCCCGCAAACCCGCCGGCCGTCGGCACGGCCGAGACGATCGGCGCCCGGACGGCGGTTTATTTCGCTTTTCTTGCCATTTCCCTCCTTTCCATGGTTCTCGCTGCAACGCTTGCGCCATCCCTCATGGCGAGGCTCGGGCCTTGGAAGGGAGCCGTTCTTTCGGCTGCCATCTACATTCTCGTCACAGGGGCTGCGGCTTTCGCTTTGCCCCCGGCTGCGGAGGTTCCAGAGGGCTTTCCGGCGGGCGTCTTGTGGAACTTCCGCATGGCGTCTCTCGGAGCGCGCGCAGTATTATGGGCTGGCACCGGGCTCGTCTTTGGCGCCTTGGCCGGGGACTGGCAGAAGCGGAATCTCCGCCGGGCATAGCATGGCGCAAGCTCCGATCGCTTCCGTTGGAGATCATTTTCTGATCGGGCTCCGGCCCTCCCCGCTCTTGGAGGAGGAGGACCGCCAGCTTTTGTCTGAGCTTTGCCCGGCTGGGGTCATTCTCTTCAAGAGCAATTTCCGGCACGGCCTTCCCTATGAGGCTTGGCTTGAGAGCCATGCGCGGCTGCTTGCCGATGTCCGCGCCGCAACGGGCCGCGAGCGCATGTTCATCGCCATTGACCATGAGGGCGGCCGCGTCTGCCGGACTCCGCCGCCTCTCACCCGCTTTTCCTATGCCACGCATTGGGCAGGGCAAGCGGCAAAGGTTGGCCGCGCCATGGGCAGGGAGCTTGCCTCGATAGGAGTCAATCTGAATTTCGCGCCTGTGCTCGATATCCACACCAATCCCAAAAACCCCGTGATCGGCGAGCGCGCCTTCGGGGAAACGCCCGAGTCTGTGATTGCAGCGGCGCTTCCTTTCATGGAGGCGATGGAGGGAGAGAAAGTCTTAGCCTGCGGCAAGCATTTCCCAGGGCATGGCGATACCAGCATAGACTCGCATCTCGGGCTTCCATCGCAGGCCATAAGCCTTGAAGGCCTGCGGGCGCGGGAGCTTAAGCCTTTTGCGGCCGCCATCGCCGCAGGCGCCGGGATGATCATGACCTCGCATATCCTGTTCCCAGCCATCGATCGCGAGCTTCCGGTCACCCTTTCGCGCCGTTTCCTGACGGACGTGCTCCGCGGCGAGCTTGGCTTTGAGGGCGTTGCTGTCTCCGACGATATCGGCATGGGGGCCATGAGGGGCTTTTTCGACGCGCCAGAGTCGGCCGTCCGTTTGATCGAAGCAGGCTGCGATATGGTGATGGTCTGCGCGCATTTCACCGAAACCCTTCGGGCCCGGGATTTCGCCCGCGCCATTGCCAGCGCGGCCGCCGATGGCCGCCTCGATCCGGAACTTCTTGCGCGATCGCGGAAGCGCGTAGAAGCTCTGCTGGCGCGCGCGGCCTTGAACAGGGTCGAGAAACTTCCCGAAAGCGTCCTTGGCGAGAACGCCAGCATCGCGCCGCTTTTTGAGTCCGGCACCGTCGAGGTCGTTTAGACCTGCCATCTGTAAGTAATGCTTCAGTGGCGCTGCGGCCTTCAGAGCTATTTTCTGTGCAAAGGCGCGCGCGGCAGTCGAAAACGAGGGCGTCCGCCGCTACTGCTGCATGGCATGAATGAATTGGGCTTTGGCGCGCGCGCTTTTCTCGGGGTTGAGCAATCCGTGCTTGGCCAGCCCTGGCGGAGGCGCCTTGACGCTTTGGGCGAGGCTCAAGCGTCGGCCATTGCCCAGGCCCATGGCACTGGCGACCTGCTGTCGCGTGTGCTTGCGGGCCGGGGCGTCACCGTAACCACAGCCGGAAGCCACCTCGATCCAGCGCTGCGAAACCTGCTGCCCGATCCTTTTGCCTTGAAAGACATGGAGGCTGCGGCGGAGCGCATCGCCGCAGCCATCACCCGGGGCGAAACCATTGCGGTCTTCGGCGATTACGACGTCGACGGGGCGGCAGCCTCGGCCCTCCTACATGATTTCTTCACCGCCTGCGGGACGCCGTGCCTCATCCATATTCCAGACCGCTTGTTTGAAGGCTATGGGCCCAACAAAGGCGCCATCCGCAGGCTGGCGCAGGCTGGCGCCACTCTCCTTGTCACGGTGGACTGCGGCACTCTGAGCCATGCCCCGCTTGAGGAGGCAAAACAGCTTGGCCTCGATCCAATTGTGCTCGATCATCATCAAGCATCTGAAATTTTGCCCAATGCAACCATCGTCAATCCAAACCGTCTCGACGATCTTTCAGGCCTCGGGCATCTTTGCGCTGCGGGGATTGCCTTTCTTACTCTCGTTTCTGTGCGGCGGCTCCTGCGAGAAAGGGGATTTTTCTCAGCCTCCCGCCCTGAGCCAGATCTCCTTGAAGGGCTTGACCTCGTCGCTCTAGCAACGGTTGCGGATGTCGCTCCACTGACGGGACTCAATCGCGCCTTTGTTGCGAAAGGCTTGGCCCTGATGCAGGCGCGCAGGCGCGTGGGCCTCAGAGCTCTTTGCGATGTGGCGCGTCTTGCAGGGCCGCCCGCGCCTTATCACCTCGGATTTCTGATTGGGCCGCGGATCAATGCCGGCGGCCGGATTGGAGACGCGGCGCTCGGCGCAAAGCTTCTGAGCCTCACCGATCCGGCCGAGGCCCGGCGCATTGCCGGGGAGCTCGACCGGCTCAACCGGGAGCGCCAGGAGATCGAACGCGCCACTCTGGAGGAAGCCGAGGCGCAAGCCCTCGCAGCACTTGAGAAAGAAGATGCTGCCGTCATCGTAACCGGAGGGAAAGGCTGGCATCCGGGGGTCGCGGGGCTGGTCGCTGCGCGCCTCAAGGAGAGGTTCGGGCGCCCCGCCTTTGCCATTGCCATCGGCGGGGATGGCATTGGAACGGGCTCAGGCCGGTCGATCGCCGGGGTTGATCTCGGCCGGGCCGTGCGGGCCGCACAGGCGGAAGGCTTCCTCCTCAAGGGGGGCGGCCATGCGATGGCCGCGGGTGTCACCGTCGAAGCTTGCAAGATCGCGGGCTTTCAGTCCTTCCTCGAAGGCAGCTTGGCAGCCCCGGTTGCTGCGACGCGCGCGGGCAGCTCCCTCTTGATCGACGCAGCGCTGACCGCGCAAGCGGCAAATGCAGGGCTTCTAGCCTCTCTCGATCGCGGCGGCCCATATGGCGCCGGCAATCCCGAGCCGGTTCTGGCCTTTCCGGCGCACCGGCTGACCGATGTGGCCGAAGCTGGGCATGGCCACATGCGGTTTAGCGCCGTTGCGGGCGATGGAGCCAGGCTCGATGGCATCGCATTCCGCGCTGCGGGGCGCTCGCTCGGACAGGCGCTTCGCGAGGGCCGCGGAAGCCTTTTTCATTTTGCCGGCACGCTTGCTCGCGATAGCTATGGCGGGTCTGACCGTGTGCAACTGAGGCTTATCGACCTTGCTCCAGCTGCGCTTCCCTAAGGATCCTCCCGCCTCACCTGAGCTTGCCAGAGGATAGAGCGCCCTTTATATGTCCCCGCGCTGCTGCGGCGTGACTTTTGCCGCAAGGATTCTATGCGCCCATCGTCTAGCGGTCCAGGACATCGCCCTTTCACGGCGGAAACACGGGTTCGATTCCCGTTGGGCGCGCCAGCAGAAGAACCCCGCCTTTAACTCGGATTTGCTCCCAAGGCCCGCTCCCGGCGCCACCTCCCGCACATTGCTTCTTTCCCGGCGGGCGCTTCGCGCGGCGGCTCGCCTTTCTAGCTAATTCAACCGGAACCTCGATGGCGTCAGCGGGGTTTCCGGCAAAAGCAGGAGCGCCGCCTGCTTTCATCTTTCGCGTTGTCCCCATGCCTTGTAGTTTATTGCCTCTGCGCTCCTTTCTCTCGCATTGTATTTTCTTTCGCCCCCAACAGCGGCGGGAGGCCAGCCGTTTTATTGCCGCGGCGTTTCTCATCACCGCCTGGCTCATGCAGTCCTGCGCGCTCGCAAAGGATGAGAGCCCTTACATCGTCGATGGTCTCGCGCTCGGTGGCCCCGTCGCGCCGGAAAGCGCTGCTTACCGGGCCTATACCTGCCGGCCAAGCAGCCAGTTCGAGTTTTTCACTTGGTGCCGGCGCCGGAGGACAGAGCATGGAAAGTTTGGCACGTTCATCTCGGTCAATTCCATTCTTCACGCGCCCAGCAATGAAACGGTCTATGTCTCCCGCTTCATTGAGCCAGCCTATTTCGGCCCTGGCGACATCGAGCAGGAAATCGATCGGCTTTCCAAGCGCTTCGGCGCGCCGCCCTCGATCTTTCAGGCCCCCCTGCGGAAAGGCTTTCCGCGAGGCATCATTGCCTCTTGGGGACAAGTCACGCTGACGCCGCTCGGCGCCGGGAGCCTAGGCCAGCTTGCCTCGGGCCAGAGCATTGCAAAGGGCATGCTTTTTGACTTTCTCGGCAATTTTAAAGAATCAGCGCGCCTTCGTCTTCCCATTTTCCAGCTTGGGGGCGGTGCTGGCTATGTGTGGGGTGCACGCTTTGACGAAAATGGCCAGGGCGCCCTGCGAATGACGGCTATCGATGCTAGCCGCTTTATGCCTTCGTTCGCGGTTGCGCATGAAGACCGCCCCGAGTCACCGCCTGAGCCGCATGCCCGTTCCGGAAGATCCGCCGCCCGCAGCGCCGCGCCGCCTGAGACAAGCGGCCGGGTTTCGTCCGGCACGGGTTTTTTTGTCACCAAGCAGGGGCATGTGCTGACGAACAATCACGTCGTTGAAAATTGCGGATTGATCCGGGTTTTCATGGATCAAGCTGCTTGGTCTGATGCCCAAAAGATTGCTTCGGATACGGAAAATGACCTAGCGCTTCTCTCAACAGATCTCTCGCCGCCGCGCGTGGCTGCCCTGCGCGCGGGCTTGCGGCTTGGCGAGTATGTGGCGCTCTTTGGCTATCCCTATTTGGACTTTCTGTCGCCGAGCGGCAACTTCACTCAGGGCAATGTCACAGCGCTTGCAGGAATCGGCGATGATTCCCGCTTTCTGCAGATTTCTGCACCCGTTCAGCCCGGCAATAGCGGCGGGCCTCTCCTCGATCAGAGCGGCAACTTGGCTGGAGTCGTGACCTCGAAATTGGACGCCCTCAAGATCGCGGAAGCAAAAGGCGACGTTCCTCAAAACGTGAACTTTGCCCTCAAAGCCTCCATTGTTGCATCCTTCCTAGAAAGCCACGAGGTGAGATATTTGGCTGGCACTAAGGCGGCCCCGCTCAAGCCGGAAGAGCTTGCCGCTCAGGCAAAATCAATGAGTGTCCTCGTGCTTTGCCGATGAGGTTTGCCGTGCTTCACTCTGCCCCCGTCAGCGCTGGCAAAGGCGCGATAAGGCTTCCGCAAGGCTGTCCGGATCGCCCTCGATGCATAAAGTCTTAAGCCTGCCGCTTGTGCCGGTTTTCAACCGCACGTCAGCAAGAGGAATGCGAAGCGCGGACGAAATAAGCCGCAAGAGCGCTTCATTCGCTTTGCCCTGCTCCGGAACGGCCCGCACGCGCACCTTAAGAACCGCAGACCCATCAGCCAAGCGCTCGACTCCTGTGATTTCGTCGCGCGGGCTCTTCGGGGTCAAGCGGACTGAAAGGAGCAGCCCGCTGCTGCCGTGCGAGGTCCAAGGAATGCCGGACAGGGCGCTCAAAACACGTTTGGATAGATGTAAATCGATATGACGCGCTCAAGAAAGAAGATCGCCAAAAGCAGGATCACGGGTGAGATGTCGATTCCTCCGAAGTTCGGGATCATATTGCGTATGGGGCGCAGGAGGGGCTCGGTTAAAGCCGTCACAAGAGTCCAGACCGAGCGCACGACCTCATTGTAGCGATTGACGACATTGAAAGCGACGAGCCACGACAAGATCGCTGCGGCAATGATCACCCAAGTGTAAAGCTGCAAAATTACAAACAGCACGTCGAGAATCGCGCGCATGGGAACCCCGGTAAGCTTGCCCAGAATAAGCTCGTTTACGCGCCCCGCGCTGGGCTGGCAAGAGCAGGAACGAGCCAGGGCCTGCGTATCCAGCCGCAAAAAGGCCACCGCAGCATCGCGCTTGCGCGCCCTCTGCCACTCGCGTAAAGAGCGGCGAAGGGGCTGTAGCTCAGATGGGAGAGCGCTGCAATCGCACTGCAGAGGTCAGGGGTTCGATTCCCCTCAGCTCCACCAAGATAATTAAGCTTCTGCGGCCTTTTGGGCGCGGCCCGGAAAGCGGCTGCAGGCGCTGAGCGTCACCAATATGGCTGGATCCATGTCCGCGGGCCGGGCCTCCCGCTCGAAGGCGGGGCGGGAATGACTTCATAGGGGGGTGCAGCATATCCTCCCAGGGCTTGACCGCCAAACACCCCATCCAGCGCCGGGGCGTAGGGCCGCAGAGACCCATCGGGCATGACGCGGCTGTTTGTGAAAGGAACAAAGCCTCCCGCGCCATCGGGGACAACCGCCGCCCCTGGTCCTCCCAGGAAACAGAAGAACAAAATACATTGAAACATGAAGGGCAAACGCGCGGGGTTTCAGGCGGTTCCCCGATTGCAGCGATCGCAGGCCGCGGGCGCAATATTTCTGCCCTGAGAGCAGCTTTCCAAAGCTGCCGTTTCCGTCCAGCACCCGGTCTTGCTTGAGACTTGCTTAAACGAGAACCGTAATCTTTACCGTTAATCTCCCAATGGCGGCATGAGAAGACGAGCCCCCGCACAAGTGCAGCTCTCGAGACGCCGTGCCGGGCGCAGCCCTACAGTAATTCCTTTAATTTGAATTTTGCTTATTTCCGATAATTGTCATACTTAACCCAGTGATTCCTTCGTTTCCGCTGAGAGCTTGAGCGATACATTTTAGCGCCGTGTTTAAGGCTTAGTTTGAGTTTATGAGCGCGCGCCGTGTGCGAGAGCGCATGGGAGGCTGCAACGTAAAGGGCCAAGAGAGTTTGTGTATTCTGGCGAAAAAGTGCCGCCTGCGCCATTTTGAACCAAGAGCCCGCCACCCGGCCAATCCCTGCCAGGCACGGGGAGATTTCTGCAGCCCCTCTGGGTATTTTTTGGAGATCCTATGCCAGAGTTTTGTTTGACCGCCGCGATTTGCACGCATGACCGGCCGGGCGATGCGGCTGACTGTCTGGCGGCTCTTTGCGCTCAGGATTTGGCGGACATAGAAGTCGTTGTTGTTGACAGCGCGTCTCGGCCCGCTGCCCGTGAGGAGCTCCTTCAGACTGTGTCCAGGCGGGCCGGCGTCCGGCTGATCAGGCTGGAAGGGCCCGGCCTGGCTGCTGCGCGAAACGCAGCCTTGAAGGCAGCAAGATCGCCTTGGATCGCCTATCTTGACGACGATGCCATACCCGCGCCCGATTGGGCGATGCAAGCCAAGCGGCTCACAAAGGACGTTCCCGCGATCTGCTCCATCATTGCCGGACGGGTTGACCCGATCTATCCGGCAGATGCTGTTTTGCGCGCGGGCCCGCGGTGGCGCCAGCTTCTATCCCTGTTGCAAGAATCTGGGGAAGGCGAGCAGTCCAGCCATGTCAAAGTGGTCGGAGCCAATGTGATCTTCCGTTGTGATGCGCTTCGAAGCATCGGCGGCTTTGCCGAGACCCTCGGCCGGAAAGGCTATGTCTTACTGAGCGGAGAGGAGAAGCTCGCTGTCGAGCAATTAACCGCTGCGGGCTTCCGGGCATATTACTCAGACCGGCTTCGGGTGGGCCATAAGATCCCCGCCGGGCGCTTGAACAGGTCATGGGCGGCCAGGCGCGCCTATTGGGATGGGGTCACAGACCAGAGGATCCGCCGCCTGCTGGCAAGGCCGGCAGGCGTTCTTCCGGTCCTAAAGACCGCTTCGGCCATTCCGGTGCTGGCTCTGCTTGCCCCCAGCCGGAATCCGGCACAAGAGTATTTCATCCGGCTTTGGTACAATATAGGAACGCTCGCCGAGCTTGCTGCGGGAGAGACAATTGAACCGGCCGGATCCTCCGGTCTTCCCAGGCCAGGCAGGCGCCCATGGGCTTACGCTTGGCGATGGCTCACCGGCTTCTTGCGCAAATTGCTGCGTCAATCGCTGCGGGAAAAAATTATTCCCGATTAAGCGCGTCTTTCCCTGCCCGCGTCTGCTTCACCCCGCAAGCATGGCGAGGGCGGCATCGAGACGTTCAGGAGGCAGCCATAAGACAGAGGGCCCCGCCGTCCAGATCAGCAGCATGCGGAGAGTTTTGCCAGGCCAGAGCGGGGCAAGGAGTGCGCGATAGAGCGCCATCTGCGCCAGATAATCCTCCGGCATATCATCGAGCGAGCAAGGCGCGCCCGTTTTGAAGTCAGCTGCAAGCACATCGCTCATTCCCTCATAGAGCCGGTCGATCCTGCCTGCCACTTCGGCCTGCCTGTTACCGAGGACGATCCTTCCCGCCACCGGAACTTCGGCCAGGGAGCAAGGGCCGAATAATTCCTCAAGCTCCGGCAAGCGCAGCACGTCAAGCGCTTCGCTGCAAAGCGCTTCGCGCTCCTTTATCCCAAGCCATGGCGCCCGCGCTGAGAGAAGGACGCCCGCCGCATGGCGGCGTTCATCCGGGGCGATGGCCGGCAGATGCTGGAGCAGCAGATGAATGAGCCGGCCGCGCCTTTGGCCTTCGAGATTCCCACGCGCGCCTTTCCCGCCGCTGCCTTCGGGCGAAAGCGCATAGGAAGGCCTGAGACGCGGCGCCGCGGACACACCGGCAGGCGCAGGGCGCAACAGCCACTCCGGCACAGCCGGAGCGGCAGGCTCTTTCCTTCCCTGCTCCCGCTCCGGCACGGAAGCGCTGCCGCGCGCCCCAAAGGCAAGCCTCAAAATCCGCTCTTCTGGATTCCAAAATGCTGGAACTTCCTCCGCTCCGGCCTTGCCAGCAAGAGCGGCCCGGATCATGCTTGACCAGCAATCCTTGTCCGGCTCTTTCCGCCGGTGGAAGCCTGCAACATATAGACGCTCCTCAGCGCGGGACAGTGCTACATATAAGAGGCGTTTATACTCCTTGAAGCTGGCCTCTCTCTCCCGCTCTCGCGCTGCTGCAACGGACGCGCAGTCCAGCTCTTTCCTCGGCGACCAGGCGATGGTTCTCTCCCCCGGCACTTTCGAGTCGAGCACAAAGATCTGCGGCTCATGACGCGCCGAGAAAACCGTGCAATCGTCCACGAGAAAGACAATCTTAGCTTCGAGCCCCTTTGCGGCATGGACGGTCATCACCCGGACCATATTTGCGCCTGAATCCATGTCACGCTTGATTGAGTGCTCGATCCCCTCGAAATAGTTCAAAAAAGCGGCAAGCGAAGGCGGATTGGCTGCTTCATGCTCGAGGGCAAGACGCATAAACTCGTCAATCGCATCAGTGGCTTCTGGGCCGAGCCTTGCCTCCATATCCCGGCGCCCGCCATCTGCGCCAAGGAGCGCGGCATAGAATGCGAAGGCGCCGTCACCCGCCCTTGCGCGCCAGCGCGCAAGCTTGGCAAATGCCTCCGCATGTTTCTCCGCTGATGCATTCCGGAGCGCGTCAAAGAGGCTCCCCTTGCGGCAAGGCGCAAGCGCCAGAAGATCATCGTCATCAAGCCCCACCAGCGGCGATTTGAGAACGCAGGCGAGCGTAAGATCATCCACCGGAAGGAGGCTTGCGCGCCCGGCTGCAACAAGATCCATAACGGCGATATGATGATGAATTTCCAGCCGGTCCGCCCCGGCCGAAGGGATTCCGGCCGATTTCAGAGCCCGGATCATCGCCTCGAAAAAAGAGCCGCGCCTGCGGACAAGGATCAGGATATCCCGCGCCTGCACCGGCCTTTGGGTTCGGCCCTCATGCACATAGTCCTGCGGCCATGCGCTGGTGAGAAAGGAAATCTTCTCCGCAATGCGCTGGGCTACAAGGCTGGCCGGCTCATGAGATCCGGAAAGCTGCTGCGGCACGTGCCAGCCAGAAGGAGCTTCATCCGCGCTCTTTTTGGCGAGCGGCCATACTTCAACGAGACCCGGCAAACGCTCCTTGAGAGATTCATGCGGCATCCAAGGTGCCCCGGGCGCAACAACACCGCTCCTATGGCTCTCATCATGCTCGAAGACCTCATCAATGACCGATAGCACGCCAGGCACGGAGCGGAACGAATGAGTGAGCTGCACATGTTGAAAATCCCTCGCCCCATTCAAAAAGCGCTTCTGGAAACTCTGGCGCATCTCATCAAACATGTGATGCGCGGCGCCTTGAAACGAAAAGATGGACTGCTTCTCGTCACCAACCGCAAAAAAAGTGCGTGCGCCTTGGACTTGACCGGCTCCAGCCGTGAATTCATCCGTAAGAGCTTCAAGAATCCGCCATTGCGGCTCGCTTGTGTCCTGGGCCTCGTCGACGAGAATATGATCGATCCCGGAGTCCAGCTTATAGAGCACCCAGCGCGCATCGGAACGATCAAGGAGCGCCAAAGTTCTATCGATAAGGTCCTGGAAATCGAGAATGCCTTGCGCCGCCTTTTCCTCCTGATAGCGCCTGCAAATGACAGACGCGATCTCGATCAGCGCGCGGGTCCGTTCGAGCACTGCGGCCGATTTCCGCCTGGCATCGAGACGGGTGAGGCGCTCCTGCTCGCAGCGAAGCGCAGCTGCGATGGCGGGATGCGCGCTCGCGAATGAACCGGTTGCGACGCTCGCCCGCGGCGTGCCAGTCTGCGTGAAAAAGACCGCAAGATAAGCATCAAGGCAGCATCTTGTTTCATCGCCGGGCTCTGCATCCTGGAACGCCGCATAAGCTGTGCGGAACTGCTTCGCGCATTTTTGATCATTCTTCGAGCTTTGATCGAGTTTTTCCGCAAACTCTAACCAGCAGTCTGGCGGCAGCCATCCCTCGATCATTTCATGCTCGATTGTTGCAACTTCGCTGCCTTTGGGAATATCCAGGATCTCGCGCAAGATCTCTGTCAGCCCCTTTTGCCTGCCGGCGCATAAAATGCCGCTATGCTTCATTGCTTCTGTAAGCAAATCCTCAAAGCCGTGCTGGCCAAGCTCGTCTGTGAGTCGCAAGAGGGCAGCGCCGAGAGATCCTCTCCCGGCGTTCGCCTCGGCAAGGACATGCTGCCTGGCCCGCTGCAGGAGTTCATCCCGCTTCTCGTCATCGGCCACTTCGAAGCGGGCCGGAACATTGGCCTCGAAGGGGAAAAGATGGAGCAGCCGCTCGCAAAAGGCATGAATTGTCTGGATCTTCAGGCCGCCCGGCGTCTCGACGGCTCTGGCAAATAATTTCCTCGCCAGGATGAGCCCTGCTGCGCCTGGAGGCGGCGCCCCAATGGAAGCGATCTCGCTGCGCAAATCTTCATCGTTCTGGCTTGTCCATCTCGCAAGCGTTTCGAAGACTCGCGCCGACATATTCGCGGCTGCGGCTCGCGTATATGTCAAGCAAAGGATTTTCGAAGGCGGGACGCCCTCCAGAAGGAGACGGATGACGCGGCTTGCGAGCACATGCGTCTTACCCGATCCAGCATTCGCAGAGACCCAGACCGAGCAGGAGGGATTTGCGGCCTCGTGCTGCCTGCGAAGCGTGTCAGATGGTATGATGGGAAAGGGCATTACACAGCTTCGTTTCCCGGCTCGCCGCCAACCGACCATTCCTTGACGCGCGCAAGATGATCGTAGCTGTTGTACCGCTTCGCATAGGTTGGAAAGGGGCGCGGCGGATAAGGAGTCGCCACATCGCGGAATTGGTTGAGAAGGCCGGTGAGATTCGTCAAATGGCGTTCCGCAATCTCCAGCAAGCCTCCTTCTCCTTTGCCGGAGCCAAAAGGCTCACTCACCTCGCTCCTTGCGCCCCGAATCCTCAAATAAAGCGCTTCGATTCTCTGAGGCTTAAACCCAAGACCAAAGGCATCCCGGCTCGCCATCGCAGCTTCCAGGGTGAGCTGCGGCGAGAAGCCCTCTAGAATATCCTTTTTCTTGGGCAGCGATCCGGTTTTGTAATCGACAAGCGTGATGCTTTTTCCCGCGTTGATTTCGATCCGGTCGGCCCGCGCGGTCAATTCGAAAAGGGTTCCATCGGCAAGGGATAAAGGCAGTATGCCTTCGCGCTCAGCAAGGATCAATTCGATCCTGCCGCGGCGCCCTTGCTCGAAGCGGAGAAAGAAGCCGATGCCCTTCTCGATTTCCGGCCATCTAAAGGCGGCGAAATCTGCATCCTGCAGCTGGACCGCAAGCTGCTCCTTGAGGAGCGCGCCCAAACGCTCGCGCGCATCGGGCGGGAGCGGCCCCGAAGGGTAGAATGCCGCGAAGCGCTCAAGCGCGGTATGAATCGCACTGCCTGTGCCGTGCTCTCCCAGCGGCCCGCCGAGCGGATCAAGCGGCCTCAGTCGCAGAATTTTCTCGGCATAAAGCGCATAAGGATCACGGCGCAGTGTCTCGATCTGGGTTACGCTGAGACGCGATGGGCGCTGATCGAGAGACGGGCGAGGCATTGGCCTTTCGCATGGCCGCAATGTTTCCGGGCGGTCGATCTCCCGCGCCAGGCGAAGGTAGATGGCGCCTCGCTCCCGGCACCTCTTCCATGCATTGCCGCCGACCGCCGCTATGCGCTGGAGGAAACGCGATGCAATCGTCGGCGCGCCTTTACGCTTTAACGCACGGCTCAGGATCACCCGGCTGTTCCCCATGGCTTGCACGAAATCATGCGCGGTCTGTCCAATCTTCCGCTCCGGCGGGCTGAGTCCCAGCGCCTCCCTCATCGGCCGGTTCAAAAAAGCATCCGCGCGCGCTGCAGGCGGCCAGACCGTCTCGTCGAGGCCGCCAAGCAGCATCACGCCCGCATCCATGAGTCGCGCTTCGAGCAGCCCGAGAATTTGCAGGCGCGGGCGAGGCTCAGCTTCCTCGCGCAGGACGGCCTCACGTAAGAGCGCCGCAAAAAAATGGCCATAGGCCATGCTATCGAGCGCCATACCGTCTGCCGTTTCGCGCGACAGCTTCTCAAACACACCTTCGAGCGCGGCCCAGCCTTGTTCATTGGCCGCATTTTGATCCATCCCCGCAACCGCTTCGATGGCCTTGCGATGCGCGCTTGCCCACTGCGGCAAGGGATGCGTGGAGATAAGACTCATGAGTGGCGCCAAGGCCGCCCGCAGGCTTTGCAGCAAGGCTTCCAGGCGCACCCAGTCTGCGGCGGAAATCCGCTGCTTTGCTGGATGGGCGAAATGATCATTTGCCTCCGCGCGCGCCGCTGCAATCATGGCTGAGGGATCCCCCGCCATGCGCTCCGCCAGCCCGCCAGCGGCGCAGCGCGCCCGGAGCACAGCCGCTTCGAATAGCGCGGCAAGCCGCCGGGCCTCTTCCTTTGGCAGTCCAAGCCGGAACAGGGGATGGGCGATAAGCGCAGCAAGACTGTTTGCCGTCATCCGGCTTGCCGCGCAGTCGATGACGAGCCGCGCCAGCGTGCCAGGCGGACGCATGCTCAACGGCTCGCCTGCCGAATCCTCCGCATCGGCGCCCCAGCGCTGCAGCTCTGCGCGCACCCGGCGGGCAAGAGCGCGGTCAGGAGTCACAAGCGCTGCGGTTTCACCCGGTATCTCCAGCGCTTCGCGCATGGCGATGGCGAGAGCAAGCGCTTCCTCCCTCTCATCGGCCGCCTCGATCAGGGCAACCCCCTCCAAAGCCTCTTCGGCTTGACGCTCACCTTCATTTTCCCGGTAAACGATCCAGCGATCAGTTGATTCAGCGGGGCGCAAAGCTTCTGAGAGGAAACGTGCCCGCGCCGCAAGACCGGAGGGCGGGCTGCCAAGAACCACGACATCCTCCCGGGAGATCTGGAGATAGCGCAGCAAGCGGCAGAGCGCCGACTGCGGATGCGTATATGAGGCTTCAATGCCACGCTCCTTGCCGCCGGCGATCATTGCCCAGGCGCAGGCCTCAAGACCGCAGTCAAGGCCGGGGAGCACGATCGCGCCTTCTGGCGCTTCGGCAATCGCCGCCAGCAGGCGTGCCGTCGCACGGTTCGACCCCGTCGAGCCCGCGGCGATTACAGGCCCGCGAAGCCTGCCCTCCCGCAAGCGGCGGCTTTGCGCCTCAATCAAAGCGGCGAGCCGTTTCGCCCTGTCCACAAGGCCAAGCTGCTGAAGCGCCCCCGGCCATTCCTTGACGGCGATGTTCAGGAAATCGAGCGTGATACGCCAATAAGGATCGAACTCGGGAAGAACGAGCGGATTGAGTTCTTGCCAAGCCACATCCTCAATGATCAGCTCATCGATAAGGCGTGCGAGCTCGCCCGAAAGGTGCCAGGCATCGGCCGCCGTTGTTGCAACCAGAAACGGTTCGCTCTGATCGAAATCACGGTTTTCCTGGGCATCGACAGAAACGATGGCATGCGGCAAGGCGCGCGCCCATTGCAGAATCAGGCTGGTAAGCAAGAGGCGCCGGGTGACTTCGTCGGCGGCCTCGGGAGCGCCGAGCTCCTCCATTCCCTCAAGGCCCGTCTCGTCAATGAGAAGGCTCGTCTCGAGATCTTCCAGCGCGCCGAGAGGCAGGATGCGGGGCAAGAGCGCCGCAGGCCGGCCAAGCGCCCCGGCAAGTTCTGAAGCCAGAGCGCGAGCCGCGCGCTGTGTCGGCACATAGATCGTCGCTCTGGCAAGGCCGAAAGGGGGGAGATCGCGCGAATAGCCTTCGGCGATCTGCCCATCGAGCAATGCCGCCGCGAAGGTTCTCAGGAATGGCGCGCCAGGCGGGATCGTGAAAACTCTTTTCACCACGCTTGCGGTTCAATCCGTCAGTTGCGGTCAAACTGAGGGCGGGGCGCCTTTTCGCCTTGTTTCCTGGACTTCCTGGCGCAGCCAGCGGCAGAGTGAGTGCCTCAATCTCTGGAATGAAAAGGCACACCTGTTTACGAAAGCTCAGCGCAGCGCCTTCTCAATTTCTGGCCAGATCACGGCACGGAAACTCTCTCCGGTCATCGGCCCGACAAAGCGGTAGGCCACGCGCCCGTCACCCTTAACGATATAGGTTTCTGGAACGCCATAGACGCCCCAGTCGATCGCAATCCGCCCTTTGCGGTCGGCGCCGACCCGCGCATAAGGATCTCCGCCTTCAGCGAGAAACTTCCTGATATTTCCTGGATCGTCTTTGTAAGCGAGCCCAAAAAGCCGCACACCCGCCGCTTGAAGCCCGGGATCAGCAGAAAGCTGCATAAGGAACGCATGCTCCTGATGGCAAGGGACGCACCAGGAGGCAAAGACATTCACAAGCGTCACACGCCCTTGCCTGAGGTCGGCATCGGAAAAACCTGGCTTGTCAGGCAGGCCTTCAACCGCAGGCAAGTCAAAAGCCGGCACCTCCTTGCCGATAAGCGCGGACGGCAAAAGCGTCGAATCGCCCGAATAAAGCCGGAAGAAAAAAAGGAGCGCCAGCGCTCCAAAGAGGATCACAGGCACAAAGATGAGAAAGGAGCGCCGCCGGCTCGAAGGCTCCGGCCTCTGCCCCGGCACCGGCGTCATCATCAGCCTGCACCTTCAGACCGCCCGCCGCCAGGCTTTTCATCGCAACCGCTTTCCTTGCCCGCAATTTCCTGCGGCTTCCTCTCGCCCTCAAACGGCAAGAGAGCACGCTTCAACAGAACATAGTCGGCAAGGGTTGCGCCCGTCATTCCAGCAAGGACCACGAAAGCCAGCGCATAGGCAGCTATAATATAGCCGTAATGCGGATCATGGCTCATAAGCCGCCTCCCAGGTGGATGCAGGGCACGCCCCAGCGGGCTCTTTTCCGGCGGCCGCCTGAATGGAAAGACGGTGCAGCCGCCTGCGCAGGATCTCGTTGCGGATCGCCATGAGAAAGAGGGTGAAAAAGAGCAAGGTGAAAGCCAGCGCCATGACAACAAGCGGCCAAAGCATGGAGGGCGCAATGGCCGGGCCGCCGAGCCGGAACACGGAGGCTGGCTGGTGCAAAGTATTCCACCAATCGACAGAGAATTTGATGACAGGGATGTTGACGGCCCCGGCCAGAGCGAAAATCGCCGCGGCCCGCGCGGCGCGGCCAGGATCTTCAATCGTGCGCCAAAGGGCCACAAGCCCAAGATAGATCAAAAAAAGGAGAAGAACGGAGGTCAGGCGGGCATCCCAAACCCACCAGGCTCCCCACATGGGCTTACCCCAGAGCGAGCCTGTCCCCAAGCAAAGAAAAGTGAAGCCAGCCCCTAATCCTGCGGCAGCTTTTTGCGCTGCATCAGCGAGCGGATGCCGCCAAACCAGCGTGCCAAGCGCTGCCGATGTCAAGACAGCATAGATCATCAAGGCAAGCCAGGCGGCGGGCACATGGAGATACATGATTTTCACTGTTTCGCCCTGCTGATAGTCCGGCGGGGCAACAAACCAGGCGAGGTAAAGCCCGACGCCGAACAGCAGCGCCGTCGCCAGAGCGAAGATTGGGATGAGCCGGCGGGCGAGGCGAAGAAAGTGAGCGGGCACGGCGTAATTCGGCATAGCTGTCATCTATGCCGGCATATGGCCAAATGCAATTCTCTTGCTGGCACTTGCTCGTGTTCCGGCCTAAGCCTTTGCCAGGGGTGGCAGAACATGCCAGAAAGCCGTTACCCTTGAAGCTCAGTCAAGGAGGAGAAACAACGCGGTAATAAAGCCCGTTGTTGCCATAGAAAGGCTGAAACCAGGTTCCGTTGCAGACGTAATAATTGACACCGGCAGCCATCCGGTAAACGCATCCTGCCGGGACGGTCGCAACAATCGATCCGACGGTGTAAGCCGCTGCGGCCCCGATCGCCGCGCCTGCTGCAACACCCGCGGCGGTTGCAGCCACCGCAGCGCCGCAATTCCAGCACCCTCCGCCCCAATAATGATTGACCACGACCGGCCCATGGAATCCACCGGCGTAATAGCCCCCAGCGTGCCAGCCGTCGGCATGCCAAGTCCCGCCGCCCCATGTTGCGCCATGCCAGGCATCCACGCCGCCAGCGTGCCAGGCATCCCCTCCGGCATGCCAGCCCCCTAAACCGCGAAATCCCCCCGCCGCAAACCCGCCCCGGAAGGCCAGCGCTTCCTCAGGCGCGGCAAGTGCAAGAGTGAGCAAAGCGCTCCCTAGAACCAGACACCGAATCATGGAAAAGGCCTCATCTCGAATGAATGAACCGGCACATCCGGTTTACTCTTCCTTTGCCGCGGGAGCAGAATCCGGCCGCCCAAAGGGGATTTTCTTTGTCGATGCCTTCACGGGCGGTGAGAACACCGCCCCTTTTGGCGCTGTGCCGTCAAGCTTCCAGTCAAGGAATTCGACCATATGCCGCGGCTTTTCCGGCGTGCCGGGCGATGTAGCCCATATCAGCCTCGGCAGCTTGTCTTTCGAGCCAATCCATATCTGGAGATGCGCCTGCTTGTCCGAGATGGCAATCACATCGGTCTCCGTGTTGCCAACCACCTCCGATTTTCCAATCACGAAGGCACGGGTCAGCCCATCCGTCAGCGACTTATAAGGATCGGCCACGATGAAATCCACAAAGGGAAAATATATGCCGGCCTTTTTGTAGATGGTATCGAGCATCGATTCGAGGCTTCCAGGCGCTTCGGTTACGGCTATTAAATCGGCCTTCGGCGTAAGGACCGCAACATTGGTGCCGTCGAAATAGAACGCAGAGGGAGGGCCATCGCCAGGAACAATCACACGCAGCTTGTCCGGGCGCTCCAGCAGGACTTCGGCTTTTGTGAAATAAAAAAGCGGATTGCCATCGCGGGCTGGAAGATCAAAGGCGCTCCGGGCAACAAAGGAGATCCTTTTCGCTTGGGCAAGCTTTTGGCTTGCAGCTTTGAGGATTTCGAGGGCCGCGGGCTCAATCGCCGGATGGGCCGCGCCCTCTTGCGCTGCGGCGCCAGCACGGCTGGAAAGGGCAGTTCCGAGGGCAAAAGCGAGCAGGACAATCACCCCGAGTTTTTTCATGACTGCCTCAATGTTATGAATTCGAAAGTGTGCTGGCTATCGCGGCAAGGCGCTTCCGCCTCGCTCGCGAACAATGACATCTATTTATGTATGAAAACTGTCTGACCCTGTAAATCAGGGAAACGGAATAGAATGAAAACACCTAAAAGATTCGCACAGGGTGATCATGCAAGCGGCGCCAGAGGCGCGCTTTCCTCCAGCTCTATGCGCCTTTGGCACTCAATGCGGAAGGGATGCGCCGGATAGACACCCAGGATTTTGAGCTCCTTGCAGAAGAATGCGAGCTCCTCAAATGCGCGCGCAAGCCCAGGGTCTTCCGGATGCGCCTCAACATCGGCAAGAAACTGGGTCGCGGTAAACTCGCCCTCCACCATATAGCTTTCGAGCTTGGTCATATTGATTCCATTGGTCGCAAAGCCCCCAAGCGCCTTATAAAGAGCTGCTGGCACGTTACGGACCCGGAAAACAAAGCTCGTCACCACTGGGCCCCTCTGGCGCGCCGGCCACTGCGGGTTCTTTGAAAGCACAACAAACCGGGTGGTATTGTGCGGCTCGTCCTCGATATGCTCTGCGAGCACATCAAGACCATAAATCTCCGCCGCAAGGCGCGTGGCAATGGCTGCCCGGCTGTGGTCTGCCCATTCCGCCACCTCCCGCGCCGATCCTGCCGTGTCGGCCGTTACATGAGCTGATAGCCCGAATTTCCGGATGACTTTGCGGCATTGCCCTAGTGCATGCACATGACTATAGACGGTCTGGATCTCACCGATCCGCGCGCCTTTCACCCCAAGCAGATGGAAATGGACGGGCAAGAAATATTCGCCCACGATGTAGAGGCCGGAATTGGGCAGGAGATGATGGATATCCGCAACCCGGCCTGCGATTGAATTCTCAATCGGTATCATGCCAAGCGCGGCTATCCCGCCAGAAATTGCCCCAAGCGCATCCTCAAATGTCGCGCGGGGCAAAGTCTCCCAGCCCGGATAGGCATTGATGCACGCAATATGAGAATTACTGCCTGGCTCGCCCTGATAGGCGATCTTCTCCGCGCCCATTCAATCCTCAAAATTCAAACGGCCTTGCGGGAATGCGCTCTTTGGAGCTCCAAAGGCGCCCGTGCCGTGCACGGCTGTCCAGCAGCTCTACAAGGACCGGAATGCAACGGGCATAAGAAAGTATAAAATCACCACAAGCGCGGTCGAGCCCGCAAGCGCCATCACGACGTCAACGCGGAATGACCGCCTCAATAGGAAGCCAAAAACATAAACATTCCATACCCATAAAGGAAAAAGCAAAAAAGCTTCGAGCTGCTGGACCATTGTGTCTGGAAGTTCGGCAAAAATCGGCGCAACGAAAATAAAAAGCCCCATCAAAGTGCGGGCGAGAACAACCCCCGCGCCGCCAAGCGCAAGCGCCGTGAGCGTCTGCATCAAGCGCTCAGGATACCCGGAAATCCACGCCCACACCGCTGTGACAGCAGAAAGAAAAGCGGCGCTTCCGGCCCCGCTCGCCGCGGCCCGCGCAGGAGAATAATACATTCCTTCGAAGAGGAATACTGCCCCCGCAAACGCGAAAAGGCAGATACCCAGCAGCAACCGGGACTTTGGCAGGACATCGGCGCCAAGTTTAAAGGTTAGTATCCCATAGGTTTTTTGAAGGGGCGAAGGGACAGCGAACTTCATTGATCCGCTCAAATTCTCAATCAGGGGTATTTGATCTTGATGAGCCAGCCAAAGATTGAATGCGCGGCTTGCTTTTTCTCCCAAGCTGTCAAAACCGCTCGATCCACGCCACCCGGGCGGCCCGTTCCCCGCCCAGCCAAAGCCAGCAGCCGAGACTTGCGCTTTATTCGCTACTGCGTCAAGTGGCCTTGCCCCCGGAAGCACGCATGCTCCCGGCGCTTCCGGTCAATCCGCCTCTTAATTTTTATCACGCTGGCTTCTTCGCAGCGCCTGCGGAATGCTTACGGCTATATTGCCAGAATCCGTAAAGAGCCGCGGCAACAATAGCTCCCAAGATCCCGTAAACTGCGAAACTCTTGCCTGCTGGCTGACCCACGGAGAAAGGAAACTGTGAGACATAGGTCTGGCCATGGTCGTTTTTCACCGTCACGATGCCAATGAACTTTCCTGTCTCGGGAAAGTCATGTGAAAACGTCAGCGTGCCAGTCGGATATTTCTTCGGCGGCAGATAAATGACCGACACGGAGTCAAGCTGGTCCTTATTCGCCAGCTCGGCATCGGTCAAATATGGAAGCCCGTTAAGCTGCGTATGGCTTCCATCGTCTTTAATGATCCGGACCTCCGTGAGCATATCGCGGAGCTCGTCGTCTTGCATATCCAAGGCAACCACAGTTTTGCCCGTGGCTGGTATGTCGTCGCAAAATTCCTCGCGTGAGCTTTCAGGTTGATATCCCGTGAAGAACATCAAATCTGGGCCGATACGAAGCACGCAACGGTTGTCTTGCATGCCAACGCCGCCATGAGCGTAGGCCGCTGAAGAAAAAACAGCCGCGGCCAAGCACCCGGCCAGGAAAGCACGTATCATCAGAGCACCCTCCGGAAACAAATTCCCCCGCTGAGGCGTAGCTTCAGCGGGGGCAGTCACGTTTAGTTACGTTTTATTATGTTCCAGTCACGCAGTTCAGTCAATCAGACAGGCATGAAGGTCGGGATGACTGATCCGCTCACCTCGACGGGATAACGCGTTCCGCTCGGCGTGAAGAAGAACAGCATGCCAGCGAAGGAGCTATCGACGTCATAGGCCAGACCCGAAAGGCGCTCCGTGTCCCACCGCGCGTCCTGGATGGTCAAAGTGATTTCCTTCGTCTCGCCCGGCTGGATCGGAGCATTATCGCTCAGAGAGAGACCGCGGTCGGCCAGAAGATAATCTGGATAATCGACCTTGGTCGTGTAGACGTCCGGATTCAGGAAGCGCAGGCCTGCCGTCCCGAATTCGCCGATTCTGACCGGCTCCTTGCCTTCATTGGTGATCCTGAAGGTTGCAGTCAGCTCGCGGCCGGGAACCTTGTAGGAGCCGCCAAGATATTTGAGCTTCAGCGGGACCTCAGGCTCATCGATGGCCTGGATACGGGTGAAGTCACCAGCTTGCAGCGGGATCGTGTTTGGATAGCTGCTTGCCGCAATCGCATAGAAGATGATGACGATACCCAGTGTGGCTGCGAGAGCAACCGCGCCGACCATACGCTCTTGCGGCGTGATAATTTCCTCGGCCTTGCCCGATGCGACCGCCACGAAGCGCCCGATCAAGCCGCGCTTGCTGAACCAGTAAACAACCCAGGCAACACCCGCAATGTACCAGAAGAGATGCCACAGATAGATCGGCCCGACCTTATAGTTCTCGGCGTCGATCGTTGTGCCATTCAACAGCTTGAGCGGGTTGGTGAAGTCAGCAAAGTTGCCCTTGATGTCGATCCACTGGCCAGGGCCGGGGATCGGGCCGCCCGTCTCAACGCTGAGCTGGACGTGAGTGTGCCAGTGACCAGGGCGGCGGCCTCTGAGAACCATTTTGAACTCATAGGTTTTGCCGACTTCAAGCCTCATCGAGCGCGGCGTGAACTGGCCGCCAACACCCACATAGATGCGGGTTGAGACGGGGCCGGGCTGCCCAGTGTTAACGAAGCAGCGGTCCGGAACATGCACAGCCGCCGGCCAAGCGTTCATGATATGAAGCTTGCCTGTAATTTCGAACTCTTCGTTCACATTGACGGTGGTCTTCGACCATTTCAGGTCGTACCAGTTCAGCGTCCGCATCCGGAGGAACGCCGCCTGCGACTTCTCGCCATGGGCTTCCGCAGGACCGGCCGAGGCCATTGTCACCGCGAGCCCGGCCGCAAGGCCCAGGGCCCAGAGCCTCCCCGCTTGGCGGCTGGCTAAGCGCGCCAGTGATCTCAAGATTGTTGTTTTCATTGCGTTTACTCTCCCACACGGCAAAGCCGTGCCAATTGCTGAATTTCGGCTTCCGCTCCGGAAGGAGCGCACAGCGCCGGGGTTAGATCGCCTTCATATACTTCGTCGTCGAGAACATCTTGCCGATGAACCACCAGACGAAATAGACCATCATCGAGACGAACCCGGCAAAGAATGCCGCCACGCCCACGACGTCCTTACCGAAGGTGCGCATCGTGCCGCGCTCAATGATGCGGATATACTCAGGCATCGAGGTGCGGACATAGGAGAAGCCGATCCAGTCGGCGACCGTCATGAGCTGCCCGAATTGCTCGGTGGGCTGATGGAATGGCGCGAGGATCACCCAGTTGTTCGGATACATGAGCAGCGAGAAGCCCAGCGAGCCGACAACCATGGTGACGATCCAGCTCCGGCTGAGGAGCAGAACGATGTCAAGGAACAGCGCGTCCGGAATGAACGAGGTCGGCCAAACCAGATTGATCGGGAAGAAGGTCCAGCCCCAGAAGTTGACGTAGCGGTTGATCCACTCACCCAGCAGAAGCGCGAGAAGCAGAAAAGTCGCGCCAATCGGCAGCCGGAAGTGGTTCCAGAAGAAATACTGCGCCGCAGCCGGGAAGGTCACGAGCATGATCGGCAGAACGGTCGGCCAGAAACGCCGGTCTTTCCAATCGATCCAGAAGTCCCAGTCACCCATCGTCAGCATCGCATGGACGTGATAGCCGCCGAGCATGATGAGGAAGAGCGCGACGATCAGCAGAAGGTCAGCAGTTCTTACTGCCTCAGCCGCCTCGGCCTTCGAGGTGAACGGGCTTGCCGCAGCGCCGGCCATCGCACCCATTGGCGCCGCTTGGGGCACATTCGCGCCGGCGCCGCCTTCGATTCCCGGCGAAGCCGGGATCGACTCGGTCACCGGAGCGGCCCCGGCCTTAGTTGATTTGAAACGTAGCATACTGTCCTCCCAGTTACTCCCCCCCGGGCCAAAATGCCGGACCAGCGGAGTAAATTACAGTTGGCAATCATGAGCCCAACTTTGGTGCGGCCGCCTCCCGGAGCAAGAAAGATCCGTTCCAGGAAAGCGGCCGTCCGGTTGGGCCAAACGTCTCGCGGTCGGACCCAAGGGTCCTCAACACGCGAAGCGCTTAATCACTCGGCAGGCTCAAGACCAAGCACGTCCTCATGGCCGGCGCAGAGCTCTTGGATGCGGCCAAGGATCTGCAGCGCAACGCCGAAGACCGCAAGCGAGAACCAGCCGAAGAACACGAACATCCAGTGCAGCGGAGCAACAAAGAGCTCCTCCATGAACCAGAAGGTGTGGCCCCACTCGTTAAGCCCAACGTTCGGGAAGATCAT
>DASRYK010000123.1:0-4318 GCA_035687205.1 Methylocella sp. | reverse complement strand
CTGCGCCATTGTTTCTGGCATCTTTATCCAGTCTGTCCGGCTTGGTTTGCCGGATGAAGAGGTGCGCGCTGTCACTTTTGTGACCCTCGTGCTCGCAAATTTCGGCTTGGTGCTCGTTAACCGCTCCTTCGAGAGCTCCTTAAGAGAAGCCGTAAGCCGCAATAATCCTGCGCTTTGGTGGGTAAGCGCCATTGCAATTTTCTTGCTTGGAACCTCATTGGCCTTTAGCCCCGCGCGCAACCTCTTCCGTTTTGGGCAGCTGCGTAGCGACGATCTCGCCGTAGCTTTGGCAGCGGCGGCAGCTCTGGTCATCCTTGCAGAATTCTTGAAGCGCTTCTGGCGGAATCAGCTCAGCAGCTAAAGCTGCCCGGCAGTGGACATGGATGTCACACAATAGCAAAATCCGTGCGCTATTGATGTTCTTGAAAACTTACTTTGCAACATTTGCAGCGCCTTCTCATTTCCCTATCAATCAAAACCTAAGATCGCGGTGGCGCATGGGAAACTATGCGGCAAGAATTGCTGTCAGCGGCGCGCAGGGAAGGCCCTGCGGGCGTGCGTCCCGGCTCGGTCTCCTGCCGATCGCATTATGCGCAGCGCTACTTGCCGGTCCTGGCCATGCGGAGGACCCGCACGCAGGCTCTCCGCTTTACGATCCGCTTTCGCATCCGCTTTCGGCCGACGTTTCGATCGCGCCGCTCATTCCGCAGCTCTGGGAGTTCAAAAAGGCGCTGATCGACCTCGGGTATAATTTTCAAGTAAATTACACGAGCGAGGTTATGGGCAATCCCGTGGGGGGTGCGCAGCAGAGCTTAGCTTATGAGGGTCTTCTGGAACTGGGGATCGATGGCGATCTCGAACGGATCGCCGGAATGAAGGGCGCCTCGTTTCATATCAACGCTTTTCAGATTCACGGCTATGGCCTCTCAACGCACAATATCTTCAATTTCGCAACAATCAGCGGTATAGAGGCGCGGCGGGCAACGCGCCTTTTTGAGGCTTGGCTTGAGCAGGAGTTTCTGGATGGTTTTGTGTCCCTCCGCTTAGGCCAGCTATCGGCAGATAGCGAGTTTCTCGCGAATGAATTGGACGTGCTTTACTGGAACGGGACTTTCGGCTGGCCGTCTTTGGCGTCGTTTGATTTGCTGGGCACCGGGCCGCATTATCCTCTGACAACTCCTGGAATCCGCCTCAAGTTCACACCAGATCGTCAAATCGCGCTGCTGATCGCGGTATTCAATGGCGACCCGGCCGGGGTTAAACAGGACGTGGGGCTAGCAGAGGTCAAGAACTGCTGCGGGATCAATTTCAGACTGAAAGATCCGCCGCTCTTGTTAGGCCAAGCAGAGTTTACCTATGTCTTGCCAGTGACAAGGCAAGGGCTTACCGGAAAGCTGCGCGTCGGCGGCTGGCAGAACTTTGGCCCGTTCAACGATCAATTTCTCTCAACCAATGGCTTGCCGCTCTCAAGTCAGGCAAGCAGCGGCATTCCGGCTGTTCATAGAAACGATCAGGCAGCCTATGTGCTCATTGATCAAATGATCTGGAAAGCTCCGGGCAATGATCCTTGGAAGGGCATTGGTTTCTTTGCGCTCGCGATGGCCGCGCCAGCCGATCGCAACCTGGTCAGCGTGGAAATCCAAGCGGGCGTAAATTTTATGGGCATTTGGGAGAGGCGGCCAGAAGATTCGTTTGGCGCCGCCTTCGACTACAATAGGGTCTCGCCTTATGTGAGCGCCGCTGACCAGGCGGCGGCCTCATTCACAAATGTGCCGGTGCCCGTCCGCAACTACGAACTCTTGCTCGAAGCGACCTACCAAGCGCAAATCGTGCCGGGATTCTACCTTCAGCCGGATTTTCAATATGTCTTTCATCCAAGCGGCGGAATCATCAATCCGTTGAACCCTCTTGCAGGGAGGATCCCAGATGCTGCTGTTCTTGGCCTGCGGACCGTTGTGAAATTTTGAGGGCCGCGCCCCCGACGAGCATTTTGAGCAGCACAATACTTTGTCAGCTTTCCGTCAGGGCCATCGTCTCTTTTTTCGCCTCAAGCGGCCGCGCGGGAGTCTTCCGATCTTTTCGCCCAATGAGTTTCTGGACGACGACATAGAAAGTCGGAACCATAAGGAGCGCCAAGATGACGACGGCGATCATCCCGCCCATAACGCCTGTGCCAAGCTCCTGCTGGCTCTTGCCGCCAGCACCGACAGCAACAACCATGGGAGCGACACCGAAAACGAAGGCAAAGCCCGTCATCAGAATGGGCCGGAAACGCATATGGGCAGCTTCAACCGCAGCCTCGAAGAGCGATTTGCCTTGTGCATGCAGAGTTTTTGCAAATTCTATGATGAGGATTGCGTCCTTTGCCGCAAGGCCGATGATGGTGACGAGGCCGATGGTGAAATACACGTCATTAGGCATGCCCCGTAGCGTCACGGCAAGAACCGCTCCAAGCATGCCAAGCGGAACAACAAGCAGGACAGAGAGCGGAATGCTCCAGCTCTCATAAAGCGCTGCCAGAAGCAGGAAGACGACGAGCACGGAGAGAGCAAGCAGATAGGAGGCCTGTGAGCCAGCAAGCTTCTCCTGCAAGGATTGCCCGGTCCAATCAAAGCCGATGCCGCGCGGCAGCGCCGCGGCAAGCCGCTCCATTTCGGCGATCGCGTCGCCCGTTGTATAGCCGGGTTGCGCTGAGCCGGTGATCCTTATCGAAGGATAGTAGTTGAAGCCAACGATCTGCGTTGGCCCGACCGTCCATTTGATCGACGCAAAGGACGAGAACGGCACAAGCTGGCCGCGATCATTCTTGACGTGGAAGGTGAGGATATCATGCGCCTGCATGCGGCCCGAGCGGTCTGCTTGAACGATCACCCGCTGCATGCGGCCGCGGTTCGGAAAGTCATTGACATAGTTCGAGCCAAGGTTGGTCGAAATGGTATTGTTGATATCTTCGAAAGTCACCCCCAAAGCAGCGGCTTTCTCCCGGTCAATGACAAGCTCGGCAAGCGGCGCGGGCGGAAGGCCTTCGACATAAACGTCTCTCAAAACTGGGCTCTTCTTGGCTGCAGCAAGGAGCTGATCCTTCGCCTGCATAAGCTCTTCATAGCCTTTCTGGGAGCGGTCCTGCAGCCGGAAGCTGAAGCCGCTTGAATTTCCAAGGTTGTCGATCGGCGGCGGCTCTAGGGCCGTGATGTCGGCATCACGGACTGCCGACAAAGCTTTATTAGCATCGGTGACGATTGCGGCCGCCGAGTCCTCAGGCCCGCGCTCCCTCCAGGGCTTCAGAGTCACAAAGGCCTGCGCAGTATTACGCCCCTGGCCAAGAAAGCTGAAGCCGGTGAGAAACGTAACTTGGTCGACGCCTTTCCTGTTGAGCAGAAATTTTTCAACCTCTTTGACCGCCGCCAACGTCCTGTTGAATGAGGATTCTGGCGGGGTTTCGACATCGACCGTGATAAAGCCTTGATCATCGATTGGGAGAAATCCAGTCGGCAGGCGGACAAATGCCCATGCGACACCAGCTACCACCGCGAAATAGATGAGCATCAGGCGGCCGGTCCGCATCAAAGTCCAGCGGACGATGCCGCTGTATCCCGTCTTCGCCTTCTCCATGTTGCGGTTGAAGAAGCCAAACAGGCCCTTCTTAGCGTGGTGGTGGCCCGCTTCGACCGGCCTCAAGAGGCTCGCGCAAAGAGCCGGTGTGAGGCTCAGCGCCAGGAAGGCAGAGAAGCCGATCGCGGCCACCATCGTCACAGAAAACTGGCGGTAGATTATGCCGACAGATCCCGGGAAGAATGCCATGGGAATGAACACAGCAACGAGAACAAGTGTAATGCCAATGATCGCGCCGGTGATTTGCTTCATGGCCTTTCGCGTTGCCTCGCGCGGCGGGAGCCCTTCCTCGGACATGATGCGCTCGACATTTTCGACGACCACAATCGCGTCGTCGACGAGAATGCCGATGGCGAGCACCATGGCGAAGAGTGTCAGCAAATTGATCGAAAAGCCAAACACCCAAAGCACGCTGCATGCGCCAATGAGCGCCACCGGAACAACGACAGCCGGAATGACTGTGTAGCGCAGGTTCTGGAGGAACAAGAACATCACCAGGAACACAAGCGCCATAGCTTCAGCAAGGGTCGAAAGGACCTTCTTGATCGAAGCTTCGACGACCGGCGTGATGTTGTAAGGAATATCGTATTTGATGTTGGGAGGAAAATACTGGGAAAGCTCCTCCATTTTCGCCTTCACCGCATTGGCGGTGGCAAGAGCATTCCCGGTTGGGGCGAGCAAAACAGATAAACCCGCGGTTGGTTTT
>DASRYK010000122.1:0-8667 GCA_035687205.1 Methylocella sp. | reverse complement strand
CCGCTGGCGGGCGGAGTTCCCGCGCGTCCTGCGGCTCTATAACGATGCCTGGCGTAACAATTGGAGTTCTGTGCCGGTGAGCGGAGCGGAAGCCGAGCTCATCGCGGACCTCACGCTTCCTGTCGCCAAGCCCTCATGGATCAGAATGGCCCAATGGGAAGGGGAAGACATTGCGATCCTTTCCCAGATCCCGGACTTCAACGAGGCCCTGAACGGCCTAAACGGCCGGCTGCTCCCCTTCGGCTGGGCGCGCATGCTCTGGCGGATCCATGTCCGCGGAACACGGATGACACGAATCCCGATAATCGGGATTGCGAGCCGCTGGCAAAAAACGCGGATCGGCGCCATGGCTGTCTGCATGCTCCTCGCGGAAGCCATCATAAAGGCGCGCGCCGCAGGTATCGAAGAGATGGAAATCAGCTGGATCCTCGAAACGAACCAAGCCATGCTGAACCTGGCGCGCAATCTCCCCGCACGGCAGACGCGCACATTCCGCATCTACGAGCACGATCTTTGATGAGCCTTCACGGGATCATAACCGGAGAGGTGATGGCGCTGCCTATGACCAGCGCACCCCTTTTGCCGCACGCCGCATCAAAGCAAAAAAGACATCGTAAGGCATAAAGCAGGCCGCCTTGAACGTGTAGGCGAGGCGGCGGGGGAATGCGATTTCGAAGCCGCCCTTTTCAAAACCGTCGCAAATCAATTTGGCCGCGCGCCCGGCGTCCATAATAAAGGGCATCGTGAAGCCGTTTTGCGCCGTCATCGCCGTCCGCACAAACCCGGGGTTGACGACCTGAATATTGATCCCCTCCGGCTGATAAGTGAGACGCAGAGCTTCAGCCATATAGATGAGGGCCGCTTTTGTGGAGCCATAGGCGGCGGAATGCGCAATGCCTCCATAGCCGGCGAGGGAGGATGTGACAGCGATCTGGCCTCTTCCGCGCCGCGTCATCGCCGCAAGCACTGGCTCGAGACAATTGGCGGTGCCGCCCACATTCGTGGCGAATGTGCGCCAGACAACCTTAGAGGAAAATCCGCTGCGCTCAGCAATGAAATATACGCCAGCATTGAGGAAGGCGAGCGCGATAGGGCCATGAGCCGCTTCAATGCTGGACACCAAACGGGACATAGCGCCCCGCCGGGTCGTGTCGCCGGGGTAGCTGAAGATCCGCGGGGAGAATGCCGACAAAGCCTCAAGGCCGGCCACCCGCCGGGCAGTCGCAGCCACGATAAAGCCCCGCCGCGCAAGCTCGAGCGCAACTTCCCGCCCAATGCCTGAGCTTGCTCCGGTCACCCATGCAATGCCATCGTCTGGACGGGCGCGGTACATCTTACGCTGTCAGCTATTCTGCAAGGTCCATGACTTTGCATCGATGGAAAAGCGCAAAGCCTCATGGAGCTAGAGAGAAAATTCCTCGCGCGGCTTGCCACACTTTGTAAAAACAGGGTCTTGGATAGGCGCTGCTCCGCTCTCAAGGCAGCGAGCGGAAATCCGCCCCGCCGCGCGCAAGCTTTTCCTCCATTTTCCTTTCCTCGCGGCGGATGACATAGGCAAATGCGATGATACCGGCGGCGGCGCCAGCAAGCCCAAGCATTCCCAGCGGGCCGCTTACACGATGGATCGCGTCGCCGAAAAGAAAGGCCCCAACTCCGAAGACGAGCGCCCAGACCATGCCGCCAGCAGCGTTGAAAAACAAGAACGGCATCCATCTGTACTGATTGACCCCGGCGAGAAGCGCGGCAAAGATCCGCAGAAAGGCGACGAACCGTCCAAAAAAAACGATCTTCGCGCCGTGGCGCGCAAAGAGGTATTGCCCAAGTTTAAGCCTTTCTTCTGGAAGGTGAATGAATTTTCCGTAGCGCAGAAGAAATTTCGCGCCCCAGGTCCGGCCTACCCAAAAGCCGATATTATCGCCAATGATGGCTCCCGCCGCAGCGCAGAGGATTATGCCGGCTATATTGAGATCGCCGGTCGCCCCGGCATAAATGGAGGCGAGAATGAGCGCCGTTTCCCCCGGGAGGGGAACGCCCGCGCTTTCCAGCATAACGATGGCGAAGACGACCCAGTAGCCGTGCAGCGCGATAAGCGGTTGAAGCTCACTGAAAAACACGAAGACTCCGGTTTGCACGGCGGCGCTGTTTCAAGATACGCCGCACCCGATACGCAATCATGGACTCTTAGGCAAGCCTTACCGGGCGCATTGGCACGCCGTGCGCCATTTGCTCTTCCCTCTCCAAAACCAATCTCGTGTGCTGGCTTGCCAGAATTACGGCGGCAGAAATTATTCGGCAGTTCTCTTGCCTTCGATTTTCACGTTTCTTGCCAGTAAGAAACGTGTTCGAGCCGCACCTTTGCCATTCTCAACGGCTAACAGGGTCAAATTGAGCTGAGTTGAAGCGCGCCGCTGCGCTAGGCTTTCTGTCAGATGACCTGCAACTCATCGTGCGATTACGCGTTTAAGGCTTTACCGTGGTCAGAAAAAGGTCTTCGTGTCCATGGATCACCTTGAACTTTTGTACGGGAAGAGCGCTTTTGTCCCTGGCACAGCATGTAATGGCGCAACTGCGCGGCTTGTGGTTGTGTCGAACCGGGTGCCCGCGCCAGCCGTTGCGAAAGAGCCTTCGGCCGGAGGGCTTGCGATTGCTTTGAGCGCGGCCCTCAAAGCCCGCGGCGGCTTGTGGTTTGGCTGGTCGGGTGAGACCTGCGGGGAAGGCGAAATTGCGGCGCGCGTCAGCACCGACGGAGACATCACTTTCGCCGTCTGCGGGCTGTCCCGCTTTCAAGTTGAGGAATATTATCATAATTTTGCCAACCGGGCGCTCTGGCCCATCTGCCACTACCGGCTCGACCTTGCAAATATTTCGGAAAGCAGCGCCGAGGCTTATTTCCAGGTGAACGAATACTTCGCCGGGCAGCTTTGCAAGCTGTTGCGCCCAGACGACCTCGTATGGATTCACGATTATCACTTCATTCCGATGGCGGGCTATTTGCGGGCCCTGGGCTTGACGAACCGGATCGGTTTTTTTCTGCACATTCCCTGGCCCGGCCCTGAGGTGGCAAGCGCGCTGCCCGCCTATCCGCGGCTTCTGCGCGCATTTGGCGCTTACGATCTCATCGGCTTTCAAACCGAGACCGATGCGGCCAACTTCCGCAAATGCCTCGCAAGCGCGGGCAAGGATTGGCGCGCTGGGCGCGCCTGGAGCGAGACGGCCGCCCGCCCCTTTAATATCCGCGCCTTTCCGGTCGGAATCGATGCCGCTGATTTTGCCATAAAGGCCCGCCTTGCGCAAAATGACCCTGCCGTCAAGCGCATGCGCGCGAGCCTCAACGGCCATGATTTCATCATCGGCGTGGACAGGCTCGATTATTCCAAGGGCCTCAAACAGCGCCTTGAGGCATTTGACGCTTTTCTCGGCCGTTCGCCTTGGGCAGCCCGGGCGCGGATCTCCATGCTGCAAATTGCCCCCAAGTCGCGCTCGGAAGTTCCCGAATATGCCTTGCTCCAGCGGGAGCTCGCCGGAGAAGCAGGCCGCATCAACGGCAAGCATGGCGATGTGGATTGGACGCCGCTGCGCTATATCAACAAGAGCCTGAGCCAGAAGGTCCTGGCAGGGCTTTACAGGATGGCCCGGGTGGGGCTCGTTACGCCCTTGCGCGACGGAATGAATCTCGTGGCGAAGGAATATGCCGCAGCGCAAGCCCCGGAAAATCCCGGCGTGCTTATCTTATCGCAATTTGCTGGCGCCGCGCAGGAATTGACAAGCGCTTTGATCGTCAACCCTTACGACATCGAGGCAACGGCAGCCGCCATCGAGCGCGCCTTTACCATGCCGCTTAACGAGCGCAAGGAGCGCTGGAGCAGCATGATGGCGGCGCTGCGCGCGAACAGTGTCCACGGCTGGGCAGACCGTTTTCTTCATGCCCTTGCAAACGGCGCCGGGGCTGACGAACTCGATATCCTCCCCGGGGAGCCTCCCCCTTTGTCGCCGGATTATGCCTTGATCGGAGATGCAGCTGCAGGCGCAGCTCTTGGACAGCGGTGCAATACTCCAAAGACAGCGGGCATATGCGGCCGCCCCCTGATTGAGGGCTTGCCCGCATTAACCAAGCCATAACAAGAAGGATCTAGAACAAACAAAGAACTTGCGATCTGGAACAAAGCGGGTACACTCTTCCCGTCGCAGCAAATGTTGCGCAGCAGCTCCGCTCATGCCAGAAGGAAAAACCGCCGTGACCTCAGCAAGCCTCCGCCTCGTGGAAGGGACTTCCGTGGACAAGACCAAGGCGCTTGATGCCGCGCTGACGCAGATTGAGCGGGCCTTCGGGAAAGGCTCAATTATGCGCCTTGGCAAGACCCAGAAGCCCGTCGAGATCGAAACCGTTTCAACCGGCTCGCTCAGCCTTGACATTGCGCTTGGAGTTGGCGGGCTTCCCCGCGGCCGGGTCATCGAGATTTACGGGCCGGAATCCTCTGGCAAGACCACTTTGACCTTGCATGTCATCGCCGAGGCTCAAAAGAAGGGAGGCGTTTGCGCCTTCATCGATGCCGAGCATGCCCTCGACACGGTTTATGCGCGAAAGCTCGGCGTCAATCTCGAAGATCTTCTGATTTCACAGCCCGATACCGGCGAGCAGGCGCTTGAGATCACCGACACGCTGGTGCGGTCGGGCGCGGTTGACGTTCTCGTCATCGATTCCGTTGCGGCGCTCACCCCTCGCGCCGAGATCGAAGGGGAGATGGGAGACAGCCAGCCGGGTCTTCAGGCCAGGCTCATGAGCCAGGCGCTGCGCAAGCTCACGGCCTCGATCTCCCGTTCGCAAACAACGGTCATCTTCATCAACCAGATCCGGATGAAGATCGGCGTGATGTATGGCAGCCCGGAGACGACGACCGGCGGCAATGCCTTGAAGTTCTATTCCTCGGTCCGGCTCGAAATCCGCCGCATTGGGTCAATCAAAGATCACGATGAGGTCACGGGCAATCAAACGCGCGTCAAAGTCGTCAAGAACAAGGTCGCTCCGCCTTTCAAGGAAGTCGAATTCGATATTATGTACGGGGAAGGCATATCTAAAGCGGGCGAGCTCATCGATCTTGGGGTGAAGGCGGGCATCGTCGAAAAATCCGGCTCATGGTTCTCCTATGACAGCCAGAGGCTTGGCCAAGGCAAAGAGAACGCAAAGAATTTTCTCAAGGCCAATCCCCAGGTCGCCGGGCGGATCGAGCAGGAGATTCGTGAAAACGCCGGCCTGATCGCCGACCGGATCCTCGATCACGGCAGCAGCGAATCCTTGGAGGAGTCTGGCAGCTAGGCTTTCGCTTGAGGGCGAGGCGGATGCGCTTTTGCCTTGGGCATGAGGGGCTAAGCTTGCGGGGCCGCCGGGCGCAAAGGCTTCCATTGCCTGCCCTTCTGCTCCGCCGGAGCAGCCTGGGCCCTGCTGCCTGGAGGGGCGCGGGGGCAGGGCCTGGCTAGGCGGAAGGCAAGCAAATTGCCGCGCCGGGCTTTTCCTCCTAACAGGAAAATGCTTTAAGGGGCCATTCACACTCTTCACTACCTCAGGAATGAGCGCAGAGATTGCGGCCGTGCGGGAAGGCAAAAGGATGCCGCAAAGAAGGCTTGCATCGCCCCGCGTGCAAGCGCGGGTGCCGGAATGAGCAGCGTCAACGAGATCCGCTCGGCGTTTCTTGATTATTTCAAGAAGAATGGGCACGAGATCGTCCCATCCTCACCTCTCATTCCGCATAACGATCCGACGCTGCTTTTCACAAATGCCGGCATGGTTCAGTTCAAGAACCTCTTCACTGGCATCGAAAAGCGGGCCTATACGCGCGCGGCAAGCGCTCAGAAATGCCTCCGTGCGGGGGGCAAGCACAACGATCTCGACAATGTCGGCTACACGGCCCGGCACCATACCTTCTTTGAGATGCTGGGCAATTTTTCCTTCGGCGATTATTTCAAACCGCTCGCGATCGAACTTGCCTGGAATTTGATCACGCGGGAATTCGGCCTCGATCAAAACCGGCTTCTCGTGACCGTCTACCATGACGATGATGACGCCTTTGCGCTTTGGAAGAAGATCGCGGGGCTTCCTGACTCCAAGATCATCCGGATCGCGACGGCGGATAATTTTTGGGCCATGGGCGACACTGGCCCCTGCGGCCCCTGCTCTGAAATCTATTACGATCAGGGTGAGAAGCTTGAGGGGGGGCCGCCGGGCAGCGCGGATGCGGAGGGCGACCGCTTCCTCGAATTTTGGAATCTCGTTTTCATGCAATTCGAGCAGGCCGCACCCGGCCGCCGGATTGCTTTGCCCAGGCCCTCGATTGACACCGGCATGGGGCTCGAGCGCATTGCGGCGATCCTTCAGGGGGTGACATCGAATTACGACATCGACCTGATGCGCAGCCTGGTTCTTGCCGCGGCCGCGGCAACGGGGACGGATCCCGGCGGCGCTCAGAAGGCAAGCCATAGGGTCATCGCCGACCACTTGCGCGCATCGGCTTTTCTGATCGCTGACGGCGTTTTGCCTTCAAACGAAGGGCGCGGTTACGTTTTGCGCCGCATCATGCGCCGCGCCATGCGTCACGCGCAAATGCTTGGCGCCAAGGAGCCGCTCATGTGGCGGCTCGTTCCGGTACTTTCGCGGGAAATGGGCCAGGCCTATCCCGAGCTCGTGCGGGCCGAGCCCCTCATCGTCGAAACGCTGCGGCTTGAGGAAGACCGCTTTCGCGAGACGCTTGCGCGCGGGCTTGCGATTCTCGATGAAGCCGCGCGGGATCTTCCCAAGGGCGGCACTTTGCCGGGTCATATCGCTTTCAAGCTATATGACACTTATGGCTTCCCTCTCGACCTCACGCAAGATGCTCTGCGCGCACGCGCTCTGCATGTCGATGTAGCCGGCTTCGAGGCGGCGATGGAGCGCCAGCGCAGCGAGGCCCGCAAAGCCTGGAGCGGCTCGGGCGAGATGGCGACGGCGGCCCTATGGTTTGCCGTGCGCGACAAGACGGGTCCGACCGACTTCCTCGGCTATGACACGGAGCATGCGGAAGGTCTCGTCGCGGCGCTGGTTAAGGATGGCAAGGAGGCCGGGTCGCTTCGCACCGGCGAAAGGGGTATTGTTATCCTTAATCAGACGCCATTTTACGGCGAATCGGGCGGCCAGCTTGGCGATACGGGGCTCATGCTGGCAAATGGCGTGCGTTTCCGCGTCGAGGACACCCAAAAGAAGCTTGGCAATCTCTTTACCCATGAGGGCGTCGTCGAGGAGGGCGAGCTTCGCCCTGGGCTTGCGCTTGAGCTTGAGGTCGATCACGAGCGCCGGACAGCGCTGCGCGCCAATCATTCGGCGACGCATCTCTTACATGAGGCGCTCCGGCAGGTGCTGGGCGAGCATGTGGCGCAGAAGGGCTCGCTTGTTGCTCCCGACCGGCTGCGATTCGATTTCACGCACCACAAACCTTTGACCGGGGACGAGATCGCCCGGATCGAGGAGATTGCCAATCGTGTCGTTCTCGGCAATACGCCCGTCGTCACTCATCTGATGAGCCTCGACGATGCCATCCGCTCAGGCGCCCGCGCTCTCTTTGGCGAGAAATACGGCGAGGAAGTCCGCGTCGTGACCATGGGCATCGAGCCGGGCGCTGCTAGCATGCCGCCAGAAAAGAGCAAGCCCGTGTTTTCGACAGAGCTTTGCGGCGGCACCCATGTGAGGCGCACGGGCGACATCGGCATCATCGCAATTGTTTCGGAATCCGCCGTCGCAGCGGGCGTGCGGCGGATCGAGGCCAAGACGGCGGATGAAGCCCGGCGCTACCTGAAGGCTCAAGCCAAGCGTCTCCACGATATTGCAACGCTTTTGAAAGCGCCCGAAGACGAAGCTCCGAAGCGGCTCGCGGCCCTCATCGACGAAAGCCGGAAGCTCGAACGGGAGCTGCGCGAGGCCCGCAGGAGGCTTGCAATGAGCGGCGGCAGCCCTGCTCCCACGCAGTCCGCGGAGACTATCGGGGGGGTCCGTTTTTTGCCGCGCGTGGTTTCGGGAGTTCCGCTCAAGGACCTCAAATCCCTTGCTGATGAGGCAAAGCTTGCCGTCGGCTCAGGGGTCGTCGCCATCGTCGGGGTGGATGACGAAGGCAAGGCGGGGATCGTGGTCGGCGTGACCCCGGATCTCACAGGCCGTTTCGATGCCGTCGAGCTGGTCCGCTCTGCGGCCGCCAAGCTCGGCGGGAAAGGCGGCGGCGGGCGCCCCGATATGGCCCAGGCAGGCGGGCCGCATGGCGCGGCCGCGGAGGAGGCGCTTGCAGCGGTTGGCGACCTTCTGCGGGAAATGGCAAGCGCGGCTTGAAGAAATTGGAGAAAATGGCACGCCGGGCCGCCACCTCATGACCCGGCCCCATGGAGCGGGGGGTCCGCTGCCAGGCGCGGTCCAAGTCCGATGTACAAAAAAATTCTCGTTCCGATCGACCTGACAGAGCTTGCAGTTGCCAAGCCGGCGCTCGACGCTGCGTCAGAGCTCGCAGCTCAATCTAAGGGGGAGTTGCGGCTCGTCACGGTCGAAACCCTGCTTCCCGCAAGTTTCATGGAATATGTTCCGCCCGATTTCGACAAGAGCCAAGAAGAGCGCGCGACGCAGGCGCTCAAGGACATTGGCGCGAAGCTCAATATTCC
>DASRYK010000121.1:0-33626 GCA_035687205.1 Methylocella sp. | reverse complement strand
AAGGAGCTCTCGAAGGAGCGGTTAACGAGCACCAAGCCGAAATTTGCGAGCACGAGGGTCACAAAAGTGACAGCGCGCACCTCTTCATCCGGCAAACCAAGCCGGACAGACTGGATAAAGATGCCAGAAACAATGGCGCAGGCAAGCGCACCTTGAAGCAGGCCCCACATAACGAGCCAGCTCGAGAAGAGCCGGCTCGCGGCGGACCGCGGCGGCCGCTGCATGATATCCTTTTCCTCTTTCTCCGCCTCGAAAACCACCGCGCAGACCGGATCGATAATCATTTCCAGAAAGGCGATGTGGACCGGCAACAAGACAATCGGGAGGCCAGTCAAAAGCGGGAGCAGGGCGAGCCCGGCAATGGGAACGTGCAAGGCGAGAATATAGCCCATGGCCTTGCGCAGATTGTCGTAAATGCGCCTGCCGAGGCGGATGGTCTTGACGATGGACCCAAAATCGTCGTCCAGCAGGACAAGGGCGGAAGCCTCGCGCGCAACATCTGTGCCGCGCACTCCCATGGCAATACCGATATCGGCCGCCTTAAGGGAGGGTGCATCGTTGACCCCGTCTCCAGTCATGGCAACGACCTCGCCTCTAGCCTTGAGCGCGCGTATGATGCGCAGCTTTTGACGAGGCATAATGCGGGCAAAGATGCAGGCCGATGCCGCCTTCTCGCCAAGCTCTGTATCGCCCATCAAATCAAGATCTGCCCCTGTCAGCGCTAGTCCCGGCTCAAGGCCAGCTTTCCGCGCAATCGCTAGAGCTGTTGCCGGATGATCACCTGTGATCATGACCACGCGGATTCCGGCGGAACGGCATTCGCGCACTGCTTCCGGAACGGATGGCCGCAGCGGATCGGCTAGCCCGGCTAGCCCGGCGAAGGAAAATTCGAAGCCGCGCGGTGTATCTGGCCATTCTTCTCCATGGAAGCGGGCCTCGGCCATTGCCACGACACGCATTCCGCCGCTTGCCAGCCGGCCGATAACGCGTGGAAGAATGGCCTGCGCCTCGGGGCCAAACTGACAAAGGTCTGCAACGGCCTCAGGAGCGCCCTTCGTCACGACGAGATAGTCTTCCTCCCCCGCAATTTTCCAAGCTTGGGTGACCGCAAGCAAATCTGGCCGGAGCCCATAGGTGCGAATGATCTCGCCTTTGGGCGCAGGCAGGCCGGCCTCCCGCTGGAGTTCAACATTGAGCTCCAGGAAAGCCTTATCCATTGGATCGAAGGACCCAGGAAGGCTCGCGAGTGATCCGCATTCAACGAGATGGCGAAGCTTGTCAGTCCACTTCGCTGCCCGCCCAGGCTCAAGCATAAGAACCTGCCCATCGTCCGCTGCGAGGGCAGCCACCGACATGCGGTTCTCAGTGAGGGTTCCGGTCTTGTCCGTGCAAAGAACGCTCGCAGCGCCAAGAGTCTCGATCGCAGCGGCACGCCGGGTCAGCACCCGCGCGCGGGAGATCCGCATGGCTCCCATGACTGTGAAGACGGTAAGGACGACTGGGAACTCCTCGGGCAGCATCGACATGCCAAGGGCGATCCCTGCCAGGAGCGCTTCGAGCCATGAGCCGCGCCAAAGGCCGTAGAGAACGATGGCCGCGCTGCAAACCCCGAGCCCAAGGAGAGCGAAAATGCGCACGAGCGCGCGCGTTTCCAGAGTGAGGCGTGGCGGCCCGCTCTCGATCTCCGTTAAAGCCTGGCCAATCTGTCCCATCTCGCTGCGGGGACCTGTCGCCCTCACTTCTGCAATGCCCTGGCCCCGCACGATAAGCGTGCCTGAAAAGACAAAAGGCAAATCGTCGCCGCCCGGCCTCGGAACCCTTTCATCCCTGGTGGCGGCTGCCCTCTTGCGAACTGGCACCGATTCGCCGGTGAGCAATGACTCGTCGGCTTCGAGGTCGGCGGCTTTTATGAGAAGGGCATCGGCGGGCACGCGGTCCCCTTCGTTAAGGACGATGAGATCACCGCGCACGACCTCGCGGCCGGGAATGCGCTGCCGCTCTCCGCCTCGAATGACAAGGGCGCGGGGGCTTGCAAGATCGCGCAGCGCCTCAAGCACCTTCTCGCTGCGGCTTTCCTGCACCACGGTGATGACGACCGAGATCGAAGCGAATACCAGAAGCATCAGCGCTTCAACGAGATCGCCAAGAAGCAGATAGACAAGGCCGGCCGCGATGAGAAGGCCGAACATAGGCTCACGGACGACTTCGAGAGCGATGCGCGGCAGCGTGCGATGCTCCCCCCGGGGCAGCTCATTATATCCTTCGGCCTTGAGCCTGGACTGCGCTTCGCGGCTTGTCAGCCCACGGAGTTCGCCCTCCAGCACTCCCGCGTCTTTCATGCCCAAGAACTCATCCCATCCGCGGCTTTGCTGCAAACGCCCGGCGCAATAGAACTGCTTTCATGGCTTTTTGACCCGTTTCAAGAGTCAAATTCCTTGGGCGATAGTGCCAGCGGCTTGCGATAAGGGCTCGGGCAAGCGGCAGCGGCTGGACGAGCCGCTTCAGCGAAAACGCACACCCTGCCTTTTAAGCTCGGCCTGAATGTCAGTTATTGCTGCTTGCGCGGTGGAAACGCCCTTCTTGACTGAGACAGCAGCAGCAATGCCCGCGCCCTGCCCTGTCACAGTGCAGCACATCATATTGCGAACCGCAGCATGCGAAATCTTGTCTCCGGCAACCGAGCGCCCGGCGATGAGCAAATTGTCGACCTCCTGAGGCACGAGCGCTCCATAGGGAACGTGGAAATACCGCCCGGTCGTCGGCAGCACGAGAACGCCGTAGCCGTCGATGAACTCAGGAAAGATGCCTATCGCATCCTCAAATCGCGCCTCTCCCCTGACATCCTGTTCCGTAAGATTGTAGCGGCCAATGATTTTCCGCGTGTCGCGGATGCCAACGGTCATGCCGAAATTTCGCAACCCTGCTTTCTCGAATCCCGGCGCAAAAAGCTGCAGCGCCTTGATGGCGAGCATCGCCTGGCGCCGCCCTTCCATCTCGGCACGGGTGAGATCGTGGACGTCCGTGCCATCGTATTCGAGCATATGGACCATGTTGAGGTAGGTCGCCTCGCCGCGCTCATTGATCGCGCTCCAGGTGCCGCCGATGCTTTTCAAGCCGGGCGGAATAATCCCTTTTTCCCGTGCCTTATCGAAAGGCTCCTCGAGGTATGGGCTGAAAAGCTCATCCTCTTTTCCTCCCGTCTCAATTTCCCAGTTCTTTCCCCAGTCCTTGTATTTTTTTGGATTTGCTTTCACATAGTCAAGGAACCGTGCCCGGTCGACTCCGGAGCAAGAGAACATCACTGTCACAGCCAGCATCTCTTCCTTCGGCGTCTTACGTATGGGGACCCCACAGAGCGCGGCAATATCGGCGTCTCCCGTGGCATCAACCGTTCGCTTGGCTAATATGGCTTGCCTTCCCGACTTGCTTTCGATGATGATGCCTTTGAGAGCATTGCCGTCACGAATGACGCCAACGGCAAGCGCATGCAGGAGCGTCTCGATGCCAGCCTCCTGCACCCACTGGTCCGCCAGAGCCTTGAACATCTCGGCATTGATCGCGTAGCTGAGCGACTGGGGCTCTGGCGCTGCCGCACCGGAATTTTTCGCCCTTTGCTCGATCTCGATGCCGATGCCTTCGACATCAACGGTCTTTTCCTGCCGGTACCATGCAATGCCCTCAACCCCGACATGGGTCAGGTTGCCTCCAAGACATCCGTAGCGCTCGACCAGCATGGTTTGCACGCCTGCCCGCGCCGAGCTGATTGCCGCGGCGAGTCCTCCGGGGCCGCTGCCCACCACAAGGACATCCGTTTCAGCGAGGACCGGCGTGATCCTCGGCGGCTCCCTGATTTCCCTCATGACGTGATGCTCGCGCAGGATGATGAAACAACGGCTGCATGCTTCCACGCCCCTCGCTGCGAAGAGTTCAAGGCAGCAATGCAGCAGCAGCCCGCCCCCATAGAGGAGAAGCGCTAAAGACAGTATCGCATGAATGATGGCGGATTGATAAAGGCCTGGGGCGTCCTGCTGGCAGGCGAAGTGAAGCCGCCATAGTTATTCCCGCGCCTTGCAGCAAAGGCGAGGCTATGTCGGTCAGCGCCCGACCCGATGCATACCGGCTAGACGCGCCTCTCCTGAGCCATGATCTGCGGCCTGTTGTGCCATGGGCGGCAAAGCCCGGTCCTGTCCCGCACGTTTCCGTTGCGCTGCCCAGCCGTGACGGTCGAGCCTGAAACGGTCGCAAGCATGGCGGCCGCCCCGCGCGGGCAAAAAATCAAGCCCGCTATCGACAAAGGAAAATCCACTCTTTTCGAGAACTCGGCGGGAAGCCGCGTTGTCAACCCGCGAGTTGGCAATGAGCTGCTTTGCGGGCGTCAGAGTGAAGACTGTATCGACCATTGCTGCAACCGCTTCGCTCGCAAGCCCATGCCCCCATACCGCGGGAGAGAGAAGATAGCCAAGCTCGATGTCCCCGCCAGCGGCGAGGAGAGCGCTTAGAATTCCTACGGCTTGCTGCGCGCCGGGCTTGAGCGCCGTCACTAAGATGAGCGCTGCCCCGCTGGCGTTGTCGGCGCGGGCGCGCAAAATGAACCGCTCAGCTTCACCAGGCGGATAGGGATGCGGCAGAGACGCCGTCATCCGGGCGACATGAGCCAAGCTTGCGAAGCTTGTAATCGCAGCCGCGTCGGAGGCGCGCGGCCAGCGCAGCCATAGCCGCTTGGTTTCAATGCGAAAAATATCGTCGGAGGTCAGGTCCGGAAACATGCCTTGGCCCTCAGGAGCCGCAGCTGGCGATTTCCGGGAGTTTCCTTCCGCACAAAGGGATAAACAAACGCGAGATATGCCATCTCCGCCATTCCGCCGGAAGGGCAGAGGGCAGTCAAGTCTCCCCTATCCGGCAAATTCCGGTTTCTGAACCGGCTCGACTGAAACGTAAGCGCGGCCATCTCCCTTTCGATGAAACACGACTTGGCCCGCGCTTAGAGCAAACAACGTATGATCGGTTCCCATGCCGACATTGGCTCCAGGATGCCATTTCGTGCCGCGCTGACGCACAATGATGTTGCCGCTTGACACGAATTCTCCGCCGAATTTTTTCACGCCGAGGCGCCTGCCCGCGGAGTCGCGGCCGTTCCGGGACGAGCCGCCTGCCTTCTTATGTGCCATCGAACTGGCTCCAACTTTTCAAATTCAAGTGAACGGACAGTCTTTGCGAAGCGCTCAAACGCCAAGCACGCTCCTGCAAGGAGGCGTTTCCCGGAAGGGCGAAAACTCTCCCCTGAAAGGCCCTTTGCGCGAGCAGCCTATGCGCCTGCGCCTGAAATCCCAGTGATCCGCACAACCGTCAACCCCTGGCGGTGGCCTCGCTTGCGCTTGGAATTCTTCCGGCGCCGCTTCTTAAAGGAAAGGACTTTTGGGCCCCTAATCTGTTCCACGATTTCCGCCGATACGCTTGTGCTTCCAGCAATCGCTTTTCCTAAAGCGGGTTCGCCATCGCCAGCGATCATGAGAACATTATCGAACGTCAAGGTCTCGCCAGCTTCGCCCGGGAGCGTCATGACGGTGATCGTGTCATTGACAGCAGCCTTGTATTGCTTGCCGCCGGTTTTGATAACTGCAAACACTGTCTTAACTCTCGTTGCTCGCGTGTCCCGGGCCACCGGGCTTGCGCCGCTCCCATGCCAGCCCTTCGTGGAGCTTGCAAGCAGAGTAGCCATGCTCCGGGGGCGGAAACCTATTCCGGCGATCCTGCGGCCGGCGCAGCAACTGCAGTGGCGACGCTCGCGGTTGCTGCTTAGCAGTGCGCTGGAATTCTGCCGCCCTGCGCAGCGACCCTCGCGCCATCCGGCCAACCTTTAAGGCTCGCTCCCTGTTACAAACGGTCTCTGCGGTTGTCAACCTTGCGGGGGCTATGCTGAAGCCAGCCCGCCTCCAGGAAACCTGTCACGGCTATGCGCTTGCTGCACAGGGCGGGGGCAGCTTTCCCAGCCGCGCCGCAATTGGGCCATCATCAAAGGCTTAGGTTTGCGTGTGCCAAGGGGGCAGCCGCCGGCGTTCCTCCTTTGAGCCATCGGAAGAAGGGCTCAGCAAGAGTTCGATCTGGATCGCATGACGCTCTCATTCAGCAGCGGCCGCCAGGATTGATGTGAAGCGATGACGACCGGGGAGCAGGTGCGAAGTCCAGGCTTCTGCGCTTATCTTCAGACAGCCCCGACTTTTGGGGGTTCCGGCTTTGGCCTCGTTCCCGCCATTGAAGCCCCATGCCCTCGCTCAGCGGGCATTGAAAGACGGCGCGTATCGCTTCGCTGGCTTGCCGGAACCCTTTTGACAGGCGTTTCCGGCGCCGGGCTCATTGGCGTCGCAATTTACGCCGCGCTTGGCCGTCAAACGTATTTCGCCGAAGCTCCAGTGCTGGCTGTCGCGCAGCGCAGGGAGATCAATCTCGATTTCGGCGTCAATCCCCGCAAGAGTGACCGCCTCATCAAATCGGCTGATATCATTTCCGGAAAGCAGCGTTTTCAGGCGCCAGCCACGATCCGGGCAGGCGACAAGGAGGTTGTGAAGATCCACACCTTCACGCACGTCCAGACAACGCTGGCATTATCAAGCGTTGGTTTGTCCGACGAGGTGCCCCCCTATAACCCCCTAAAAGTACTCGCCGATGCGAGAAACCCAATCGATGCTGCCCAGGAGCCGGCTCAGGACGATGCCGAAATCGCATGGTCGACGCGCGATCTCGATGAAGAGGCAGTCTCGCTGGCTTCCTCCTTGTCAGCCGAGGAGGTTCAGGCTCAGGTCGCAGAGCAGGTCAAAAACACGCTCAATGCGGGCGCCAAGCCGCTCGCCTTGCCGCCGCAGCTCCTGCTGATGCGGACATCGCGCGCCAATCTCCCAGGCGTCCTAGCCTACGCAAATCCTTCCGAGCCAATCACGGCCGCGCCCTTTTCTTCAATCGAAGTCCGCATGGTTCCCGAGAATGTCACGAGCGTTGGGCGTTCGAATCTGTCTTCTCAGCCGACGCGGATGGAAGAACGGCTTGCCGTCGTTCGCCATGGCGAATCGGTCGAGAGCATTCTGCGCGCCGCCGGCCTCTCGAAGGATAAGGCGGCAAACGTGATCGCGGCCTTTGGGGCATCGCGCGGCGAATTCCCGGTCAAAGAGGGCTCGCGCCTCAAGCTTCTCTTCACGGACCTCGATGGATCGGGGACACCCACGACATTGGCAAGGCTTTCCGTCTACACCGGGGAGACGCTCGAAGCGGCCGTTGCGATCAATGACCGCGGGGACTATGTGCGAGTGAATCCGCCGCGGCGAGCAGCGGGGCGCGCGAATGCCGTGGAAAGCGCCGATGCGGCAGACGCAGAAGGCATGCGGCTTTACGATTCTTTTTACGAAACCGCGCTGAAGCAAGAAATTCCCCGCCCTGTCATCGACGACCTTGTGAGGGTTTTTGCCAACGATGTGGATTTTCAAGGCGCGGTCAGCCCTGGCGATTCCTTTGAAGCGCTCTACGACGAAAGCGAAGAAGGGGAAGGTCACAATCAGCTGCTTTTTGCTTCGATCACAGCCCACAGCGAAACCTACAGATACTACCGCTTCCGGACACCAGATGACGGTCTTGTCGATTATTACGACCAGGACGGAAGGTCGACCCGCAAGTTCCTTGTCCGGATGCCCATCGTGGGGGGACGGTTCACCTCGGGTTTCGGGATGAGATTCCATCCCATCCTTGGCTACTCCCGCCCGCACACGGGTGTGGACTGGGCTGCGCCGATCGGCACGCCCATCTTCGCCGCAGGGAACGGCACCATCATCAAGGCGGAGTGGGATTCAGGCTATGGACGACGGATCGAGATCCAGCACGCCAACGGCTATATCACGACTTACAACCACCTTTCTGGATTTTCACGCGGCGCGAGAGAAGGCGCCCATGTGCGGCAGGGGCAGGTCATTGGATATCTGGGTCAAACCGGCCTCGCCACTGGCCCGCATCTGCATTACGAAATTCTTGTCAATGGGCACTTCGTCGACCCGATGCGCGTGAAGCTCGCCCGGACCCGTGAATTCGATGGACGCATGCTCGCCTATTTCAAACGCGAGCGGGACCGCATAGATGGTCTCGTCCAGAAGGCTCCCAATCCGCCTATGGCGGCTTTGCGGCAGTAGCAGCCTTCATAAGGCGGCTCTCGGCGCAACGCGCGGCTTGCAGCCCAGGGCCAGAAAATTCTCTCCGCGGCTGACAAAGGCGCAAGCCGCTCAACCGTTTCGCCAAATCAGTTTCGCCGGCGAGGCCCCACCAAATGGGGAAACGGGCCGGGCAGCGCGGCCAATCAAGGTGCCGAAGTCAACTTCCTCAGTTTCTTAAGTCAGACAAAATTACCGAATTGTCTGAGCCGATGATCTTTGTCCGGACAAGGACGTCTCCATCGAACCAAAGCTCGCGGGCAAATTCACCTTTCAGCGTGTCGGCGATCTTGTAGTGCTGCGCTTGTCGCGTCACGCCTTGAACAGTGATGGTCTCGGTTCCAAGGTCGGTCACCTGCATCGAAAGACGCCTTCCCGTATCCGGCTCGAAAGCCTCGCTCTGCCGGATCAGCTGCTTGTTCCAGATACTCGCAGGCGCCGCGGTCCTCGGGAGTTCGCTGTGCTTGCCGTCGGCGTCCATGCTGAGCTTGTCGTTTGCCGCTTTCACTTCGACGGAATGTTTAGTGCCGTTGTCATTAGTTTGCGACTTGAAGGCAACAAGCTGTCCATTCTTCCAGACTTCGTTGCAGGAATATTCGTAGCGGTAGGCCTCGATGAACATGATCTTAACAGAAAGGTCAGTCTTTATTTTGACTTTTATTGTGTCGTTGTGACGCTCGATATCCACTATATCAGTGCCGATCTTGTCGTTGCCCCGGATAATATCGAAGACTCTATGGATCTTCGTTGAAGCAGCCGGATTGTCGGCTTTTGCCGGGAGCGCCGCCGCGGCAAGGAGGGCGAGAAGAAGAGCGATGAATCTCATGATGGTCACCGTGATTTGCGCATTAGATCAAAGTTAAGACAAAAAAAGCGCCAGCAATGAGACAAACCCGGCTTGAAGAAAGTTTCGCTGCAGAGCTTAAGGCATTGGATGATCCCTCTGGATGGCCCTGTGATCTGTTCTCGTTGCAAGTCAAAATGGAGTTCCTTGCATATATGTATATTTGTTTAAGCCTTGAACGTGACCGGGTCTCGCCGCACGGAGTGGCTCTGAGTTGCGGCCATGATAGCCCGCAGGTTATCTTAAAGGGAGCGGGCAAAAACGAATCCGGGCAGCAGCCTCTCGCGCACCTCCTCCGGCGAAAGCCCTTCTTCGCGCAAAGCACGAAGGGACTTTGCCCTCGAACTCTTCGATAATTTCCGCCCTGAGGCGTCGCGCAAGAGGGCGTGATGGCGATAGACGGGGGCTGGCAAATCGAGCAATGCTTGCAGGAGGCGGTGCAGGCTCGTTGCCATGAAAAGATCCTCTCCCCGGACCACTTCGGTAATTCCCTGGACGGCATCATCGACAACGACGGCGATGTGGTAGCTTGCCTGGATATCCTTGCGCGAAAGCGCCGCATCGCCCCATGCTGCGGGGCTTGCCTTGACTTCGCGCGGCTGCGACGACGGCCCCAATTCCGTCCAGCTCAGCTTATCCCCGGCTCTGGCGAGCGCTGCCGCCATATCGATTCGCAGCGCTGCAGGCTGGCCTCTGGAAATCCGCAATTCTCTTTGTTCACGTGAAAGATTCTTGCAAGTTCCTGGGTAATGCGGAGAGCCGTCAGGGTCGTGAGGCCAATCCTTGCGGCCCGCCACTGCGGCGGTAATTTCGCCGCGCGTGCAAAAGCAGGGATAGGTGAGGCCTAGGTCCGAGAGCCGTCCGAGCGCGGCAGCATATTCGCCAAAATGCTCCGATTGGCGGCGGACGGGCGTTTCCCATACAAGGCCAAGCCAGCGCAGATCGCCGTAGATCGCTTGCTCGAACTCAGGCCGGCACCGCTCCATGTCGATATCTTCAATGCGCAGCAGGAATCGCCCGCCTGAGGCTTGAGCAAGTTCATAATTCAGCAAGGCAGAATAGGCATGGCCGAGGTGCAGGTAGCCATTTGACGAAGGCGCGAAGCGAAAGACGCGATTGGCGAATGACCTTGTCATGCTTTAGAAGAGCTCTGGCTTGCAGCGCCCGCGGATGCGGGCCGCAGCGGCCCGAAGCTAGCCGCTCTGGCGGACATACGCCTCGTGACACAAGCGTGTAAACGGAATCTTATTCCTGCGCGAGACGTTGAGGCTATGCCTTGACCTTCGCGCAAGAAAACTGTTCCTCGGCACAATCCACACTCGAACCGGCAGGCAATGGACAATGGCGGTCATCATCGACGGGCCACGCTTGGCACCTAGATCCCAAACCGCGGAGCAGCTCATTGTTCTCCTGCATGGCTATGGCGCCAATGGGAATGATCTCATCGCGCTTGGGCAGCAGTGGCGGGCTTTGCTGCCGGGCGCGGTGTTTGTTGCGCCCCACGCCCCTGAGCCCTGCCCCCAGGTTCCGGGAGGGCGCCAGTGGTTCCGCCTGACCATGCGCGATGCGGAGGAGCGATGGACAGGCGTCAATAAGGCGCAGCCGGTTCTCGACGCTTTTCTTGATGCCGAGCTGAGCCGCTGGCGGCTGGATGATAGCAAGCTTGCCTTGGTAGGGTTCAGCCAAGGCGCAATGCTGGCACTGCACGCCGGACTGCGGCGCCTCTGGCCGCCTGCTGCCATCCTTGGCTACTCGGGGCTCCTCGCAGCTCCGGAGCAGTCAAACCCTGTGCCTCCCATTACGCCGGGGCTAGCGCCGCCTATCTTACTTATTCACGGCAGCGAGGATGATCTTATTCCGGCGGATGCGCTTTTTGTGTCAGCAGAAATGCTCGCTGAGGCGGGCGTCCCCTGCCAATGGCATCTTTGCCCGGGGCTTGGGCACGGAATTGACAGCGAAGGCTTAAGACATGGCGGCCTTTTCTTGATCTCATGCTTTGGCATAAGGCCCAGGCCGCGCCCAAGCAGCCAGGCTGCTTAAAAGAACCGTTGCAATTTGGCCCGGGCGGGCTACAGGGCCAGTTTGCGGGCCGCGCTTCGCCCTGCTGCGCCTGCCGGCTCCGGGACGAGAATGGGCGGGGCGGCGGGAACCGGAACGGCGTAGGCGGCAGGCCTCCGCGCGCCGACCGGGCGGTAGAGTAACTTTGTTGCCTCGACAATCAGAACCCCGCCCCAGGGCAGGGAAAGGGCGGCGCCTAAGTCCTCGACAAAGGCTGCTGCGTGCAGCCATGCCCGGCGTTGATAAGGGGGAATATAAAGAGCTTCCGCCCAATAGGCTGGAGAAAAAAGCGTCTCGCGCAAGAGCTCTCCAAGCTGGGCCCGGGAATAAGGCCTGCCATGCCCAAAGGGCGTCCTGTCAAGACGCGCCCAAAGGCCCGAACGGCAGGGCACAACGGCAATAATCCGCCCTCCTGGGGTCAGGATTCGCCAGACCTCGGACAGCAAATCATGCGGATGCTCGGTTATCTCGAGCGCATGGATGATGAGCGCCCTGTCGATGCAGGAGTTTGGCAGAGGCATGGCCCTGGTCTCGACCAGCGCCGACGAGGAGGCTCCCGATGATGGCCAATTCATGACTCCTTGCTCAGCTGGCATGAAGGCAATCACCCGCACCGCCTCCTCGCGGAAGACGTCAAGATAGGGGGTTGCATAGCCAACACCGAGTACGGAATAGCCTGTGCAATTGGCAAATCGCTCTCGCAGGATCTTCTGCACGATCCGCCGGGCGACTTCTCCAAGCGATGAGCTGTAGAAAGTCCGCAAATCGACGACATCTATGGCCATGGAACCGGCTGCTCAGCAAGAAACGGTCTCAACCTCACCTGGCGCGGGATCATCCGATTCCAGCAGGCAAAAATAAAGCCTTGATTCCCGGCTAAGGCCGAGACAGCGCAACGAGAAGCTGTACCCCGGCAGTGCCCGGCCTCGAGGAGACGGCCGTTGCACATCGCGCACAATCAAGGACGACCAGGCCATGCCAGTTCATATTTATCAGTTCCTGTGCCTTGAGGATAATTTCGGGGTTCTCCTCCATGATCCAGAGACCCGGGCGACTGCTGCTATTGACGCGCCTGACGCCCCGCCGATCCTCGCCGCGCTCGCTGCAAAGGAATGGGACCTCACCGACATTCTGATCACGCATCACCACTTCGATCATGTCCAGGGAATCTCGGGCCTCAAGGCAAAATTCCCGCACGCCCGGGTCACAGGCCCGGCCAAGGAAGCAGCAAAAATCTCCACTCTCGACCGGGCCGTTAGCGAGGGCGACGGGGTGATGGCGGGAGCGGTGGAGGCGCGAGTCATTGAGGTTCCAGGCCACACCTCGGGGCATGTCGCTTATTGGTTTCAGTCCGAAGATATTCTTTTCACGGGCGATACATTGTTTTCACTGGGGTGCGGCCGCTGCTTCGAGGAGCCGCCCCGCACTTTGTATCAGTCACTGATGAAGCTTGCCTCGCTTCCGGGCGAAACAGAGGTATATTGCGGACATGAATACACTTTATCCAATGCCCGCTTTGCGCTCAGCGTCGATCCGGACAACAAGATCCTGAAGGCCCGCGCGGAGGAAGTTGCGCGTCTGCGCAAGGCCGGGGCCTTCACGCTGCCCACGACGATCGCGCTCGAACGTGCCGCCAATCCCTTTCTGCGTGCGGGCGATCCCGAGATTCAGGCCAAGCTTGGCATGCTGGGCGAAGATCCCGCCGTTGTCTTCGCCGAGCTTCGCGAGCGTAAGAACCGTGCGTAAGCTCATCACAGGTCAACAGCAACCGGAAATTGGCTGAATGCAAGACCGCCCGCTTTCCGGCCGCAGCGCCGCAGAGATCATCCGCCTGCTCGGCTTGCAGCCGCATCCAGAGGGCGGCTATTTTCGCGAGACTTTCCGCGATTCGTCGCAGAATGAAGGCGGCCGGCCCTTCTCGACCTTGATTTACTTCCTTTTGAGCGAAGGCAAGATTTCGCGCTGGCACAGGGTCGATGCCGCTGAAGCCTGGCATTTCTATGCCGGGGCACCCTTGGAGCTCAAGACATTTCAGGATGGAAGAGCATGCGCGCACCGCTTGGGGCCTGATCTTTTCAATGGCGAGCGGCCGCAAATTGTTGTGCCGGCGCTGTGCTGGCAAAGCGCAGCCAGCCTTGGGGCCTGGACTCTTGCGGGCTGCAGCGTCGCGCCAGGCTTCGAATTTTCCGGCTTCGAGCTTGCGCCCCCCGGCTGGCAGCCGGAGATCAACCCTTAAGGGAAGCAGAGGAAAAGTGTCCGGAAGAGGCGCCCTTACTCCTTGGCGGCAAGCGCTTCGATGCGTTTTTGCAATTGATCGAGCTGCCGCCTCATCTCCTCGATGTCGCTGCTCGAACTTTGCGGGGGGCGCTCTTCGGCAGTCTCTGCGGAAGCGGCAGCCTGTTCTCCTTGAGTGGGGGGAACGGGCTTTCCGAATGGGTTAAACATGGCGAAAGCCTGTTCAAAGAGAGCCATGTTCTTGCGGGTCTGCTCCTCGATGGATTCGAAGATCGGCGCCGTTAGTGCGCCGCCAAAGTTTTTAGCAAGCTTTTCGCGGAATTTGGCCTGCTCGCTCGCAAGCTTGCCGATCGAGAACTCAAGATAGCTCGGGACCAGCAGCTGCATGCTGTCGCCATAAAAGCGGATGAGCTGCCGCAGGAATGTGATCGGCAGGAGGCTCTGGCCCCCTTTCCCCTCCTGCTCGAAAATGATCTGAGTCAGAACGGAGCGGGTGATATCCTCGCCGGTTTTTGCGTCATAAACCACAAAGTCGTCGCCCCGCTTGACGATCGCGGCAAGGTCCTCAAGCGTTATATAGGCGCTTGTGTCCGTGTTATAGAGGCGCCGGTTTGCGTATTTCTTGATGGTGATGGGTTTACTGTCCTTGGCCATGCGCTTCGTCCCGCCCCATGGGTGCCGCCTGGTAAGAAAAGATGTTTAGCCCGGCCCCGCCCGCAGGGCCGGAAAATGAGTTTTTCATTGCGGAATCATGGCTCTCGTTTCCTGCTGACATAAGAATATACGCATAACGCTGTTGCAAAAACGGCAGCCATTTTTTTGCGCAAAAACACGCTTGTTATGTTACCCACGGCGCAACCGTGGCTCGCAAGCAGCCCCCGCCGATGCTAAGATAACAGAAAAGCTTGCAGCGTGCACGCAGCAGCCATTCTTTGAGGAGAGCCCCTATGCCGGATGAAATCGTGATTGTGAGCGCGGCGCGCACCGCGGTGGGATCGTTCAACGGTTCCTTCGCCGCCACACCTGCCCATGAGCTTGGCGCAGCCGCGATCACTGCCGCGCTTGCCCGCGCCAAAGTTGAAGCCGGTGAAGTGGATGAAGTCATTCTTGGCCAAGTCCTGACCGCGGGTCAAGGGCAAAATCCCGCCCGCCAAGCTGCGATCAAGGCTGGCATTCCGCAGGAGAAGACGGCCTTCGGGATAAACCAGGTTTGCGGCTCGGGGCTGCGCGCTGTGGCGCTTGGGATGCAGCAGATCCAAGGCGGCGACGCGAGGATCATTGTTGCCGGGGGCCAGGAAAGCATGTCGCTCTCTCAGCATGGCGCTCATCTGCGGGGGGGCACGAAGATGGGAGACGTCAAATTCGTCGATACAATGATCCGGGACGGTTTGACCGATGTTTTCAACGGCTGCCACATGGGCCAGACGGCCGAGAATGTCGCAGCGAAATGGCAGTTGAGCCGGCAGGAGCAGGATGAATTCGCCCTTGCCTCCCAAAATAAGGCCGAGGCGGCGCAAAAGGCAGGAAAATTCAAGGAGGAGATCGTTCCCTTCACGGTCCAGGGAAAGAAGGGCGACACTGTGGTTGAGTCGGATGAATACATCCGGGCGGGCACTACGCTTGAAGGGCTTGCGAAACTCAAACCGGCCTTTGCCAAGGATGGCACGGTGACCGCTGGCAATGCCTCCGGGATCAATGATGGTGCGGCGGCCTTGGTCTTGATGATGGCCAAGGACGCAGAAGCCCGCGGCCTCACGCCGCTTGCCCGCATCGCGTCCTGGGCAACCGCCGGCGTCGATCCGGCAATCATGGGGACGGGCCCGATCCCGGCCTCGCGCAAAGCGCTTGAGAAGGCGGGCTGGAAAGTCAAGGACCTCGATCTCGTCGAGGCCAATGAGGCCTTTGCCGCGCAGGCTTTGGCCGTGAATAAGGATATGGGCTGGGACCCCGCAATCGTCAATGTAAATGGCGGCGCGATAGCGATCGGCCATCCGATCGGCGCATCGGGCGCGCGCATTCTCGTGACTCTGCTCTATGAAATGCAGCGGAGGGGAGCAAAAAAAGGCCTTGCCACGCTTTGCATTGGCGGCGGGATGGGTATTGCGCTGACGGTGGCCCGGTGAAATGGAGCCGGGCCTTCCGGAATTCTGGAATGCGCGCGAGCAACATTTCTGCACACTCATCCGATTGGAGCAAAACCTGATAACCGAAAATACCGGAAAGGGTTGAACACATGGCCAGGGTAGCGGTAGTCACCGGCGGGACGCGCGGTATCGGCGCCGCCATCAGCAAGGCCTTGAAGGACGCGGGTTACACCGTTGCCGCAAATTATGCAGGCAACGATGCGGTGGCCGCAAAATTCAAGGAAGAGACGCAAATCCCGGTCTACAAATGGGATGTATCGAATTATAAGGCTTGCGCCGAGGGGGCCGCTGCCGTCGCGCGCGATTTAGGGCCAATCGATATCCTCGTCAACAATGCGGGCATCACACGCGATGTGATGTTCCACAAAATGACCCCCGAGCAATGGTACGAGGTCATCAACACCAATTTGAACTCTCTTTTCAATATGACCCGTCCGGTCATCGAAGGGATGCGCCAGAGGGGTTTTGGCCGTATTGTCAACATATCATCGATCAACGGCCAGAAGGGCCAAGTTGGCCAGACGAATTACACCGCCTCGAAAGCAGGCGATATAGGATTTACCAAATCGCTTGCCCAGGAAAACGCTGGTAAGGGGATCACCGTTAACGCCGTTTGCCCCGGCTATATTGCAACAGACATGGTCAAAGCGGTCCCCGCCGAGGTCCTTGAGAAATCGGTTCTACCGCAAATCCCGGTGCGCCGTCTCGGTGAGCCGGAAGAGGTTGCGCGCTGCGTCGTTTTTCTCGTTGCCGAGGAATCCGGCTTTATCACAGGGTCAACGCTGACGATCAACGGCGGGCAATATATGATCTGAGGGCGTGCAAGCCTGCAGCGGGCGCTTCCTTTATTTCCGTTCGCGCAAAGCTGCCCAGAACCGCCTCTTGTCCGACCGGCGAAGAACGTCGAAGGGAACGATGCGGCCGATCTTATCCGCATCGAGCAGGCGGATAAGATCGTCCGCGCCGGTTACAGGCGTTCCCTCCACGGCCAGCAGGATATCGCCGGTAAGAAGGCCTGCGTCATCGGCGGGGCTGCCCCTTTCAACGGCGCTCACCACCGCGCCCATCTTTTGCCGGAGGCCTAGTCTCAACGCGATCCTGCGCGGGAGCAGAACCGTCCCCGCGCCAATGCCGAGATAGGCCCGGCGGACTCTTCCATGCGCAGCGAGCTCGCCAAGAACAAAGCTTGCTGTGTTCGATGCAACCGCAAAGCAAATTCCCTGAGCGCCAGAAATAATCGCGGTGTTGATGCCGATGACCTCGCCGCGCGAGGAGACAAGGGGACCGCCCGAATTGCCGGGATTGAGCGCCGCGTCGGTCTGGATCACATCGTCAATCAGACGGCCACCGTGGGAGCGAAGTGAACGTCCAAGAGCCGAAATGACGCCCGCTGTGACGCTTGCGTCAAAGCCGAGAGGGTTGCCGATTGCAATGGCAATTTCACCAGGCTTAAGCAGTTTTGAATCACCAAGCTTTGCAGCAGGAAGAGCGCTATCCTCTTCGATCCGGATCAATGCGAGGTCTGTGTCAGGATCGTCGCCAAGGAGCCGGGCAGAAAGCATCCGGCCGTCGAGCGCAGTCACGCGGGCGCGCTTTGCGCCCTGCATGACATGGCTGTTGGTGAGCACAAGCCCGTCGGGTGACAGGATAACTCCCGAGCCAGATCCGTTTCGATCCCTTGCGCCGCCGCGTATTTCGAGCCGGACAACGCTTGGGCTCACGCGCTCTGCCGCTTTCGTTACCGCTTGCGAATAGGCGTCGAGCAGCGCCGCATCGCCGCAGAACTGGCCCAGGCTCCCCGCGCTCTCACGATTATCCGCGACTGGCGGCGCCCCTGCGGATGAGAATGGCTCAGACTGGGTGTTACCTGGAACGAAGGGGTTATGTCCTCCGCAAAGAGTTGTGTCCATGCTCTCTATATGGGGAAAAGGCGCCAGGTTTTAAGAGAAGCGGGGGGCGGCGCAGACTGCCAGGGGCCGTGTGCCGAAGCTTGGGCGCGCTGAGAAACTGCAACGGCTGCCAAGCTCATCCCGCCACTTGAGGGCGCAGCCGGATTGGGGGCATGATGTGATGGTTCAAGCGTTCCGGGCACTTAGCCAGTGAGGCCGCACTGCGCGGCGGCTCTGGCCGCGGTAATATTGTCGAGGAACTGGCGGGCGCTCTTTTCCCAAGTGAAATTCAGCGCATGGGCTCTTGCCGCCTCGCGCGGAATTTCGAGAGCCGCAAGGCAGGCGGCGCGCAGGTCCATATCAAGAACACCCGCTCCGCTTGATCCAATGACATCGAGCGGCCCAGGCACAGGCAGGGCAGCGACCGGAACGCCGCAGGCGAGCGCTTCGAGCAGCACTATGCCAAAGGTGTCCGTGCGGCTTGGGAACACAAAGACATCCGCTGAGGCATAATAAGCCGCAAGGGCGTCGCCTTTTTGCATGCCTGCGAAATGCGCCGACGGAAAGCTGGCCTCAAGGCTGGGGCGGGAAGGGCCATCGCCAACAACAACTTTCGAGCCAGGCAGGTCGAGAGACAAAAATGCCTCGATGTTTTTTTCCGGCGCGAGCCGGCCCGCGTAAAGAAAGACAGGCCGCGGAAGATCGATAGGCGCCGCCTTCGAAGGGTTGAATTGAGTGTGATCGACCCCGCGCGACCAGCGCATCAGCCGGCGGAAGCCGCGCCTGCGGAGATCGTCTGCGATCGAGGCGGTTGAGACCATGACGCCGCAGGCTGCGTTGTGAAAGCGGCGCAGCACCGCATAGGTAACCGATTCAGGGATCGGCGTGCGGGCGGCGATGTACTCGGGAAAGCGCGTATGATAGCTTGTTGTGAAGAGCTGGTTTGTCCGGAGGCAATAGCGGCGCGCGGCAAAGCCCAGGGGGCCTTCCGTTGCGATGTGAATATGATCGATCGGCGCATTTTCGAGCCGCCTGGCCACAGCCTTCTGGTTGACCAGAGCAAGCCTGATCTCCCTATAGGTCGGCAGCGGAACAGTCGCAAAACCCTCTGGCGTCAGGAATTCGATTCCGGCGCCGAGGTTGCGCAAGGCGGCAGAAACAGACTCAAGCGAGCGCACTACGCCATTGACCTGCGGTCTCCACGCATCTGTCACGATCAGGATTCGCATCAAGCAGCGGCCTTGGCGGTGCTCCGCTCTTCGGGGCCAGCAGGCACTGGCAAGAGGCGCTGCTGCTCGGCTGTAAGCTGCCAGTGCAGAATTTCAAGCCGCCCATCGGCATGCTCACCGACGGCTGTGCAGGACTCGACGAAGTCCCCCGTGTTGACATAGGTGATGCCGTCGATGACGCGGATTGCCGCGTGATGGATGTGGCCGCAAACCACGCCATCGGCATTATGGCGCCTTGCTGCCTCGGCCAGAGTGGCCTCGAAGGCCCCAATGAAGTTCACGGCATTTTTCACCTTGAGCTTTGCCCATGCAGAAAGCGACCAGTAGGGAAACCCAAGCGCCCTTCTTACGTGGTTGAACCAGAGGTTGATCCAAAGGGCCATGGTATAGGCCCAATCGCCGAGAAAGGCGACCCAGCGTGCATGCTGCACGACGATGTCGAACTGGTCGCCGTGGATGACGAGAAGCCGTTTCTTGTCGGCGGTCATATGAAAAGCGTGGTCGGCGACTTCTATGCCGCCAAAGACTGAGCCGATATAGCCCCGGGCGAATTCGTCGTGATTCCCCGGCAAATAAATGACCCGGGCGCCCTTGCGCACCTTGCGGAGGAGCTTTTGCACGACGTCGTTATGCGCCTGCGGCCAGTACCATCCATTCTTAAGCCGCCATCCGTCGATCATGTCGCCGACGAGGTAAATCGTCGGCGCATCATTATGTTTCAGAAAGTCCAGCAGGAGCTCCGCCTGACAGCCCCGCGTGCCGAGGTGAACATCCGACAAAAAAAGGGTGCGGTAACGGGCGGGCTCCGGCTCGTGTTCTTGGCTCACAGGCAAAACCTAGGCTCGTTTCTTCTTTGTGGTCTGACCGAAAGCAGATTCTTATAACGCCAGGATGACAAAGAGCTTTGTTTTGCCTGTCCGGAGCGCCGGGGTGAGGGTTTCGGCTTCGGCAGAGCGTCAGCAAAGCCTTGCGCTGACTGTCGAAATTTTCCAGGAAAGGGACTATTTTCCCGCCGGCAAAGAAAAGCGGCGGAAGCAGGCGATGGATACGGAAGGGCGGGACAAGATCAAGGCGCTGGAGATTGGCGCAGCTGCCGTGTCAAGTCAGCTTGGCAAGACCGTGCAGCGGCTGCGCAAGGCTTATAACCTGTCCCTCTCGGAGCTTTCGGAGCAGTCGGGCGTCGCAAAGTCGATCATCAGCCAGATCGAGCGCAACGAGACAAACCCGACACTCGCCACGATCTGGCGGCTGACGCAAGCGCTCGATGTCTCAATCGAACGCGTGCTCCGGGAAGCGGACGATGAGCCCTTCCTCGAGAAAATGACCCGCGGCGAAACCCCCATGCTTGTGTCGGAAGATGGCCGGTGCAGGCTCGCGATCACGGGCTGGATCAAAACCGTCGATTGGGTGCAGTGGTATGAGCTCTTCGCCTATCCCGGCGGGGTTCTTGAATCCGAAGGCCATCAGCGCGGCTCTGTCGAGAGCCTCACAGTTAACCAGGGTGAGCTTGAAATCGAGGTTGGGGGCGCCATCCAAAAAGCGAGAGCAGGCGAGACGCTAAGATACCGTTGCGACCGCCCGCACACGATCCGGAATGGATCGCGGGAGCCCGCGGCCGCGACCATGGTATGCATTCTGAAGGCTGCGGCGATGGAATAGGCCCTTCCCCTTCGCCGCAGGGGGCAAAATGTTTTTTTATGAAGGTTTCCGGAAAAGGGCGCGCCCCAGGAGCCCGGCAATAAGAGCGCCAGAGACCGGCGCCGCCCAGAAAAACCAGAGCTGTTCAATATAGTCTTTTCCAGCGAAAATTGCGGTCCCCGTGCTGCGGGCGGGATTGACCGAAGTGTTCGTGACCGGGATGGAAATGAGGTGAATGAGAGTAAGTGTCAACCCGATAGCCAGCCCGGCAAACCCGGCGGCCGCCCCTTCCGAAGTTGAGCCAATGATCACCAGCAGAAAAAAGAAGGTGAGCGTGGTCTCGACGACCGCGCAGGATAGCAGACTATAGTGCCCGGGGCTCAAATCACCAAAACCGTTCGAGGCGAAACTGCCCATAACAAAGCCCGGATGGCCTTCCGCTACAATCTTGAGCAAAGCCGCAGCGGCGATGGCGCCTGCGACTTGGAAGACGATGTAGGGAATGATGTCGCCTGCGGGGGTCCTGCCAGCGGACCAAAGGCCAAGAGTAATTGCCGGATTGAAATGAGCGCCGGAAATTGGCCCGAAGGCATAGGCGCCGGTCACAACGGTGAGGCCAAAGGCAAGAGCGACGCCAAGAATCCAATCCCAAACTCCGGAAATGCCGCGGCAAGGACAGCGCTGCCGCAGCCGCCAAAGACGAGCCAGAAAGTCCCGAAGAATTCAGCGAGCGCACGTTTTCCGACACGGATCTGGGCCATCACAGCCTCCTTCGTTCAAGCGATGATATCCGGCGTAAGCTGATCCTCAAGAAAAGCCAGCCGGTCGCGCAGGGCAAGCTTGCGCTTCTTGAGCCTTTGAATTTGAAGACGGTCGGCACTTCCAACCTGAATGAGAGCCTCGATGGCGGCGTCGAGATCGAGGTGTTTCTGGCTGAGAAGCTCATATTCCGCTTTTAACTGGGCACGATCCTCGTCGCTCAACTTTTGGGTCATTGGGCGTCACGTCTCCAGCTTGAGAATACGTTTGCCGCTATTTAGCCCAATTTGGAGCCTATCTAAAGAAACGCGCTTCGCGCAAGCAGAGCAAAGCTGTCAAAAGCAGGCATATGGCGCCCGCCCGGCGGGAGGCAAGCGTCTTTTCCCGCCTCTTTCCACTTGCCCACTTGCGGGCGCCGGTTTCCTTCACTTTCTCTTAGTAAAAACGAAACTGGCTATGGAAAAATTGATTGCCGGGCGGCGCTGGGCGCCTTCGCAATTTGAAGGATTTATGGCAGACTGAAATTCTACATATGTCTGCAATGCGGTCCTTCAAAAGGAGTTCTGCATGTCCCTCGAGACTCATCTGGCGGCCCTCGAACAGCGGCACGAGGCGCTCGATAAGGAAATTGAGAAGGAATTGATGCATCCCGCCAAGGACGAATTGAAGCTCGCCGAGATGAAGCGGCGAAAGCTGCAAATCAAGGATGAAATAGCAAGATTGCAGAATGGGCATTCCTCCCCGAGCATGCACTGACTCAGCCGCTTCTGAGCCGGGAGCGTAAGAGTTCCGGCAAGAAGCCAGGCGGAGTTGCGGCGGCGAAAGAGGCAGGCGCAACGGCACAGAGCCTGACGGTTGCGGAGGAAGGGATTTATCTTTAATCTCTCCTCGGGCGCGGCAGAGCTTTTTCTGTGCGCGCCTTGGTTTTGGAAGGCGCGCGCCGCTAGGGCTGACCGCCGCGCTGGAGCACCCGTAGCTCAGCTGGATAGAGCGCTGCCCTCCGAAGGCAGAGGCCGTGAGTTCGAATCTCGCCGGGTGCGCCACTTCGGTATTAAACTGCGAGCGCCAGCAGCCGCCGACTCTAACTTGCAGCAGCGGCAAGCGCCGGAAAATGCTTGGTTTTCAAGCCTTTGACCCGGATCTCGTCGGGGTTTACCGCGATTTTCCGCCATGAAAGGCTGGACGAGCGCGCAGATGCGATTACGCTGGCAGATTCCTTCTTCGTTCCGGAGCTAGCGCCGTTCCGCGACTGCGGATGGCCTCGGCCTCAGGGTTCTTGCGGGCTGCGACAACGCCGCTCGTGACCGTCGAGGAGACAGATACAGCCATCCAGAAGAAGGCGCATTTTCGGGCGCCAGGCCATTTCACCGGGGGGGGGGACCGGGCCTTTGCCCATGCAGCGGCGAAGCGGCAGACAATCCACTAAAACAGCAGCCGTTTGGCCGGGCGACGAAGGGGCCGCTAAAAGCGCTCACATAAACCATCAATGCCATATGCGGAAGCGCCTCATCACGCCGGCTGCAGTCCATGGTGCGGTGTTGAACCTCCGCAAGGCGAAAGCCTCGCTCAGCCTGCCATCTGCCTTAGCGCGGGCCCTGCCCTTCCAGCCTTCCAGGGTAATGTAAAACGCGCCTTCTCTGGAATATCCATCCGGTTCTTTGCGGATCAATGAGGTTTGGCGGCATCGGTGCTCCCCGCAAGGCCGGATGGACAGCATCCTGAAAGTTCATATCCTTGTAAGGCCAAGGCCGGGGCTTTCGCACCGGCATCCACTTCACTGCCAATCAAAGTTTGGCGCATTCTGTCAGGGGCGTTGTCTTTGGAATTTCCTTAGGCTTTGCACCGAGTCTTGATGGCTGCTGAGCGGCGGGAGTCGCAGAAGCTTTGCCGAAAGATGGCGAAGTGGCTTAGCCCCTGGAGGACGTTGCCAGCGAGAGGGGAACTGCCTTGCTGAGCCTCGCGGCTTTCGCGCCAGAGCTCGGGAAATGCTGACTCGCAAGCGCTTGTCGTTGGGAATTGCCTCATGATAGGGATCGCCTAGCGCAGGTCTCGCAAAGCAAAGCTTGAGAGCGCCGCGGCGCGGCCCGCTGGTTCTCTGGGAAAGAGGACGGCGTGAAGATGTCTGCGTCCGTGGAGGGGTGGCCGAGTGGTTGAAGGCGCACGCCTGGAAAGTGTGTATACGGGAAACCGTATCGCGGGTTCGAATCCCGCTCCCTCCGCCAGGTCCTGCTCTCCCTGATATTCTCCCGGCCCTCGGGAGGCCGGAAAATCCAAACATTTCCAAGACCTTTAGCTGACTGGCTGTTGACTGCGCGGCGCTCCTGACGCCCGGATTTTTCTCTGTTCTGGCCCTTTTTCTCCAAACCTCATGACTGCGGGGGTTAAAGTACGGAGCTTTTGATCATTGAAAACATTGGCCTTTTCAGGACGACAAACTCGGTACTATTCGAAACCATCTCAGGCAACCGTTAAGCCACAAAAACCGATTCTCCGAGTGCAAGAGGTGACGGGAAGGCGCTCGTCAGAGCGGACGTCCTCGGTATCCCCCTATCATTTGGTCTCACCCGTATTCGGCGCGATGCCACCCTGCTGCCGCTGCTTCCGACCCTGCCCGGCTGCGCGACGACGGCGGCTTCCGTCGGGACTGATGCCGTCGCCTGCTCGGCGTTCGAGCCGATCCGCTGGTCGGAACGGGATACGGAAGAGACGATCCGGCAGATCAAGGAGAACAATGCGGCTTGGAAGGCGCTTTGCGATTTCAAGAGGCTCTGAACGATTGGAACGGGGAGCCCCGAACGGTTCTCTCCTGGCGACTCTGACCAGCCAAGAGGGGAAAGTCAGGCACTGATTCATCCCCTCGTCAGGGCTTGATAGGCAGGGTAAAGTGAGTTTTGCCGTGAGTCGGCTATCGGGAGGATGCATGGAACGACGAACCCTCATGCTCGCCGCTCTTGCATCCGCCGGCGGGAACGCTTCGTTCACGCCAGTGCAGGTGCAGAAGCTTTTCTTTCTCATTGATCGCGAGGCGTCTCAATTCGTGGGAGGACCTCATTTCGCATTTAGCCCGTATGACTATGGGCCATTTGATCGTCAGGTCTATTCTGAGCTGGAACGTCTCGAAGCCGCAGGGCTCGTGGCCACTGATCATTCAATGCGATATCGGCTCTACCGACTTACCAACAGTGGCTATGCGGAAGGCGCTGGTTTGTTATTGACAATACCCGAACCAGCGCGAACTTTCATTTCGCAGGCCGCCAACTGGGTTCGCTCGCTCTCCTTTCAGCAGCTAGTTGCAGCGATTTACAATCGCTATCCCGAGATGAAGGCGAACAGCATTTTCCAGCAATGACTGTCGTCGTGGGCTTTCTTTGTCGCGATGGGGCGGTGGTCGCTTCCGATAGCATGCTTACCTCTAGCATGGGGCAACTCCCCATTGCGCATCACACTGGCAAGAAGATCGCCGTGCTTGGTGGCAACCAAGTGTTCGCATTCGCCGGCGACCAAGGTCAAGGAGATCGGTTCCGATTCGCAGCTGACGGAAATCATGCGGCTATACCTAACACGCATCATCCAGTGGACTATCCACTGATATTGGCTCAATTGGTGTTGCAACAGTTCCAAAGCACGGGAATTGTCGGCGCGTTTAACGCGCTAAATTTGAGCACGATCCTTGCGTTCCCGCACAATGGCACTCATCAGTGCTGCGTTTTCGACGGCCCCCTCCAGCCTCGTCTACTTGACGCGCATCATTATTATGTCGCGATTGGATCAGGAAAACTTGCTGCTGATCCATTCCTCCGATTCCTGGTCGATGTCTTCTGCCAAAATGGTCAGCCGAATGTACGCGAGGCCGTATTCCTCGCGGCATGGACGGTTGAGCACGTCATTCACACGAATCCGGGCGGAGTTGCCGGCCCCATCCGCATCGCGGTTCTTGAAACCGACGGGGCTGGTCAATGGATTGCGCGTGAATTGCCCGATACAGAAATCGAAGAACATCGGCAAGCAATGGAAAGCGCGGGCCAAGCGCTCCGAGCTTGGAGGGACGGCCTTCAGTCGGGAGCCGCGGCAGTGGATGCTCCTGCACCGCCTGAGCTGCCAACGCAATCCTGAGAATCCGTTGGCGAAGGACGACGAGCTACCATTCAAGAAACGACGTCGCGACGGTAGATACCCGGCGGTGCGCTCCTTTGCTCAAGCTGCCCAACTGACAGAAAGAACCTCAGCTTGTTCAAGTACGAGCTGAGTAGCCCTTTCCTGTTTGTCAGGCGGGTAGCCGTATTTTCGCAGGATGCGTTTGATAAAAACGCGAAGTTGCGCCCGCACATTCTCGCGCAGCGTCCAGTCAATCGTAACGTTCCCTCTGACAGCCGCGACCAGCTCACACGCAATCGTGCGCAGGGTCTCATCGCCGAGGACCTTGACCGCGCTGTCGTTCGTCTCAAGCGCGTCATAAAAAGCCAGCTCGTCCTCGGAGAGTTTAAGCTTTTCCCCGCGAGCGTCCGCCTCACGCATGTCTTTCGCTAGCTGGATCATCTCCTCAATGACCTGTGCCGCTTCGATTGCCCGGTTCTGGTAGCGGCGGATAGTCTGCTCCAGCATCTCGGCAAAAGAGCGCGCCTGCACAACATTTTTGCGCCGGCGTACATTGAGCTCGCCTTTGAGCAGTTTCTGCAACAACTCCACAGCGAGATTTCGCTGGGGCATCCCGCGCACCTCCGCGAGAAAGTCGTCGGAGAGGATAGAAATGTCGGGCTTTGCGAGCCCTGCGGCGGCGAAAATGTCCACCACGCCCTCGGGTGCCACCGCGCGGGAAATGATCTGGCGCACGGCATGATCCAGCTCCTCCTCCGGCAGCGCATCGCCCGGCGCACGTTTGGCGAGCACCGCTTGCACGGCCTGGAAGAAGGCCACGTCGTCCCGAATGCGCAGCGCCTCGGCATGAGGCACCGCCAGCGCAAAGGCCTGCGAAAGTTCGCGCACAGCGCGTAGATACCGGTCCTTCCCATTCTCCTGGCGCAATATATGCTCCTGGGCCGCAGGCAAGAGACCCAGCCGCTCCTGCGGCGTTCCGCCAGTCCACTTCAACCAGTCGAAACCGTGGAATAGCCCACGACACACCTCGTACTTTTCGAGCATCAAGGCCACCGCCTCGTCCTGATCGAGTGCCGTCCGTCCGGTGCCGCCGCTCTCGGTGTAGGTCGCAAGGGCAGCCTTGAGTTCATGGGCGAGCCCCAAATAGTCCACCACGAGGCCGCCCGGCTTGTCCTTGAAGACGCGGTTGACCCTGGCGATGGCTTGCATCAAGCCGTGGCCGCGCATCGGCTTGTCGATGTACATTGTGTGCAAACTTGGCGCGTCGAAACCGGTCAGCCACATGTCACGGACGATCACAATCTGGAAGGGATCATCGGGATCGCGGAAACGTTTGGCGAGTGACTCGCGTCGCGGCTTGTTCCGAATGTGAGATTGCCATTCGACGGGGTCGCTAGCCGAGCCGGTCATGACGACCTTCAACGCGCCCTTTTCATCCTCCTCATGGTGCCAAGCGGACCGCAGTCGGACAATTTCGTTGTAGAGTTCGACACAGATGCGCCGGCTCATGCAGACGATCATCGCCTTGCCTTCGAGGGCTTCGAGCCGCTTCTCGAAATGGTCAACAATGTCCTGCGCGATGAGCCTAAGACGCTTTTCTGTGCCGACAATCGCTTCAAGTTGTGCCCATTTGGTCTTCAACTTCTCCTTGCGCTCGACCTCTTCGCCTTCGGTCGCTTCCTCGAAATCCGGATCGATCTTCGGCCGCTCGTTCTCATCAAGTGAAAGCTTGGCGAGGCGGCTTTCATAGTAGATCGGCACTGTGGCGCCGTCCTGCACGGCGCGCTGGATGTCGTAGACGCTGATATAGTCGCCGAACACGGCGCGGGTGCTGGCGTCCTGCAATTCGATGGGCGTCCCAGTAAAGCCAATGAAGGACGCATGGGGCAGCGCGTCGCGCATGTGGCGGGCGAACCCGTCGATGAAGTCGTATTGGCTGCGGTGAGCCTCGTCGGCGATCACCACAATGTTCCGGCGCTGGGAGAGCGTTGGGTGCCGGTCGCCTTTTTCCTCGGGAAAGAACTTATGAATCGTGGTGAACACGACGCCGCCCGCGGCGACCGACAAGAGTTCGCGCAGATGCGCCCGTGATTCTGCCTGCACTGGCGGCTGGCGCAGCAAGTCGCGGCAGCGCGAAAAGGTGCCGAAGAGCTGATCGTCGAGGTCGTTGCGGTCGGTGAGCACGACAATAGTCGGGTTCTCCATCGCCGGCTCGCGGATGATGCGTCCGGCGTAGAAGGCCATGGTGAGACTCTTGCCCGAGCCCTGGGTGTGCCACACCACGCCGATGCGCCGGTCGCCGGGTTTGCCGCCAGGTTTGCGGCCCGACTCATAGTGGCCAGAGTCTTCGGCAAACCCGGTGGCCGCGCGCTGCAATTCGGCCGCCCGCAACGTCTCAGCAACCGCCACCTGCACCGCGTGGAACTGATGATAGCCCGCCATTTTCTTGATAACGCGCCCGCTGTCATCCTCGAAGACGATGAAATCGCGCACTAGGTCGAGGAACCGGCGCGGCGCAAGGATGCCTTCGATCATCACCTGCATCTCCGGCAGGTGCGCGCCGGCCAGCACATCCCCTGCGATGGTGCGCCAGGGTTTGAACCATTCACGCCCGGCGGTGAGCGTCCCCACCCGCGCCTCGACTCCGTCGGAGATGACGAGCAAGGTATTGGCGGCAAAGAGAGATGGAATCTCGGCTTTATAGGTTTGTAGCTGCTCGAACGCGGACCAGATGGTCGCATTCTCGTCCGCCGCGTTCTTCAACTCCAATATCGCCAGCGGCAGGCCATTGACGAACAGCACGATGTCCGCGCGGCGGCTATGTTTATTCTCCAGGACGCTGAATTGATTGACAGCAAACCAGTCGTTCGCCTCGACGCAGTCGAAATCCATGATACGCGCTTGCGCACCACGGATTTCCCCGCCCAAGATGCGGTATTCGACCGTCACGCCATCCACGAGCAGGCGATGCATGGCGCGATTGCGCACCACTGGTTCCGCGCCCTCGGGCCGCGTGAGTTTGCGAAAAGCGTCTTCCAGCGCCTCGGCGGGCAACTCCGGATTGAGCCTCACGAGCGCGTCGCGCAGGCGTTGTTCCAGCACAATTTTGTCATAGCCGCTTCGCTCGGCGGCGGGCTCGCCGGGAGCGATTTCGGCACCGTTCTTGACGGTCCAACCGGCGCTTTCGAGCCAGGCGAGGGCGGCTTGCTCGATCACGGACTCTGTGACACCGCGTTCGCTCATGGAGTCAGCTTCTTCAGGTGACGCTTCGCCCAAATCGCATCCGCGGGTTCTTGCTGGAGCGCCGAATTGATCTTCTCAACCGCTTTGAGTGAATACCGCTTGTAGATCTGCTTCCCGATCTTGAATTCTCTATAGCACTCACTTTCCTTACGTAGGCCAAGATAATCAACCACGGCAATTGCCCTCGGCATAGTCAAATTGACCTTCTTGGCGAGTTGCTTCGCACCAAGGCTATAGAAGTCGAGTTCATTGACGCGCTTTACGGCCACCACTGCCGCGCCAGGGGTGCCTTCAGGAACGAGCTGGATTGGGATGCCCTCCTTCTTGGAGAGCCGCAAGGACAATGTCGGGCCTGATCCATCGGTTGTGATCTGCACGGCTGCGGCGCCCTTGAACACCTCTGGCCATTTCTTTCCAGAGCGCAACTCCTTACCGATGCCCTGCAAGTCGGTCGAACTCGGCTGGCCTTTTTCCCCTTTTAGTGCCGCGTCCAGGATCGCTAGCGGCCGTAAACGTGCTTCCGCCTCGATCCCGCGCCTGCGGCCAGGCCGAAGGAGCTTCTGAATCTCACTGATCTCGGAATCGAACAGCGTCGCAAGATCCGTTGGCAACGACGTAGAAACGGGTAGAACCCGGGTCGGTAAGTGACTCGTCAAATCTCGGCCAAAAACACCCTTTAGAAGTTCACGGAACAGGGTGACGCCTGCTTGTTCATGGAGATATAGCTGACCTTCCGAGATATCGAGGAGATGATGCTGCGCGGCATCCCGCAAACCGTTAATCATCTGTAAGGTGAGCGCTTGTTCGTCCGCTAGAAACTTGATGCGTCCATCGCTCAATGCTCTCCGAACACAGGCATCGAAGCCGATGGTTTCCTTCGCTCGCTTTTCCCGAATCCGCCCACCGCGGTGAATGATCGCTGTCTTAAGGAGCATTTCGAATGCATGATCGAGTTGGATCAGCGCTCCGCTAACCCTTCCGCGATCATTGGGCCGATTGAACAGCTCGATGCTGAGTAAGAGCGAGTCGCACGCCTTTTCCAGAAGCAGGCGGGCTTCGCGCTTCATAATGCACGCTCTTTCATGAATCGTTCGGCGTTTTCGATTCGCACCTGGCCCGATATTAGCTTTGGCAGCAGCGTGTCGCGCAGGGCAGCGAGAGTTCGTGATTCGTGAATTCCTGAAATGATCCGATTGATGTACGGTCTTATCTGCTTCGTGAACGCCCCTGCAACCAGCGGGGGTGGCCAAACGACCGGGTAGCGCGCCATATCTCCCCAGCTCGTTCGCGGCATTTTCGTTCCGGTGGAAGCAGCGTTGGTGTACTCGACGAAGGCGTCGCTCGACACGTGCCCAAGGACAAAGCCGAACCAATGCTCTGACTTCGGGCTAACGACCACGATGTCGGTTGAGCAGACGCCGTCTACCGGCGCGACCCCGACCTTGTGGAAGTATGGCCTGAGCTTTCCGAACAAAACCTCACTGGTCTCAAACTCGAACTTATTGCTCTCCAATCCATCCGCAATGCCCCAATCAGATAAAGCAATGCAGCGTTTCGGCATATGTTCGAGCGCGATGTACGGCACATCTGGCTCGATCTCGTAGGGCTGAACGGCTCGCCGCGGATTTTCGGCGACATCTCCAAGTGTAGCTACCCCCCACCCCTCCGGAATCTCGCCGAGTTCGGAGCCGACGAGGCGGCCGGGGAAAAGATCGGCGAGGGGTTTGGGGAGGCCCGGGTCGCGGCCTTGCGATTTGGCGCGGACGGGGTCGAAGTCCACGAACCACGATTTGAAGAGCGTCCGTGCCATCGCCTCCAGCGTTTCGTTCATCCGCCGGTTGAGCTCGATCTTGTCATCCAGCGTGCCGAGGATGTGGGCAATGGCGCGCTGTTCTGCGGAATCGGGAACTGCTACGACTATGGTCTCAAGGTCGCGCTTCGTGACGTGGCCTAGACCCGTTGTCTGCTTGTTCCGAGCGATGCCAACAAATTTAGGTTTCAGATAGCGTAGAAGATAGAAGAAGAACGTCGCGTCAATTCCCTCCCGCGGCGTCACCTTGAATACGTGCTGATTGAGCCATCCCTCAGGTCCGCGCCACCAGAAGGCATCAATTGAAGTCTCCGGTTGCCCAGACCAGGAGAACAGGAGATCTCCAGATCGCACAAGAACGCTCTCATCGAATGTCTGCTCTGTGAATTTGGTTTGCTCGCTAATCCCTCCCTTGATCTCAGCAATCTTGATCACAGGTCGCCCGCTGGCGGAGAACTGGATATCTCTAAACGCAATGCCGTTGACCCATTGCGCAAGCGGATACAGTGGGGAACGCTGCCAATCTTGGGAAAAGACTGGGTGAAAGAGCCATCCACGATCAACTTCCAGAGCTTGGCTTTCACCTGCCATACCCCAGCTCCCTCAGGTTGGCGACGTTGTCTCCGTCACGGCAAAACACGCAAAGACCGCGATCGCTGGCATTTCAAAGAGTCACGGCCCCTTTCCCTCCAATTCCTCCAACAGCGCCTGGACCGCGCGTTTGAAGCCCGGCAGATCGCGCTCCACCGCGTCCTAGACAATCCCGGTGTCGATCTCGAAGTAGCCGTGAACCAAAATGTGTTGCGCATGCCGGCAATCTTCGGCCAGGGAATGCCGGGCGCAAGGTTTTGCACTTCCCCGGGCAGGGCGCGGGCCGCCTCGCCGGTAATCTTGCAAATGCCTGAGAAACCAGACCTGCATCATCTCGCCGCGCTCGAAGGCTGCCCTGTCCCGGTCCTGATGGCGCGCGATGGCGGCGATAGCCTCCAAGATGTCCCGCAACCGCTCCTTAGGGTCCTTCATATCAGGACAGCCTCTTGAATCACCCGCCCCCGGATACGGGCTTTGAGGCCGCGCTCATTGACCACGTCCACCGGGCAGCCCAGCAACTGCTCGAGGCCGTGCTGGAGGCCTCCGATGTCGAACAGAGTCCTGCATGGTTCCAGTTCGACGAGGAAATCGAGGTCGCTCGCCCCATCCGCCCCGGGCAACCGATCCGAAAATCCGCACATTCCGCGCCCCGTGTTTCGCGCACAGATCCAAAACCGCGGCGCGCTTCTCCCGCAGCAATTCATCAAGCGTCATAGCCGGGCTCCTTGAGGCTCGCAGCGATCGATGGCTCCCGCCGAAGGCGATATTTGTGAAAGTCCATAACTAAACCAAAGCGCAGACACGTTTCATAACAAAAAGGGCCGGTCACATCCCAAATCCAAAATGTGCAAAGACCGGGATCGCTGGCATCAATGATCAAGGACTCTCTCCCTCCAATTCCTCCAATAGGCTGCTCACCTCTTGCCGCAGCACGGGCAGCTTCGTTTCGATCACGCCCCAGACCAGCCGATCATCCACATCGGCGTAGCCGTGAATCAGGATGTTCCGAAATGCAATGATGCGACGATGCTCGCTGATGCGCGCGGCAAGCGCGGCATCGAGCTGCGCCATTTTCGCAAGCGCTTCGCCGATGATTTCGAACTCGCGCTCGGCCGCGGCGCGCAGCATGGCATCCTCTGCGTAGTCCGCAAACGTTTTGCCCGCTGTGAACCGGGCGAGAAGGCTGGCCGCCCGCTGGATATCGTAAAGGTATTTCCTTGCCTCAAGCCGCATAAAGGAGAGCCTTTGTCCTTTCCACGGCCTCGCGGAAGTATGGGTTCTTGATCGCCGAGGCAACGATCAAATCCACTGGCCGGTTGAACAAAGTTTCAAGCGATTCGAGGAGCCCGAAATAGGCGTCGGCATAACTTCCCGGTGGAAGCGGCTCGAATTCCACGAGAAAATCCAAGTCGCTTTCGCCCGGCCGGTCGCGTCCAGCCGCCGCGGAGCCGAACAGCTCGAACCGCCGCACGTGGTGCTCGCGGCAAAGTGCTTCGAGTTCGGTTTTGCGCCGTGCGACTTCCAGGTTCATGGCTTGCCTCCCTTGGAGACATCATAGCCGAGATGAGCGAGGTTTTCCCAAATCGCCTTATCAAGACGCCTTCCCTCCTCCCTCTGGGAAGCGAGGGTTTGGGTCAGGCGTTTCATCTTCTCCTCGAACGGCTCGCCGCCGTCTTCCTGCACCTCAGCGCCGACGTAGCGGCCGGGGGTGAGCACATGGCCGTGCTTGCGGATTTCGTCCAGCGCCGCGCTCTTGCAGAAGCCTGGAATGTCCGCGTACTGGCCCGCTTCCTTCTCGCCCCGCCAGGCGTGATAGGTGTTGGCGATGCGGGCGATGTCTTCGTCCGTCAGCTCGCGATGGGTGCGGTCCACCATGCGGCCAAGCTTGCGGGCGTCGATGAAGAGCACCTGGCCGCGGCGGTCGCGGAACTTGCCATTCTTTCGATCACGGGCGAGGAACCACAGGCATGCCGGGATCTGCGTCGAATAGAAAAGCTGGCCCGGCAGCGCAACCATGCAGTCCACGAGCCCTGCTTCAATTAATTTCTTGCGAATCTCACCCTCGCCGGACTGGTTCGACGACATCGAGCCGTTGGCGAGCACGAAGCCCGCCACGCCCGCAGGCGCGAGGTGGTGGACGATGTGCTGCACCCATGCGAAATTGGCGTTGCCCGCGGGCGGCGTGCCAAATTGCCAGCGCTTGTCCTCGCGCAGACGCTCGCCGCCCCAATCGCTGTCATTGAAGTGCGGATTGGCGAGGATGAAATCGGCCTTGAGGTCAGGGTGGCGGTCATTGTGGAACGTGTCGCCATGGGCGATCTGGCCCTCGATGCCGCGGATCGCGAGGTTCATCTTGGCGAGCCGCCAAGTGGTGTAGTTCGATTCCTGGCCATAGATTGAAATATCGGCCTTGGCCTTGCCGCCATTGCCGTTCCCATTGGCATGGGCGCGGATGAATTCCACGGACTGCACAAACATTCCCGCGGACCCGCAGCAGGGGTCATAAACACGGCCTTTATAGGGTTCGAGCATCTCAACCAGGAGTTTCACCACGCAGCGCGGCGTGTAGAACTCGCCGCCCTTCTTGCCTTCGGCGCTGGCGAATTGCGAGAGGAAATACTCATAAACTCGGCCAAGCACGTCCTTGGCGCGGCTCGCTTCGTCGCCGACCTTGATGTTGCTGGTAAGGTCGATGAGCTGGCCAAGCCGCTGCTTGTCGAGGGCGGGGCGGGCATAGTCCTTTGGCAGGACGCCCTTGAGCGCTGGGTTATCGCGTTCGATGCCGGCCATTGCGTCGTCGACAAGCTGGCCGATGGCGGGCTGCTTGGCCTGGGCCTTCAGATGCGCCCAGCGCGCCTCTGGCGGCACCCAGAAGATGTTTAGCGCGCGGTACTCGTCCGGGTCC
>DASRYK010000120.1:0-22422 GCA_035687205.1 Methylocella sp. | reverse complement strand
GAAAGGATCAAAGCCGTTCTGACGCTCCGCCCCGCAGACCGCCCGGCCAAGGACTGCCCCCTGCCCCTCGCCTCCCGGAGCGGGAAGTGCCGTCCCGCAGGCCATCTTAACCAGATTCGTGGCGCCGGTTGGGCTGCGGCTCCCAATTTAATCCTGAAAGCCTTCTTCCGGACACAATCAGGGCCGGAAAGGTCGACAAACCCTAGGCGCCGCGCTAAAGAACTAGCGCTGGGAGACGGATCACGCGCCGCGACAACGGGCAAGTGTCGCGGCGAAATCGTTTTTCGGGACCCCCAAACTTAAACTGGCTCGGCGCCCCAGGCTTCCCGGAGACGCCTTGGAGGCTGCAGGGACGCAAGACGCAGAGGCGGAGTTTTGTTTCGGGCAAATCAGCGCCAGGGGGCGCTCCTTTGGGGCCGCCTTTCATTTTCACAGGCGCTCGCCGCCGGACGTCCGCCGGTGCCATAAAGGTAAAAAAATTGAAAGCTGCGCGCGCCCAAAAAATCAGCCACAACGGCATGGCAAATGCCATCCGTGCTCTCGCCATGGATTCGGTCGAGCGGGCGAAATCAGGCCATCCGGGCCTCCCTATGGGGGCGGCCGATGTGGCCACTGTTCTCTTCACCAAGATTCTCAAATATGACGCCTCGGCCATGGACTGGCCTGACCGGGACCGTTTTGTCCTTTCTGCCGGCCATGGCTCCATGCTGCTCTACGCTCTCCTTTATCTCACAGGCGAGCCGTCGATGAGCATCGAGCAGCTTCAGCGGTTCCGGCAGCTGCATTCATTAACGCCCGGGCACCCTGAATATGGCCTCACTCCTGGAGTCGAGATGACCACGGGCCCCCTCGGCCAGGGCCTGGGGGCGGCTGTCGGGATGGCTCTCGCCGAGCGGATGCTGAATGCGGAATTCGGATCCATCGTCGATCACTACACTTACGTGCTGGCCTCCGACGGGGATCTCATGGAAGGGATCAGCCAGGAGGCGATTGCGATTGCGGGCCATCTCCGCCTGAACCGCTTGATCGTTTTTTACGACGACAATCATGTGTCGATCGACGGCCCGACCTCGCTTGCCGACTCCGTCGATCAGGTCAAACGGTTTCAAGCCTGCAACTGGGATGCCGTCCGCATTGATGGCCACGACCCAAAGGCCATTTTGCGTGCGGCCCGCAAGGCGCGGGAGTCGGCCAAACCCAGCTTGATCGCCTGCCGCACAACGATCGGTTTTGGGGCGCCTGGACGCGCGGGGACGGCAAAGGCGCATGGCGAGCCGCTTGGGCCCGAAGAAATTGCCGGTGCGCGTCATAACCTTGAGTGGCCCTATGAACCCTTCTTTGTTCCCGGTCCAATATTGGACGCCTGGCGCGAAGCCGGGCGGCGGGGCGCCAAAGCCCGGGCGGCATGGACTGAGTCTCTGGAGCAGTTGCCGCCAGAGAAACGCAGCGAGTTCGAGCGCCGCCTGCACGGCGGCCTGCCTCTTTCCCTGCGGGAGGCCGTCGCTGCATATAAGCGCATGATTATTGAGGACCGGACGCCGGTCGCGACGCGGAAAGCCTCCCAAGGCGTGCTCGAAGTTCTGGCTAAGACCGTTCCAGAACTCATTACGGGCTCGGCCGATCTCACGCCGTCCAACAACACCAAGGTTGCCGCAACGCCCGACATCGGGCCATCCTCCTACGGCGGGCGGTACATCCATTGGGGTGTCCGCGAGCATGGCATGGCGGCGGCCATCAACGGGATCGCTCTCCACGGAGGATTCATCCCGTCCGGCGCAACCTTTCTCACCTTCAGCGACTATTGCCGCCCCCCGTTGCGGCTTGCAGCTTTAATGGGGATACGCATCATCATGGTCTTCACACATGATTCGATCGGGCTTGGCGAGGACGGCCCTACCCATCAGCCAGTCGAGCAGCTGGCCGCCTTGCGCGCTATGCCCAATATGCTTGTCTTCCGCCCCGCCGATCAGACTGAGACGGCCGAATGCTGGGAGCTCGCCCTTGAGGCGAAGACGTCGCCTTCAATCCTCGCCCTCACGCGGCAGAACCTTCCCCCCGTGCGCCAGGCGTTCACGCCGGATAATCTCTGCGCTGCTGGCGCCTATGAACTCGCATCAGCAGAAAGTGGCGCCGCCCAAGTCTCAATCTTTGCTTCTGGCTCGGAGGTCTCCCTTGCGCTTGCCGCCAGAAGCCTTCTGGCTGAACAGAAGATCGCAGCCCGCGTCGTCTCCGTGCCTTGCATGGACCTATTTCTCAAGCAGGATCAAAGCACAAAGAAAAAGATCATAGGCGAAGCGCCTGTCCGCATCGCCGTTGAGGCAGCGGTCCGGCAGGGATGGAACGAAATCATTGGTGAGGGCGGTGCTTTTATTGGGATGAAAGGTTTTGGCGCCAGTGCGCCTTTCAAGGATTTATACGAATATTTTGGGATCACGCCGCAGGCCATTGCGAACGCCGCGCTAAAGCTCTTGAGCGGCAGTTGACGCTTGTTTGAAGCGATGTACAGAAGGTGATACGCGGGGCGCCGCGGCTCCCCTCTCGACAGGCTCAGAAGGAGAAGACATGGCGATTAGAGTCGCGATCAACGGATTTGGCCGCATCGGGCGCAACATCCTGCGAGCAATCGTCGAATCGACGAACAAGGATATCAAGGTCGTTGCTATCAACGACCTGGGGCCAGCCGAGACCAATGCGCATTTGCTGCGCTACGATTCGGTGCATGGCCGCTTTCCCTACCCCATCACGGTTTCGAAGGACTCGATGGAATGCGGCACAGGGCCAATCAGAGTGACCGCAATACGCGACCCCCATGAACTGCCCCACAAGGAGCTCGATGTCGACATCGCCCTTGAATGCACGGGAATTTTCACATCACGGGAGAAGGCTGCAGCGCATCTTAAGGCCGGCGCAAAGCGGGTGCTTGTGTCGGCCCCCGCGGATCACGCTGACCTGACGGTGGTCTACGGGGTCAACCACGGCAAGCTCACCAAGGATCATATTGTGGTTTCCAATGCGTCTTGCACCACCAATTGCCTCGCACCAGTCGCGAAAGTTCTGCATGATGCGATCGGAATCGAGACAGGATTTATGACGACGATCCATTCCTATACTGGCGACCAGCCGACTCTCGACACTTATCACCGGGACCTCTACCGGGCGCGCGCGGCTGCTCTCTCGATGATACCGACAACGACAGGCGCAGCTCGAGCCGTGGGCCTCGTCCTGCCCGAGCTCAGCGGCAAGCTTGATGGAGCAGCAATCCGCGTGCCTACGCCCAATGTGTCTGCCGTCGATTTCAAATTCGTTGCCAAACGCAAGACAACGGCTGAGGAAATCAAGGAGGCGGTAAAGCATGCCGCCGCCCAACAGATGAAAGGGATTCTCACCTATACCGAGAGCCCCAATGTCTCAGTGGATTTCAACCACGACCCGCATTCGTCGATCGTGCATATGGATCAGACCAAGGTCATGGATGGGAGCTTTGTGCGGGTCATGTCCTGGTATGACAACGAATGGGGCTTTTCGAACCGCATGGTCGATGTCGCAATCGCGATGGGCAAGCTCCTATGAGCCGCACGATGCTTTCGCACATGTTCCGCTCGCTTGATGATGCCGATCTCGCGGGGAAAAGAGTGCTCGTGCGCACCGACCTCAACGTGCCCATGGAAAGCGGAATCATCACTGATGCGACCCGGATTTCCAGGGTCGTTCCTAATCTTCGCGAGATATCCGATAAGAGGGGGAAAGTTATCATCCTGTCTCATTTCGGCCGCCCAGAAAGTGGGCCGGATGCCGAAAACTCACTGAGACCTGTGGCCGCAGAGCTCGAGCGCCAGCTCGGCAGGCCCGTGGCCTTTGCTCCTGACTGCGTAGGCGAGGAGGCTAAAAAAGCCGTCAATGCAATGCGCGACGGCGATATTCTTCTGCTCGAAAATACGAGGTTCCATCCGGGCGAGACGAAGAACGACCCGGCTTTTGCCGATGCTTTGGCGGAGCTTGGCGATATTTATGTCAACGATGCCTTTTCGGCCTCCCATCGCGCGCATGCCTCGACCGAATGTTTGGCGCATAAGCTTCCAGCCTATGCCGGCCGCAGCATGCAGACCGAGCTTGAAATGCTGAACCGGATGCTCGCTCAACCGGAGCGCCCGCTTGCGGCTATCGTCGGCGGCGCAAAGGTTTCAACCAAATTCGAGCTTCTTGGCAATCTCATGCGACAAGTCGATTATCTGTTCGTCGGCGGCGGCATGGCCAACACATTTCTCGCCGCAACCGGAAAGGCTGTTGGAAAATCTCTTTTCGAGCCGAAATTTACGGGAGAGGCCAGCAAGATCCTCGCTGATGCCGCAGCCGCGAACTGCAAGCTTATGCTGCCGGTTGATGCAGTTGTGGCTCCCGAATTGGCGCCCCATGCGCCGGCCCGCTGCGTGGCCGCCGGCGAGGTTCCCGGGAACGAGATGATCCTCGATATCGGCCCGCGGACGGTTGCGCTTGTCACAGGCATTCTTGCGCAAGCGCGCACCCTGGTCTGGAACGGGCCTGTTGGCGCGTTTGAGGTGTCACCCTTCCAAAAAGGCACCGTCGCGATCGCCAGGATTGCAGCAGAACTGACCAAGGCCGGGGCCCTCGAAAGCATTGCGGGCGGGGGCGATACGATTGCCGCGCTCAACCAGGCCGGCGCAGCAGACGGATTTACCTATATTTCGACGGCTGGCGGCGCTTTCTTGGAATGGCTCGAAGGAAAGAAATTGCCGGGCGTAGAAGCGTTGCGCATCGCTGCAGCCAAAGGCGCTTGAGCGCCTTTCACCCTTTGGGCAATCATCCGGGCCGGTATTGACAGGATGAAACCTCACGGCTGGCGGGCTATCACCCCGCCTTCCTCCGGCTTATGCGCGCCGCGCATACCGCCCATCCAGAGACCGGAACCAAGAAGAGGCCTGAATTTTCTGCAAATCCTGCCGAGACTATTCTTCCGGCGTCTTGGCTTCGATTGCCAAGGCATGGACGCCGCCTTCAAATTCAGCGCGCAGCAAATCATTGACCGCCCTATGGCGTTCGATCCTGCTCTTGCCCTTAAAAGCGTCTGACACTACCTTAATCCGGTAATGAGTCCCGCCCGTTTTTGCGGCAACGCCTTGGCGCGTCACGGCATGAGCGTGGCCCGCATGTTTATGCGATTCATCGATCACTTCGAGAAAAACCGGGGCGAAAGCAGCCTGTAATTTGGCCCTTATGCTGCCGCCTGCGGCATTTTCGCATTGCTCTTCCATTTCGAGACCGCACCAAGTTCATACCTTAAGCATTCATTCCTTTAAACCCGCCCCGGCGCTGCCTTGCGGCGGTGCGCTTAATTTAGCGCATCGTTCCGCTTGCGGCTAGACCAAAGACATTGGCATAATGCTGGCGTCATGAACCTCAAGTCGCAAATTTTCGACCGCATCAGAGTGAAACCGCCGCTTCGGGACACCCCGCGCCCGGATCAGATGCGCTGTCAATTTCCTGGCTGCAGCGAAGCGGGCGAGTTTCGCGCGCCTATGGGCCGCTTCCGCGAGGGACAGTATTTTTATTTCTGCCTCAATCACGTCCGCGAATATAACGCTGGCTACAACTACTTCGAAGGCATGAGCATGGAAGCAATGGCGCGCTTCCATCGCGATGCGCTCGTTGGCCACCGGCCCACTTGGGCCAGCGGCGCGCGGCGTGGAAACTCGAATTTCCGCGAGGACGCAATCGCTGCTCCGCTAAGCGGCGAGGGCATGGGAATGTTCCGGGGAAATTCCACGCGTTACACGTGTGAATCGCCGCAGAAGCCGCGTTATGGCCTCGCCGCCCTTAAGGCGCTCAATCAATTGGGCCTGGACGAAACTGTGGACATGGTGACCATCAAGGCCCGGTATAAGGATCTGGTTAAACGCCTTCATCCAGACGCCAATTCTGGCGACCGGTCGAATGAAGACAAATTGCGTGAAATCATCCGCGCCTATAATTATCTCAGGTCGGTAAAACACGTCTGAGGACTGCGGCCTTCGGCCCGGAGAAACACGCACCAGCCTTTAGCCAGCGCCTATCCGCCTGCGCAGCTCAAGCCGTTTGAAAATTCTGACAGCGGCGATGGCTTTCACATCAAGGCCCCACAAGGACGAAACAAGACATGGCTATTGACGAAACCTGCACCGCCAGCGGACTGCCAGATATGAAGATTTCGGTGCGTCAAGTCTTTGGAATTGATAGTGATTTGGAGGTCCCGGCCTATTCGAGCGCGGACCTGCATGTCCCAGACCTTGACCCCGATTATCTTTTCGACCGGGATACGACGCTTGCCATCCTCGCTGGTTTTGCAAAGAACCGCAGGGTTATGATCACCGGCTATCATGGCACTGGGAAATCGACCCATATCGAGCAAGTCGCAGCACGGCTTAACTGGCCTTGCGTGCGGATCAATCTGGATAGCCATGTCTCCCGCGTGGATCTCATCGGCAAGGATGCTATTGTTTTGAAAGATGGCCAGCAGGTCACCGAGTTCAAAGACGGCATCCTGCCTTGGGCGTTACAGAACAATATCGCTCTTTGCTTCGATGAATATGACGCTGGCCGGCCGGATGTGATGTTCGTCATTCAGCGCGTCCTCGAAGTTTCAGGGCGCCTCACGCTGCTCGATCAGAGCAGAGTCATCCGGCCGCATCCTGCATTCCGGCTGTTCGCGACGGCAAATACGATTGGCCTTGGCGACACCTCTGGGCTTTACCATGGAACCCAGCAGATCAACCAAGGGCAGATGGACCGCTGGTCTATTGTTGCGACCTTGAATTACCTCCCCCACAACAAGGAGGTTGAGATCGTTCTTGCGAAGGTGAAGCGGTTTCAGGATACGAAGGAAGGCCGTGACACGATCAGTAAGATGGTCCGGGTTGCTGACCTGACCCGCAACGCCTTTATTGCTGGAGATCTATCCACGGTCATGAGCCCGCGGACGGTCATCACATGGGCCGAGAATACCGAGATCTTTGGGGATACGGGTTTTGCGTTCCGCCTCACCTTTCTCAATAAATGCGATGAGCTTGAGCGCGCGCTTGTCGCTGAATTTTATCAGCGATGCTTTGGCAAGGATCTGCCGGAAAGCGCGGTAAATGTTGCGATCAGTTGAAGCATGACGCCCATGGCCTCTTCAAACACTTGGCTGCCGGAAGACTTTTGGCTGCCGGAGAGTGCGGCCAAGCTTGGCCGCAAGGCAAATTCACGCTGGACATGCGCTTGAGAGCCCCCTTATGAGCTCGAACCAGAAACCGTCAGCGAAGTTGCAAGGGCCGAGGGAGCCTTTCAAGCGGGCTATTGCAGGCTGCATGCGCGCCTTGGCGAAGATGCCCGCGCTCGAGGTGACGTTTGGGTCCGAAAAGCCTTCGCTCCTCTGGGCGGATGCAAGCGCCAAGGCGGCTCTTCCGGAGCTTTCACGAAAATTCGAGGCCCGCGAGGCGGCAGTGGTGCGGGGGCATGCCGATTCGATGGCCCTGCGCCTTGCCTGCCATAACCGGGACATGCACCGCAAGCTGATGCCGCAAACACCTGCTGCGCGGGCAATTTTCGACGCCGTGGAACAGGTGCGCGTCGAAGCCATCGGCTCACGCCGAATGGCGGGGGTCGCGGGAAATCTCGACGCTATGCTCGACGACCGCTACCGGCGTGCCAGGTATGCCGACATTGCCGCCCGGGCCGACGCACCGCTCGAGGATGCCCTTGCGATGATCGTCCGCGAGCGTCTGACAGGGCAAAAGCCTCCAAAGCATGGTCAGCGTATTGTCGAGCTTTGGCGCCCCTGGATCGAGGAGCGCGCCGCCGCCGAGATCGACAAGCTTGGCGACGAGATCGAAAATCAGCGCTCTTTCGCGATCGGCGTCCACAAACTTCTGACAGCGCTTGAAATGTTTGATGAGGCCAGCCTCGAAGGCACCTCCGGCGATGAAGAGCGCGATGATGAGGGCTCCAGCGAAGAAGAGCAGAACCAGAAGCCCAATAACAGGGATGACCACACGGCGGACACAAGCCGCAGCGAGACCTCTGAAACGGTTTTCGACCCTATGGACCAGTCCGAGCCTGAGCCCGCCGATGCAGCGACTGGAGAATTCGAGGGCGAGTCAGAACTCAGCCTCACTGACGACCCTGGAGATCCGCGCCGCGCGAGCTGCCCCGCTCCTGCCGGGCAGGCTGGCCAAGACTATAAGGTCTACACGAGGAAATTTGACGAAGTGGTTGCTGCGCAAGACCTTTGTGACCCGGAGGAGCTTGACCGGCTGCGCTCCTATCTTGACAAGCAGTTGAGCAGCCTTTCCTCCATCGTGACTAGGCTTGCCAACCGGCTTCAGCGGCGCCTCATGGCGCAGCAGAACCGCTCCTGGGAATTTGATCTCGAAGAGGGAATTCTTGATCCGGCGAGGCTCCACCGGGTGATCATCGACCCATGGCAGCCTCTTTCGTTCAAGCGGGAGAAGGATACGGCCTTCCGCGATACGGTTGTGACGATGCTGATCGACAATTCAGGGTCGATGCGCGGCCGTCCCATCACCGTTGCTGCGACATGCGCGGATATCTTGGCCCGGACGCTTGAGCGCTGTGGCGTCAAGGTGGAAATTCTGGGCTTCACGACACGCGCCTGGAAGGGAGGGCAATCCCGGGAAGCTTGGCTGCAAGACGACAAGCCCGCCTCGCCCGGGCGCCTCAATGATTTGCGTCATATCATCTACAAATCCGCTGATGCGCCCTGGCGCCGGTCGCGGAAGAACCTCGGCCTTATGATGCGCGAGGGCCTGCTCAAAGAGAACATTGATGGAGAAGCGCTTGAATGGGCCCATGGCCGCCTGCTCGCCCGGCCTGAGCAGCGCCGGATCCTGATGATGATTTCCGATGGCGCGCCCGTTGACGATTCGACCCTTTCCGTCAACCCCGGCAATTATCTCGAGATGCATTTGCGCCGTGTGATTGCAGAGATTGAAGCGCATTCGCCTGTGGAGCTGATCGCTATCGGCATCGGTCATGACGTGACACGCTACTACCGCCGCGCGGTCACCATCGTCGATGCCGAGGAGCTTGGGGGCGCGATGACCGAAAAGCTGGCAGAGCTTTTCGATGAAACGGCGGCTTCCGGGCGGGCCATAGGGCATCACGGCCTTGGCGGCGAAAAAAAAGCGAGGCAGAAGGCTCTGCACTGAAACCGTCCTTGTCTTAACGTTTAGCTTGCCCTTTTTTTATTTTCATGACCTCCCGCGCTGCCCAGTAAGACTTGCGGCGCAAACAAAAAGCCGCCGCTATAGGCTGTTTGCCTCCGCCATCAAACCTCAGCCATCCGCTATCCGCTGAAGCGTTTGCTGGGGTAAAAGGGCACTCGGCTGGCAGCTGGCTGCGCCCGGAGGAATGGTGCAGAGAAGAGCTGTCTGGGAAGCGGAATTCATCTAGCGTGAACTGTGGAATTGCTATTGTATCGGCGGCAGGCCCAATATATACACCTCTGCGCGTCCCGGGGTTTCTGTCACGGTCTTGCGGGTGAGGCTGCTGGCGGTTACTGAATTAAAAGCGCGGCTTCATTGGGGCACTACCTCTTCTGTGGGGCATTACCTGATGCAGCGGCGGCTGAGGCAGGGGGACTTTGCTGGCTTGCCGGTATTCCAAGGCCCTGCCGGAACGACGTGAAATGACAAGGCGCCGTGGCCATAAACTGGCTGGGCAGGCGCCGCGCCTAAAGTGTCCGGAGGAAATGAATGCGCAAATTCCTGCTTATGTCCTGCGTTGGCGGCTTTGCCCTTCTCGCGAATGGTGCAGCCTTTGCCAACGAAGAGCTCATCCAGCTCTCAAAAGACCCAAAGCAATGGGTCATGCCGACCGGCGACTATTTCAACCAGCGCTTCTCGAAACTCTCCCAGATCAATTCCGACAATGTCAAACGCCTGGTCCCGCTGTGGACCTTCTCGACAGGCGTTCTGCGCGGCCATGAAGGCGGCCCTTTGGTGATCGGCCACGTCATGTATTTCAGCACGCCGTTCCCCAACATCGTCTATGCGCTCGATCTCAATCATGATGGAAAGATCCTTTGGAAATACGAGCCAAAGCAAGATCCCAACGTCATCCCGGTGATGTGCTGCGACACGGTTAACCGCGGCGTCGCCTATGGCGATGGAAAGATCTTCCTGCATCAGGCGGACACGACTCTCGTTGCTCTAGACGCCCGCACAGGCGCGGTCGTTTGGTCCGTGAAAAATGGCGATCCTTCCCGCGGAGAGACAGGCACTTCGGCGCCATATGTTGTCAAAGACAAAGTGCTTGTCGGCATCTCGGGCGGCGAGTTTGGCGTCCGCGGTTCCGTCACGGCTTATGACATTAAGACCGGCAAGCGTGTGTGGCGCGGCTATTCGATGGGCCCTGATTCCGACACGCTAATGGATCCCCAAAAGACCACCCATCTCGGCAAGCCGGTTGGCGTTGATTCCGGCATCACGACCTGGAAGGGCGATCAGTGGAAGATTGGCGGAGGCGCCACCTGGGGATGGATTTCTTACGATCCGGAACTGGACCTCATTTATTATGGATCCGGAAACCCTTCGACCTGGAATCCGAAGCAGCGGCCGGGCGACAACCGCTGGTCGATGACGATATGGGCGCGCAATCCTGATACCGGCATGACGAAATGGGTCTATCAGCTGACCCCGCATGACGAGTGGGACTACGACGCCATCAACGAAATGATCCTCGTTAACCAGGAGATGCGCAAAGTCCTGGTTCACTTTGACCGCAACGGCTTTGCCTATACCATCGACCGTGAAACCGGCGAGCCGCTCGTTGCCGAAAAATACGACCCGGTGGTCAACTGGGCGAGCAAGGTTGATCTTGATAAAAACTCGCCAACCTATGGGCGCCCGCTGGTCGTTAAGGAATATTCCACCGAGGCGAATGGTGAGGACGTCAATACCCAGGGCATCTGCCCGGCAGCGCTCGGATCGAAGGACCAGCAGCCTGCGGCTTATTCCCCGGAGACGGGCCTGTTCTATGTGCCGGCGAACCATGTTTGCATGGATTATGAGCCTTTCCGTGTGAGCTACACCGCTGGACAGCCCTATGTTGGCGCGACATTGTCCATGTATCCGCCAAAGGGCGAGACCAATATGGGCAATTTCACAGCTTGGGATGCGAAGGCTGGAAAGATCATCTGGCAGAAGAAGGAGCTGTTCTCGGTCTGGTCTGGCGCTCTGGCAACCGCCGGGAATGTGGTCTTCTACGGCACTCTCGAGGGATATCTGAAGGCGGTCGACGCACGGACGGGAGACGAGCTCTTCAAGTTCAAGACACCGTCAGGCATCATCGGGAACGTCTCGACCTACGAGCATAATGGCAAACAGTATGTCGCCGTGCTCTCTGGCGTTGGCGGCTGGGCAGGCATCGGGCTTGCGGCGGGCCTGACCAAGGCGACCGAAGGCCTTGGGGCCGTCGGCGGCTATGCGGGGCTTGCCAATTACACCGCGCTTGGCGGGCAGCTGACTGTCTTCGGCCTTCCCTCCGGGCTCTAAGCCCTGTCAGATTTGAGACACTTACGCCCGGCGCTTTTTAGTGCCGGGCGTTCCAATAAGCCGCTCTCCATTCGCAAGTTAAGGAAAATCTCGTGCACATCAGCTCAATGGTGCAGGCCGTTTCCATCGCCATACTCGTCGCATTCACAGCAACCGCCAAGGCCGAAGCCCCTGGCGATCCAAAAGCCGTTAAGCAAGAAAAGGGCAAATATCTCGACGCCAAGGGAGACCCAACCTTCAACGTCAAGCCGGATGGGACAGTCGATTGGTACACTTATTCCGGCTTCCGCCGTTATCACTCCGAATGCCATGTCTGCCACGGCCCCGACGGCGAGGGCTCGACCTATGCGCCAGCGCTCAAGGATTCGATGAAAACGCTGAACTACGCCGAATATTATGGGATCGTCGTTGGCGGCAAACAGGATCTCGGCGGGGGCGAGAACAAGGTTATGCCTGCGCTCGGTGATAATAAAAACGTGATGTGCTACGTCGACGATATTTATATTTACCTGCGCGCGCGCTCGATGGATGCCATAGGCCGCGGGCGGCCCGAAAAACATGAGGAAAAGCCAGCTCAGGCGGCAGAATTCGAGCAATCCTGCTTTGCGGAAAAGAGCTGATTTGGTCTGCATGAACGCCGGGCGCGGAAGAATTATCCTTGCTCTCCTTTTCCCTGTCCTTCTCATTGGGACGGGGGTCAGAGCACAGACAGAAGGCGCTGGATCGATCGAGCTTGTCGATCAGAACGTGCTCAGAGTATGCGCCGATCCTCGGGATTTGCCTTTCTCAAATGAGGCGGGCGAAGGATTTGAGAACAAGATCGCCGCGCTTCTGGCGCGGAAACTTGGCAAGCCCCTCGCCTATGAATTCTATCCTGGCGCAACTGGTTTCGTTCGCAATACGCTCAATGCGCATCGCTGCGACGTCATCATGGGGATGCCGCAAGGCGATGACATTGTTCAGGTCACCAATCCCTATTACCAGACAAGCTATGCCTTAGTCTCAAAACAAGGCGGTGACCTCGAAGGCGTCGACAAGCTGGATGATTCACGACTCCAGGGAAAACGGATCGGGATTATTGCGGGCACGCCTCCGGCAACCAATCTCGCGGTAAACGGGCTATTAGGAAACATCAAATCCTATCCGCTAGTCGTCGACACGCGATACGATTCCCCGGCCGTTGACATGATCAACGACCTTACGAATGGCACGATTGATGTTGCAATTCTTTGGGGGCCGATTGCCGGCTATCTTGCAAGCCACGCCAAGGCCCCGTTGAAGGTCAGCCCTCTCATCAAGGAGCGGTCGGGGCCGCGCATGATCTACCGCATCGGCATGGGCGTCCGTCATACGGACCAGGAGTGGAAACGCCTTTTGAACAGGCTCATCTCCGAGAATCAGGCCGAAATCAACAGGATACTTGAATCCTATGGCGTGCCCCTCCTCAATGAGGACAAGACTCCCATTGTGAACCGCTAACGGCCTTCGCGAGGCGCAGCATGCCCCTCGTCAATCAAGATTTCGCTCAATTGCGCGTGCCAGCGCGAAGAGCCGCTGCTCAATGAGCACTGGGCTTTCGCAAACGAAGGAAAGCGACCGCTGCCGCTCGTCAAAGATGCGCAAATCCCAATCCAATTCCTGCACCGGAGCCCCTTCGGTCTTCCCTGGGTGCTGCGGCGTCTGAGGCGGTTTCTCTTGCGCCGCGGCTCTTTCGGCGCGTATTTTTGCAGCAAGCTCCTTTTGTTTTGCGCTAAAACGAAGAAGTCCGTCGATTACTTGCGTGCGCTCGTCATTCAGCGTCTCAAACAAGCCCGCGAAAAGAGCCGTAAGCTTTTCTTTCTTTCCCGGTCCTTGATTCTGGGCGAAGCCGTCGATCAACTGCTCCGCGTCGCTGAGCGTGGTGCGCCGGGCTGCAAGCTTTGAAACCAAAGCGGCAACGGCACTATCCTGCGTCCAATGAACGCTTTCAATCGAAGGGCCGGACCATACTGCGGCCACAGAAAGACGCGGCACTAAGATCTGCCGGCAAGGCCAGTCAGGATTTTGATCGCTGCGCCTCGGTTCCGCCCTGGCCGCAAGCCCTGCGAGCAGGCCCATGGCGATTGCCGCTGCGAGGCACAACCCGCAGCCGGTAAAGCCAAGCCAGACGCGCCATCCAAAGCCTGGCCTCAGCACGTTACCGCCACCTTTGATGCGTTCACTTCCACAACAGCACGGAGCCGGTGTTAGCGGCTCGCGGATTTAGCTAAGCGGATCAGATAGTCGCCATAGCCAGATTTGCCGCATCTGCGTGCATTTGCAAGCAGGAGATCGCGGCTGATGAAGCCCTTATGGAAGGCGACCTCCTCCGGGCATGACAATTTCAGCCCCTGGCGGCGCTCCAGAATCTCCACATAGGTTCCAGCTTCGAGCAGGCTTTCATGAGTGCCCGTATCGAGCCAGGCAAAGCCGCGCCCCATGATCTCGACCGATAGCTGCTGACACTCAAGATAGATCCGGTTAACATCAGTGATTTCAAGCTCGCCGCGCGCTGAGGGCTTCAACGAGGCTGCAATATCGAGCACGCGATTGTCGTAAAAATAAAGCCCCGTCACAGCTAACGAGGAGCGCGGCTTTGCGGGCTTTTCCTCAATCGAGATGGCTTTGCCGGTGTCATCGATTTCGACGACGCCGTAACGCTCGGGGTCTGAAACCACATAGCCGAACACTGTGGCACCGGCCTCTCGCCCTGCCGCAGATGCCAAGAGCTCAGGCAGGCCATGGCCATGAAAAATGTTGTCGCCGAGAATCAAAGCAACCCTGTCCTCTCCAACGAAATCCCGGCCAACAAGGAACGCATCTGCAAGCCCCCGCGGCTTGTCCTGCGCGGCATAGCAAAGCCGGATGCCAAACCTGCTGCCATCGCCCAGAAGCTCCTGGAAGAGACTTTGGTCCTGAGGAGTCGTGATAATCAATATGTCGCGAATATCCGCCATCATCAAAGTCGATAGCGGATAATAGATCATTGGCTTGTCATAGACGGGCAGCAATTGCTTTGAAATCACCAATGTGAGCGGATAGAGCCTCGTTCCTGAGCCTCCCGCAAGAATGATCCCTTTCATGCTTCTGCCTGCATGCCGCTAAGGAGAGTGGAAACGGTCTCCGTGACGCGCGTTTGCCAAGGGATCGCGCGAAAGCCGAAGGCGGAGAAGAAGAGGCTGCTATCGAGCTCCGAATTGGCCGGCCGCCGCGCAGGCGTTGGATAGTCTGCGGTCGAAATCGCCGTGACCTTCGGCATCCGCCCAGTCATTCTGCTCTGGGCCTCGACGATAGCAGCAGCAAAGCCGTGCCATGTTGTGACGCCGCCGCCTGCAAAATGATATGTGCCAGGCTCCGCAGCGCCTTCCCTTAAAGCCCGGTCGATCGCAAACACCGCTCCGGCGAGATCAGCGGTTGCGGTCGGGCAGCCGCGCTGATCGGCAACGATCCGAAGCTCCTCCCGCTCGCGTGCAAGGCGCAAGACTGTCTTGAGAAAATTTGCCCGGTAGCATCCGTAAACCCAAGACGTGCGGAGGATAAAATGGCGCGGGTTTGCTTCCCGCACAAGCGCCTCCCCCTCGGCCTTTGACCTGCCATAAACGCCAAGCGGCGCAACGGGGTCGCTCTCCACATAGGCGCCGTTCTTCGTCCCATCAAAAACGTAGTCCGTTGAAAAGTGAATCACAGGCACCTGCTGCAAAGCCGCAGCGCGAGCGACGCATTCAGCCCCCATGGCATTCACGGCGTGAGCAGCCTCCGGTTCCGACTCGGCTCTGTCGACCGCCGTATAGGCGGCTGCATTCACAACGAGACGCGGAGCGGTGTCGCGAACCGCCGCCCGGACCGCTTCGAAATCTGTGATGTCCGTCTTCTCCCGGGCATAGCCAGCCACATCAATTCCCGCTACTTCCGCAAAAGCAGCGATCTCAAGCCCAAGCTGGCCGCCAGCGCCAAAAACGAGCACCGGCCTTCTCATGCGACTGTTCCGAGCCTTTCCCCCCTGTAGACGCCTGAGCGGATTCGCTGCCACCATTGGGGATTGTCAAGATACCAGCGGACGGTCTTCCGAAGGCCGGATGCGAAGGTTTCAAGCGGCCGCCAGCCGAGATCGCGCGTGATCTTCGTTGCATCAATTGCATAGCGCAGGTCGTGCCCCGGCCTGTCCGCGACATGAACGATCAAGCGCTTATGCGGCCCTACTTTGTCCGGCGCCATTTCGTCCATCAATGTGCAAATCGATTGCACGACTTCAAGATTTGTCTTCTCGCAATGCGCCCCGACGTTATAGCTTTCGCCCGCCTTTCCAAAGAGCGCAATCTGCACTAGAGCGCGGGCATGGTCCTCGACATAGAGCCAGTCGCGGATATTGCCCCCGTGACCATAGACTCGGATGGGCTTGCCCTCAAGCGCATTCAATATTGTCAGCGGAATAAGCTTCTCGGGAAAATGATAAGGCCCGTAGTTGTTCGAGCAGTTGGAGGTTACGACCGGCAGGCCATAGGTGTGGTTCCAGGCACGCGCCAAGTGATCCGACGCCGCTTTCGATGCCGAATATGGAGAGTTCGGCTGATAAGGGCTTTCCTCGCGGAAAAACCCTTCTGAGCCAAGCGATCCGAAGACTTCATCGGTAGAGACATGATGAAAGCGAAAACATGCTTGCTCAGCAGGGCTCAAAGCCTGATAGTAGCTGCGCGCCGTCTCGAGCAGCACATAGGTGCCCAGCACATTGGTCGTGACAAAAGCGCCAGGCCCGTCGATCGAGCGGTCGACATGGCTTTCGGCTGCGAGATGCATGATGATATGAGGCCGGAATGTCTCGCAAATTTGCCGCACTGTGCGGGCATCGCAAATATCGGCCTGCTTGAATCTGTACCGCGGATCGGCCGCGACGCTCGCAAGATTGTCAAGATTTCCGGCGTAGGTGAGCTTATCGAGGACACAGACCTCATGCGGGCTGCTTTCGATCAGATGGCGCACAACCGCCGATCCAATGAACCCCGCACCCCCCGTCACTAAAAATCGCTTGCTCATAAAGCCCTCAAGTGCTGAAGGGCGAAATAAAATCCTTAAAAAATGGAAGAATTGCGTCTTTCTCGGAGAGGATCGCTTTCTCCTTCGCCACTGGCCAAACAATGGCCAAGTCCGGATCGTCCCAGCGCAGCCCGGCGTCGCAATCCGGAGCATAGAACCCGTCTACCTTGTATGCGACCTCGGTCTCGTCTTCGAGAGTGCAAAATCCATGGGCAAAGCCCCGCGGCACGAAAATCTGCTCGCCGCCTTCCGAGGTCAGTTTGATGGAAAACCACTGGCCATAAGTGGAGCTGCCCCGCCGGAGATCGACGGCCACATCAAAGATCGAGCCGCGCAGAACACGCACGAGTTTCGCCTGGGCCGCAGGCGGGCGCTGGAAATGCAACCCGCGGATGGTTCCAGACTTCCGTGACAAGGACTGGTTGTCCTGGACAAAGACGCAGTCAACACCGGCATCCGCGTAGGTCCGCGCATTATAGCTTTCAAGAAAGTATCCCCGAGCGTCTGAAAATTTCTTAGGCTGAAAAACCTTAATTCCCTCGATCATCACGGCCCTTCCGGCATTTTTGCCGCCCTCGCGCGGCCTTGCATCCTAAGCAGCCCTTAGCCTCAGACATTCTAATTCGCGGCAAAAAAGGAAATTCGAGGGCGGTTGACCCGCTGGTAATTCAGGTATTTTGTTGCATAAATTTTATGACCGGCCTCTGTTCTTTGGCCGGATGTGCATGTCAAGCTTACAGAGCTGCCCGCGCCCTCGCGCCTTCCTGCAGCAGCCGCGCATCCCTGGTGCTAAACATCCGCTGTTTCATGCAATTTGGCGGCAGCGGGAGGTCGCGACACTATGATATCCTGCGGTCCGCGGATCCAATAATCGATACCGGCCCACCGGATATGGCGCGATCCAAGTGCACAAATGATGCACAGCGCATGGAAACTCCACCAAAGAGGCCGGAACCAGCGCTCGACCATCCAATAAGTGGCAAGCCTCCCAGCTGTCTCCTCCCCCCAAAGCGCAGTCACGATTTTCCGGCGGCAGCGATGCCTGATCTCGCCCAAGCCGAGGGACAAGCCGATAACTGCAATCGCAAAGCTGCTTCCATGCCAGGCCTGATTGAGCGCAAAGCCTGCAGCTGCAATCGGAAAGAGAACTCCTGCCGCCGCCAGAGCCCAAATCCCGGAATCGTGCAATAGGACGATGCGGTATTGCCGCCGCCCAAAAGAAAAGGCCTCGCTCCAGCTCATGGAGACGGGAGACAAAAGGAGGCTCTGGCGCGGCGAATAGACGGGATATCCTGCGTCATTGAACGCGCGGGTCATTTGCGCGTCGTCGCTAAGCGCCCCTTCCCAGTAGCGGCGGATATTGATCCGCTCCAATGTCTCGCGCCGCAGGGCCATGGTGCCGCCCCAGCAATGGTTTACGATCGAAGGAAGCCGCAGCACGGTCACGACAGATGCGTTTGCAGCGGCAACCACTGCCGAACTCACCCTGTTGTCGGAAGGGACAATCCACCGGTAGCCTGTCACCGCGTCCCTTTTGGTGTTGACGAGGGCCGCAACGAGCCGGGGAAGCCATTCAGGCGTGGGGAGCGTATCGGCATCGACAAAAGCGACAATCTCGTCCCGCTCGTCGATCGCCTCGAGAGCGGCGAGCAAATTCCACACTTTTTGCCCTGTCCGCTCGGACTGGCCCGCGACAATGATGCTGAGAGGCGCTCCGGGCTTCTTGGCTGCCTCGCTCACCAACCCAAAAGCGGGATCGTCCTCCGATTCGACCGCCGCGATAATTCGATAATCTGGATAAGCCTGATGGCGCAGCCGCTCAAAAAACGCGCGGGTGGTATCTGACACATTTTTCACGGCGACAATGACAGCAGCGCGCGGCGTCACTCCAGGAATTTCAGCAAGCGGAAGCCCCCATGTATAGCGCCATGCCGAAATGGTATTCAAAACTGCAAGCGCAATCCAGGCGATTAGAAGGATCCCGGTTACGGTTGTCATGGCTCTCTCGATTCCCGCTTCGCAACGGCTTTTTGCGCTGGACGGAATGGCACGCCGTTTTTCCTGGCCCTGCGGAATCGCATCCAAGAAGAGCAGAAGCGTTTAATTCGCATCTGCCGCCCGCCGCGCGATCAAGAGAAGCCCTGCGCCTTCATCCTTGACCGAAGGGATGCCAAAGAGCTTGTGAGCCAGCGCGCCGCCGATCAAGCCGAGAGCACAGAGCGCATGCCAGGACCAGGCGCCGCGGTAATGCTGGCTCGTGCATTTGAGAGGCGTGCACCGGCCAATCCAATAAATGAGCGAATCATTTCCGCCCCATGGAACCTGCTCGATCGTCTCGACTGTTGCATTGGCGTTTAGAGCCAAAGCGGCAAGCGCGGCTTGTGTCCACCAGGTCAAATGATGCGGCGGCGCGTTCATCACAAAGTTCGGAATGCGGGTCATTGTGGAGGGTATATGAGGAACGCCAGCGATAATAAGGCCCCCAGGTTTTGCCGCTTGAACCATCTGAGCGAAAAGCACCGCAGGGGACTTGACATGCTCAAGCACTTGGAAGGCGCAGACGGCATCGTAGCAAGCCTCGTGCACGGCCAGATGCTCGGCGAGCGTTTCGCTGCTTACGCCCTCTTGCGCGCGGCTACCGGCAAAATGCGGGTCAAGCCCCGTGTAATGCGCATCCTTGAGGCATGTCTTGAAGCTTGCCAGGCCGCAGCCTACATCAAGAACGCGCGCGCCTGGACGAATATGACGCGCAGCCATGAGAAATTCATGGCGGATGGTCCGGCTTGAGCAGACTTTTAACCGGGTAAACCGGGAATAAAATTGACGGTAAAAAGAACCGTCGCCTTCAACAGCGGGATCAAAGAAATAAAGGCCGGTCGGAGATTCCCACAAACCGAACCGCTCGACGCTTCCGAAACTTGGCCGCGCATCGGCTTTGAACTCGATCCGCCAAAGGTCAGAAAGAAGACGGGCAGTCACCCACTGAACATGCCGGATGGCAGGGCGCCCTGTGACCGGGCAGGAAGGAACTTCGACTGGGGCCAGCATGCGGGGCCGCAAATGGCATGAAAACTGGGCGGGTAGATTCCACGAAACCCGGGGGATTGCAAACTGCTCTGGGCTGCCGCAACCTCAAAAAGCCCCTTCCCGGACCCAAGCCAAGCTTCCAAGGCCTGCTCTTCCTTATGAAATAGCAAGATGTGGAATTTTCCATTCCAAAAGCTTTCTCTCGCCCGGAGAAAATGGCTCATTTCGCGCAGCAGGATCTTTGACCGTAAGTGGTACCAGCTCGAATATCCTGCAAGCAGCCGCGAGGATCCTATCATCCACTATCTGGCCCGGGGCGCTGAAGAGGGCTGCAGGCCGCATCTTTTGTTCGATCCCGAATGGTATATGGCGGCGCGCGGGCCGCGGCAGCGCGATCCCAATCCGCTCATTGACTATATTTTAGAGGGAGCGCAGCAAGGCATTGACCCCTCGCCGTACTTCTCGGCGGCATATTACAGCAAAGCCGCGGGAAACCTCGGGGGCCTCACCCCTTTAGGGCACTTCGTCTCCTTTGGGCTGCCGCGCGGGCTCGTTCCCACACCGCTCTTCGACCGGGAGTGGTATCTTGCAAACAACCCCGACGTGCGCAGCGCCGGATATGATCCGTTCTTGCATTTCGTGGCCTCTGGAGACAGGGATTGCCGTTCGCCTGGGCTGCTTTTCGACTCCGCCTGGTATCGGATGGAAATCGCTGACGAATGGCACACAGGCATTGAGCCGATGCGCCACTATATGGCAAAGGGCGCCCGTGAGGGCCGCAGCCCATCCTGCTTTTTTGACGCAGATTATTATGCTCGCTCACATACAAAAGAGGGGATGACACGGGAAACGGCGCTTGCATCTTATGCAACGCATGGACGGCTCGCCTGGCACAGCACCCATCCCATCCTCCCCCCGCCCGCTTCCCCTTCTGCCTTTTTCGAGGAGCTCCCCTGGGAGCGGGCACCGGCGTCACCCACAGGCATTGAATCGCCCTTCCGCATCGTGATCGTAGATACCGGCGGAGCCAGCACCGGCCCGTCGGCAGGCCTCAGGGATGCGCTGACCACGCTTGCGGAGCTGAAAAGCCTTGATGTCCATTGGGTAACCTGTGCGCCTGTTGCGCCGCTTCCAGGCGTTTCCATCCTTGACCTCTCACGCGCTGATCTTGGCATAAATTCACCAGAGATCGCCCTTGACAGAATTTTACGGGCGCTGAAATTCCGCGATCCGCGTGGCGTTGTCTGCGAAGCTTCATGCACTCTTCTGCCGCTTGCCCGAAGATGCAAAGAGATTAGCCTTGCGTACCATTATTTTAATGGAACAGAGACGCTAAGCGCCACGGCGTGGGCGGAGCTTCTGCGCGGTCTTGCCGGTTACTGGCCATTTCCCCCTCCGCCCGTCTCAGTCATTGTTCCGAACTACAATCACGCCCGTTATCTCGATGAGCGCCTCGCCTCAATCGCCAACCAGCGGCTAAAGCCTCTTGAAGTCATCTTTCTCGACGACGGCTCAACCGACGGCAGTTTAGCCATCGCGCGGGCATGGCAAGCGCGATCGCCAGTTCCTTTCTCAATCATTGCAAACGAAACGAACAGCGGCTTGCCATTCCAGCAGTGGGCAAAAGGAATCGAGCGCGCCAAGGGAGATCTCATCTGGATCGCCGAAAGTGACGATTCGGCCTCCCCGCGTTTTCTGGAACAGGTCATCTGCGCATTCAGGGATCCGGAGGTTGCAATTGCCTACTGCGACTCTGATATAACCGGTCCGCAGGGGGAGATTTTAGCTTCCTCTTACCGCTTTTATACCAATTCGCTCAGTGAGACCAAATGGCTTGCCGGATATGTTGAACCTGGCCAGAATGAAATCATCGACGCCCTGGCCATAAAGAACACCATTCCCAACGTAAGCGCGGTTCTGTTCCGCCGCAGTGTCCTCAACGAAGCCGTGGTGGAAGCCGGAAGCTTCCGTTACTGCGGTGACTGGGCCATTTACGCCGCTTGCCTGCAAAGGGGAAAAATTGCCTACTGCCCGCGCGCGCTCAATAAACACAGGCGAATAAGTGGAAATTTGACGGAAGAAGGCGAAGGCGAAATCCGGGCCGTGCGCGAAGCGCTGGAGATCAAGCGCAGAATATTTTCATCCACCATTTGCGGACCGCGGACGTTTTGGAAAAGCCTTGCCCAGACAATCTTTGAATATGAAATCCGTTTCAGGCGCGGCCGGACGGACCTCCCCGCATTAACGGAAAATGCTGAGATTGCAGACGGCGTCAAAGACCTTCGATGTTTGCTCGAAGTGCAAGGCCGCGTTTTTCCAAGCGAAGCGGACGGCATTGAACTCTTCTTATGCAAGCTTGCATCAAGCTGCCCCTCTCTGCCCTCGCCTGGACGCAAGAGAATTATAAATAAAATTTTGCATGAGCTAAGGCAATTTGTAAAGCATGAAGACCGTAAAATTTGAGCAAGCCATTAAATTAAAGCTATAAAATAAAGCTATTTATTAACTAGCAGCGCATAGCTCCACCAGAATGAATAAAGCTGCCGCTCTTTCCAGCGAAGATATTTAGCTTTTTTTAGATTTTCCATGCACGAGGTCAGCATGGCAATTTTTCTGCTGCTGATTGTGTCTTTTTGGTCACAGGGTTTGGCGGAAGGGAATGGATTGGTTTGTGCGGGGTGGTGGCGGGATGGATTGGGTGGTAGGGAAGGGCAGGATGTGGAAGCGCTGCGGATGCCGAGAGCCCGACTAGCCTTTGCCCGTGTTCTATTGGCCTTTGCGGCGCCTTTTGCACTGGCGG
>DASRYK010000119.1:0-6766 GCA_035687205.1 Methylocella sp. | reverse complement strand
ATCGGTATGGCCAAAGCGGCCGAGTTCCTGCTCCTTGGAGAGTCTTTCGGCGCGCAAGAGGCGGTCCGGCTCGGGCTCGCCAATGCCATCGTTCCAGAAACACAGCTTTATGATTTCGCTATGGAGAAGGCGGCAAAGCTTGCGGAAAAGCCCCGCGCTGCGCTTGCCGCGACACGCCGTTTGATGCGCGCCGGCGCAGAAAAGATCAAGGCGCGCATCGAGGAGGAAGCGCGGCTCTTTTCGGAAGCGTTGCGCTCTGCCGAGGCCCGCGCGGCATTTATGGCGTTCCTTGATGGCAAACGTTGTTAGGATAGCCCTTCGCGGCCTGCCTGCACGGCCAGAGCCCCCCGTGGCTTGGCGCGCCGCCCTGGCTTGCGCTTCGCCCGCTCATCCGGTAAATTGAAACAATTATGATTGAGCGCGTTGCCAAGATAGGCCAATGGGCCAATATTTTGCCGGGAGGCTCGGGCTCTCCTCAGCGCGCGGGCGGCTTTGCGCCGCTTCCGTCCGGACTGATTTGGCTTATCAGCCCCTGAGGGCCGGCCGGGCGTTGCGCCTGGGCGCTCAGGGGACTGCGGCAAGCCCGAAAGCCAAACCTACCGGACAAATCCCATGACAAGCCCAGCGGCAGTGCCTTTTTCCGAGAATAAGCTCCATAACTCCAACCGTGTCGTGATTTTCGACACGACCTTGCGCGACGGTGAGCAATCCCCTGGCGCATCGATGACGCTTGAGGAAAAGCTGCAGGTTGCAGCCGTGCTTGATGCCATGGGGGTCGATATCATCGAGGCCGGTTTCCCGGTAAGCTCGGAAGGCGATTTCGAGGCCGTCTCGGCCATTGCCAAACAGACCCAGCGCGCGAGCATTGCGGGCCTCGCCCGCTCGAACGCCAAGGACATCGACCGTTGCGCCGAAGCGGTGCGGCATGCGCTGCGCCCGCGCATTCATCTCTTTATTTCGACCTCGCCCCTCCACATGAAGTACAAGCTCCAAAAGGAGCCGCACGAGGTCTTGGAGATGATCGCAGCAAGCGTCGCTCGGGCGCGCAATCTTGTCGATGACATTGAGTGGTCGGCCGAAGATGGCACGCGGACAGAGATTGAGTTTCTCTGCCGCTGCGTCGAAGCGGCAATCAAGGCGGGCGCCACCACGATCAACATTCCCGATACGGTCGGCTATGCCGTGCCGCGCGAGTACCGCGCGATTTTCGAAACGGTGCGCGAGAGGGTGCCCAATTCAGATCAGGCCATCTTCTCGGTTCACTGCCACGACGACTTGGGGCTTGCAGTCGCCAACACGCTGGCGGGTATCGAAGGCGGGGCGCGTCAGGTTGAGTGCACGATCAATGGCATCGGCGAGCGGGCTGGCAATGCCGCAATGGAAGAGGTGGTGATGGCCCTGCGCGTGCGCCGCGACGCCATGCCCTATTTTACAAATATCGATTCAACGATGCTCACCCGGGCCTCGAAGCTCGTCTCGGCGGTCAGCTCCTTCCCCGTGCAGTACAATAAGGCAATTGTCGGGCGGAACGCCTTTGCGCATGAAAGCGGCATACATCAGGACGGCATGCTGAAGAATGCCGGAACTTATGAGATCATGACGCCCGAAAGCGTGGGCGTCAGCAAGACGTCGCTTGTCATGGGCAAGCATTCGGGGCGCCATGCCTTCCGGGAGAAGCTGAAAGAGCTGGGTTATGATCTCAGCGAGACAGCTCTTGAAGATGCCTTTGTCCGTTTCAAGGAGCTCGCCGACCGAAAGAAGATCGTCTATGATGAGGATCTGGCAGCGCTCGTCGATGATGAGATCGCCCATGCGCATGACCGCATCAAGCTTGTCTCCTTGACTGTGATCGCGGGCACGAACGGGCCGCAGACGGCGGCCTTGACGATCGACATTGATGGGGAGCAGAAGACCCATCAGGCGACGGGCAATGGCCCAGTCGATGCGATCTTCAACGCGATCCACGCTCTTGTGCCGCACAAGGCGGTGCTCGAGCTCTTCCAGGTCCATGCGGTGACGCAAGGGACGGATGCGCAGGCCGAAGTCTCGGTGAGGCTTGCGGAAGACGGCAAATCAGTCACCGCCAAGGGCGCCGATCCCGATACTCTCGTCGCTTCTGCAAGGGCCTATATTGCCTCCCTTAACAAGCTCATGGTGAAGCGCGGCAAGCACCGCCCGGAAGTCATGACCGGTTAAGGGCGCGGCAGGGCCGCTCAACAGCCTCCCCGCGGGCAGAGGCGTCTGCCCGTGTCAATCCTTTGAAGATTGGAAGGGATTCTCTGTGCGGCAAGCCCCTGCGGCGCTGGATGTCCTTGCGCGCCATCTCAACATCTGCTTTGCATGGATCATCCAAGACGGCCGGCGGCATTTGTGCAACGCGCCTGTCATCAGCGGCCCTTAACCTCCTTCGTCAGCAGCAAGAGTGAAGCGGGAGCACCCCATGACCGAACCATTCGCGTTTGAACCCGGCGATATTGTCATGCTCAAATCGGGCGGCCCTGCGATGACGGTCATGAGCGCGAGCGAGGATGGCGTGCTTTGCATGTGGTACGCGGAAGATGCCGAGGAAATGAAAACGGTCGTCGCGCCAGCGAGCTGTTTCACGAAAGTAGCCGTCAGCGAGGACGAATACGAATACGAATTCGAAGACGAGGACGGCGAAGAGGAGGAAGAGCGCCGCGGCGTTTGAGACCGCCTGCCGCCAGAGCGTTCGGATCCGCTGCAGCAATCCCGTCAAGGCCCTCACGCTCTCTCATAGCTTTGGAGTTTCAACGGCCAGGAATTTTGGCCAGAAAATTTCCCCGGCTCCAACGCCGCTTGCCTGTGACGGCGCCTTTGCTCAAATGAATTAAGACCATTTTCTGGTCTAACACCCTGGACCAGGGCGGCGGCAGCGCCATTCCGGCAAATTGGCGGGAAGAGAAAGGACCCAGCCAGACAGCGCAGGCCGCGCATGGCCCTGCCGTTTCCGCCGGTTCTGCCACGCGCGTCCTCTCCGATGATGGCGCTACTTCGCCAGGGATGCTTTAGCTTGCCCGATACCGGCAATGCCTAGGATTTGATCATAGCATCCAAACGACGTGTTCGGCTTGTCCTGAGACCCCGCGCCGCAGATGAAATATTCATTGAAAACCACCGCTGGCGGCGCGACATTCGTTCCCGGCACACCCTGGCTGTTCAACCCGTTCTTCCCAGGCTTAATGTTTGCAAACTTGACCCTCATCCTTCCCGCGATGTGGAAGCCATAATAACCGGGGTTCACCGGCATGAAATGATTATTGTATTGAGGGCCATATTGATGGTATTGAAGGTCGCCAGTGCCGTATTTCTGATAAATCGGGGAAGGTGGAACGGGGCCGTGAGGAACAAGCGTATTCACGACAAGCGTGCCTTTTGGAATGTCTCCTGCCGAATGGATAACCGGAAGGGGCTTGTCCGAATATAGAATTTCGCTCACGGTGAATTCAACTGTATCACCGCCTTCCTGATTGACGAGATAATACTGTATTTTACCATTAGTGTCTTTGTATTCATATTGCGGATATATATCGACTCCATTGATTATGCCCGCATAAGCTGGCTCATTATAGGAGCCGACCCATATGCCATAGCCGCTGCCCAGATCGCGGAACTCATGAGCTTGACCCGCGGGCGCAGCGGAAAGCGCGGCCAGCGCCAATACAGCCGTGGATATAAATCTTTTCATGCTGGGACCCTCCCTTGTCGACGCTCTGATGTGGCAAGCGTCACGACGAATTGAGACAAATGGTCAACATCGTCCCCTGCGTGGAGCCAAGCATGCCCCCAAGGCTTGGCTTGATAGGTTAAACGGGAGGGGTAGGAAGAACGCGACAAAAAAGATTACGATCGCAAAGCAGATCCCAAAAAAGCGCCTTTATTTTTCTGCCGCTATGACATGGAAAAAGCTTCCCGTCACAAGGCCGCGCCTTTCCCCCGCCGGAACCTCGCTGCCGCCATGCGCATCGCGGACAAAGGCAAAGGGCTCGCCGCTGGCCGTGACGACGGCGGCATAGTGAAACTCATGGCCGCGCAATAAGGCCCCCTCGCCGCCGAGAGGATGCGCCTTTGCTAGCCGCGCCAGCCGGTAGCCGAGATGGAGTTTTGGAGAGGCGAAGCTGAAGGACGCATCAAGCAGGCCAGCCATGGGATACGTGACGCCCCTGTGATCCGTCAGCGCCTCCCCCAGGACCATATAGCCGCCGCATTCGCCATGCACGGGGCGCGTCCTTGCAAAACGGCGCAGACCCTCGAGAAACCGGCGCGCCCCAGAGAGCCGCGCAGCATGAAGCTCGGGGTAGCCGCCTGGGAGCCAGCAAAGATCGCAGTCCTCTGGCGGCGGCTCATCGGCCAAAGGCGAGAAGAATACGATCTCCGCTCCCGCCTTCTGCCAGCCCGAAAGCAGATGCGGATAAAGAAACGAGAATGCCTCGTCCTTTGCGATGGCCAGCCGCTGGGCGGGCGGGGGCAAGGCTGGCAGGCAGACCGTCCCGTCCGGAAGACCGCAACGGGCGCGCCCCAAGATGGCACCGGCATCCACATGGCTTGCGGCGAAAGCCGCAATCCTGTCGAGCAGCGCGTCAAGCCCCGGCGTCTCGGCGGCTTGAACGAGGCCAAGATGCCGCTCCGGCAGCTTCAATGTTTCATCCCTCGGGAGCGCTCCCAGCACGCTGACTCCAAGCGCTTCCATGGCTCCCGTCGCAAGGCGCTGGTGACGCGGCCCTGCCACCCGGTTCAAGACCACCCCAGCAATGGCGATGCGCGGATCAAAGCGCGCGCAGCCCAGGGCAATGGCCGCCGCGGTCTGCGACTGGCCGCTCACATCGATGACAAGCAGCACAGGCCAGCCAAGCGCTGCGGCAACATCGGCCGTTGAGCCCGTCCGGCCTGGCTCGCCCGGCGCGCCGTCGAAAAGGCCCATCACCCCTTCGCAGAGGACCGCTTCGCAGTTCTCGGCCGCTGCTGCCGCCAGCCTGCGCAGAATTGGCGGGCTCATCGCCCAGCTGTCGAGATTGACGCTTGCCCGCCCCGCCGCTGCGGCATGAAAGGCAGTATCGATATAATCCGGCCCGCATTTAGCGCCGCAAACGGCCAGTCCCGCGTTCCGGAAGAAGCGCAGGAGCCCAAGCGTCAAGAGTGTCTTGCCGCTCCCCGAGCGAGGCGCAGCAATGACGAGCCCGCGTGCTAAATTATGGCCGCCAGCAAGGTTCAAAGGAGCGCCATCTCAACCCTATGACCGGCAGCACATCGGACCGGCCGGAGAAGCCGCCATTGCGGAGGGGCTGGACCACGGGCGCCTGCGCCGCCGCGGCCGCGCGCGCGGCCTATGAAGCGCTCCTGCGCGGCGCTTTCACGGGCCGCGTGGCGATCACCCTGCCGGGCGGCGAGCGGCCATCCTTTCCGCTGGCCCTGGCGGAGCTTGGCGAGGGCTTCGCACGGGCTGGCATTATTAAGGACGCAGGCGACGACCCCGATGTGACTCACGGCGTGCTGGTCATTGCGCGGGTTTCGCCCGGCCATCCGGGCTCGGCGGTCACTTTCCGCGCGGGCGAAGGCGTCGGGACCGTGACCCGCGCGGGGCTCGCGCTGCCTCCGGGGGAGCCCGCGATCAATCCTGTGCCGCGCCGGATGATCAGGGCAGAAATAGACGAGGTTGCACGAATGTGCGGCGCCCCGGGCGATGTCATCGTCGAGATCGCCATTCCAGGCGGCGAGAGGATCGCCCGGCAAACGCTCAACGGCAGGCTCGGCATTGTGGGCGGGCTCTCGATCCTGGGCACGACTGGAATTGTCGTGCCTTATTCCTGCTCGGCCTGGATCTCCACGATCCACCGCGGCATCGATGTCGCCCGCGCGGCCGGTCTTTCCCACATCGCGGGATCGACGGGTTCCACCTCGGAAGCTGGCGTTAAGGCGCTCCATGGCCTGCCAGACATTGCCTTGATCGAGATGGGTGATCATGCGGGCGCCATGCTCAAATATCTCCGCAAGCATCCCGTTCCTAAGCTCACCCTCGCGGGAGGCTTTGCCAAAATGACCAAGCTTGGCCAGGGTTTTCTCGACCTCCATTCGCGCCGCGGCGCGGTTGATCTTGGCTGGCTTGCGGCGCTTTGCGCACATGCCGGGGCAGACGGCGCGGTTATTGCCCGGGCGCAATCGGCAAACACGGCGAAAGAAGTTCTCGACCTTGCCCTTGCCCAGGGCTTTGACATTGCCGCGCCCGTGGCGGAAGCGGCGTGGCAAACGGCCGCCAAGGCCCTTCGGGGAAGCGGAATTTTGCTTGAAATCACCGTCTTTGACCGCGATGGAAAGCTTCTCGCGCGAACACCCTTCAAGCCCGTTCATTGATGCCTGCCCCGGAACCGGCGCTGATAGTCTTTGTTGTAAAGGGCGCTTTCACGAAACGCTCCGGGTTCTAGAACCCGGCCGACAAAGATCAGCGCGGTCCGCTCCAGCCCTGCTGATGCAGCCATCTCTGCGATCGAAGCCAGCGTTCCGCGAAGGATGGTCTCGTCGGGCCAGGAGGCCCGGAAAACAACGGCCGCGGGGCAATCTGGGCCATAAAATGGCAAGAGCTCGGCCACGGCTTTTTCAATCGCATGGATCGAGAGATGGATGGCAAGCGTTGCCTTTGTGGCAGCGAAGGCTGCGAGCTCCTCGGATTGAGGCATGGCCGAAGCGCGCCCCGGCGTGCGGGTGAGAACCAGGGATTGCGACACCTCGGGCAGGGTTAACTCAGCGCCGAGCG
>DASRYK010000118.1:0-23768 GCA_035687205.1 Methylocella sp. | reverse complement strand
GATTTCTTCACGATGGATTTCGAACATTCATCCGTCTTTCTCCGGTGAGCTTGAAGCCCAAGGCCAAAGCAAGACGGCAAGAAGCTGCGCTGCAGCGCCTTGCGATCCTGCCATGGGCATTGGTCATCAATAAACCGGTCTACAAAGCTTGCGCGGCAGCCCCATGCCGCCGCATCAAGAAGAGATAGAAGATATATAAGCGGCGAGGACAAACATTGCCGCGCCGCCCGCGGCGTTGAGCCCGCGGTCCGCATATGTGAGCATAAAGACGGATAAATCGCGAGCAGAAATCCTGACAGAAGCTGTGCAGCCCGCCCCCGCAGATTGCCGCCCGCCGGCGCTCCGCCTTCAAGCTGGCAAGCTCTCCCCGGAAGGAGAGCCGAGTTTGCGGCGCGGCCTGCCTAGCGGCGGATCCCGAGGCGCTCAATCAAAGATCTATATCTCGGCTCGTCTTTAGCCTTGACGTAATCCAGGAGCTGACGGCGCTGAGAAACGAGTTTCAAAAGCCCGCGGCGGGAGTGATTATCCTTCACATGGGTCTTGAAATGCTCGGTCAAATTGGAGATCCGCTCGGTCAAAATCGCGACCTGGACCTCGGGAGAGCCGGTATCGCCCGGTTTTTGCGCATATTCCTTGATGAGCGCCTGCTTGCGCCCGGCCGTTATCGACATCGCAAATCCTCTTCAGTTCATAAGTAGGAGGCCGCTCCTTTGCAATGGGGCAGCGGCCCCCCTGGCGGGGGGTGGAAAATTCGCTCGCCGCGAGGCCAAGCCGGGATGCCGTCCAGCAAGGTCTCACGGGAGCCGCACTTGACCGTGGGGGTCTTATACCGGAATTTTCCGAGAGAAAAGAGGCGGCGCGGGACCTTTGCGAAGACAGGCGGGACCGGCTCACAAGACGCTCAGTGATAACCACGGACGGATGAACGCGGGGAAGCGTTTCTCGCGGCTTCGCAGATCAGAAAACAGTATGGTCCAAGCTGGGCCTTCCTTGCTTAAGCGGAGCAGAGATGAGCCCTGGCACATACACAAAGCAGCAGCGGCCTGCCCGGAAGGCGGAGCTCTGCTTGAAGCCGCCAAGTTTTGCCTGAAGCGAGCCTTGCGCTTTGCGCGCTGTTGGTTGAACCGGACGGGAGCCGCATCTTGGATCGTCTTGAGAAGGATGATTGCGCTGACTGCCGTTCCGGCCTCCGGGGGTTTTTTTACAAGACAAACGGAATGCAGCTGCGGTAGTTTTTTCCGTGCGTCCAGTTCGACCTTCAGGGAAAGATTTGCCTCGCCGGGGGCAGCAGGTTTCGCTGCGGGCGGCATCACTAAGATTCCGGCGTAGGGTGCAAAGATGAGCAAGCCTTCAAGAACGATCTTCTTTTATGGGCTTTGCGTCATGATGCCGCTTGGCGCTTGGTGCGTGCTTGCCCCCAACTCGTTCCTTTATACATTTCTGCTGCCGCCCACGAACGAACCCTGGATCCGGGTTGCCGGATGGGTTATCTTCGGGATTGGGTTCTATTATGTCTATTGCGCGCTGCATGAGCAGCTCGCCTTTGCGCGCGTGACCGCGTTCGGACGGATCGTGGCATCGGGGTTCTTCGCTATTCTGGCCTTTGCTTATGGGCTGCCGACGCTCATGATTTTCGGCGTGCTTGATCTTGCGGGCGGGATTTGGACCTTTTGGGCATTTCGCCAGGCGGCAGTGCGCTAAACGGCGCTCAAGGCCTAAACGGCGCTCAGGGCCTCAATGCCGCGGATGCTAACGTGCGCTGAGATTGCTGACGCCATTAATAAACTTGAAATCTGCTTGACCTAATCGATTCGATCCGCCTGCCCGGGTGCTCCCGCACGTTGCGCCGCGCTTGCTTCACATTATGGCTTGGCCGATAGTGCGGCTGGCCGACGGAGGTTTGCGTGCCTTCACTCTTGCGGTTCCTTCTGGTCATCGCTGTTTTGGCGGGTCTCACTTATGGCGCGATGATTGCTCTGGTCACGTTCGTCGAGCCGCAGCCGCGCGAGATGAGCCAGGCCATTCCTGCCGCGCGCCTGAACAAGTAGAAGGGCCGCAGGGATGCCCCGCCCCGCAGACCGTCTTGCCGAATCCTTTCTGGAAATGATCGCGGCGGAGCGCGGCGCCGCAAAAAACACGCGCGATGCCTATGCCCGCGATCTTTCCGCCTATTCCGCAGCTCTCGCCCGCAGAGGAAAGACTCCGCAGAATGCCTCGACAGACGACATCCGCGCCTATCTTTCACATCTTGCAGATCGCGGGCTGAAGCCCGCGTCGAGCGCCCGTAAACTTTCGGCAATCCGCCAGTTGCACCGCTTTCTCGCCGCCGAAGGATACCGCGCAGACGATCCGGCTCTGATCATTGAATCCGCGCGAACCGGGCGGAGGCTGCCGAAGGTCCTGTCGGTTTCCGAGGTGAGCCGCCTCTTGGACGCCTCAAAGGAAGGGCTCGCCGATCCCTCGCGCCCAGCAGCCGAACGGCTGCGCGCCTTGCGCATGGCCTGCCTCATCGAGCTCCTTTATGCGACCGGGCTCAGGGTCTCTGAGCTCGTAAGCCTGCCGCTTCGTGCCGTGCAAACGCGAGAGCCGCTCATCCATATCCGCGGCAAGGGAGGGCGGGAGAGGCTCGTTCCCCTTACGAAGGAGTCAAAGCGCGCTATCTCGGAATACCGGGCATTCTTAGAGCAAACGAGTCCTGGCCTTAAGAACAATCCCTGGCTCTTCCCTGCCGATAGCAAGGCCGGGCATCTGACGAGGCAGGCCTTTGCCCGCGACCTCAAGGATTGCGCCTCTGCCGCAGGGATTGGCGCCTCGCGCGTGAGCCCCCATGTGCTCCGCCATGCCTTCGCGAGTCATCTCCTGCAGAATGGCGCGGATCTGCGGGTTGTGCAGGAGCTGCTGGGGCACGCCGATATTTCGACGACCCAAATCTACACCCATGTTCTGAGCGAGCGCTTGAAAGCTATGGTGCGGGATCTTCATCCTCTCGGGAAAGAGTAAGCAGGGGCAGAAGCGGCGCGGCCAAATAGAGCAGAGCTGCAGTCATGCTTTCTTCCCATCCGCGGCATCGAGAAGGTAACGCACGAGCTCAGCCTGGCGGTGAGTCCCGGTCTTCTCGAAGATGCTCGAGAGATGGCTTTTTGCGGTCGCATCCGAAATTCCGCAGCGGCGGGCGGCGGCTTTGCGTCCGTCTCCCTTCAAGATTTCGCGGGCGAAGGCCGCCTCCGCTGTCGTCAGGTCAAACCGGCGGCGCAGTCGCACGGTCCGCCGGTACTGGTCGAGATCATGATCGGTCACGCTGACGAGAGCAACAGGGCTGCCCGAGCCCATCCAGGGAAATCCCCAAAGCCGGGTCTTTGAGCGCAGCGGGATCACGGTCAAATCGAGCGGCGAGCGGGGAGGCGCGCGCGGGGCTTTGAGGTCGCCGCCCGCGCCGTCAACCGTGAGCAGCGCTCTCGCGCAGGACGCAATCAGCCTGTGCAACGCATCAGGATCACTGCAGGTTGAGAGCCGCCCATCGCGGATGCAGAGGCCGTCGCCCGCGTCCAGAAGCGCTTTTCCCGCGGAATTGGCGAAAATCACTCTCGCTCCTGCATCGGCAAGGATGGCCGCCTGGGCGAGAGAATCGAATTTGCCAATCCCCGCCGCTTCTTTCATCTCCAGCTCCCGGAGCTGGCGGTGAATGCGCACAGCGCGCATGAGGTGCGGCAGCACGGCATGGAAGAAACGGGACTGATCGCCGGAAAGCTCGTCCCTGCCCGGCGTATTGAAGAGACAAACCAAAGCCGAGAACCGGTCTTCCGACACCAGATTTGCGCCCATTGCCGCAAGCCCGCATCCCGCTTGTTTCCACCATTCATTGAAGACGGGGGTGGCGGCAAACTCCTCGCGCGAGATCAAATTTTCGAGAACATAAACCTCACCAAGAGGGCGGGCGGCTGCGCGCGGCACCAGGGGCTCTTTGAACGCCCAGTATTCCGCATAGGCGGCAAGCAAATCCGGGTCGAAACGCGGCGCGACAGTCGCGAAAACATTGGCGCGCCAGTCGAAGGAGGGCATAGCAACCTGGGCGGCGCCCGCTCCATCGGCAAGCTTATGGAGCACGAGCGGCCACAGTTCGCCGTCGAGGATCGCCTCATAAGCGAGATCAATGACTTCAATCAGGTCTCTTTCAGCGCTCATGAGGTGGCTCAGCGGCGGCTGTTCGCTGCACTGCACAGCTTACTTTTGTATGCTGATCTACAATTTTCTCCCTCAAGCTACAAATTCTTGGCTTTAAAATTGGCCAAAACCCGCCCGCACGGCCAGCCACGGGGCGTCAAGGCAGCGCCGGCAAAGGCAATGCGGTTAAGCTTGCCGGCCTTGAAGCTTTCCCGAGCATGGTGATAAAAAGCGCTTGGCGCGGCGCACTCCGGCCGCCCCCAACAAGCAATATATCCCCCGGAGGGAGGTCCAATGGCGAAACCGTCCACGCCGCCGAAGCGCGCGAAGTTCTCGACCCTCGATATCCTTATCGTCATCGTCGGTGTCATCGCTATCATCGGCTATAACCGGATCACGATCTCAAGGCTCCAGCGCTCGATCCCCAATGCGAATGAGCAGATCGTGGGCGAATGGACATCGACCCGCGGGCCAGAGCATCTCGTATTCCGGCAAGACAAATCGGTGAGCTTGATCGTTGAGCCTTCGGCGTCCGAAGCGAAAGCGGCGGAGGGGCCCGGCCCGGCCCCCGTGACTGGGACGTACCAGCTGGCGCAAGCGGGCAAAATCTACATTCAGCTGATGAATGGGAAGAAATACACGACGACGATCAGCCCAATGAACCGGAACCGGTTCGATCTTATCGATTCAGATACGGATGGGGTCACGACCTATACGAGATTGGCTGCAGCGATGCCTCCAGCGGCGGCGCCTGCTTCGCCGGCTGCGCAGGAAAGCACACCTGCACCGCCCGCTCAGGAGGCAGCGCCCCTCCCGGAAGAGGCTCCCCCAGCCCCAAATGGTGAGCCCTGAGGTTTCTTGCGCCGGCGCCCCCTTGCAGCCCGCCCTGCTCGCGGTCTCGACAAGCGGGGCGCCGTCGTGTAGGGCTGCGGCTCCAATTTGAAATTACAACGCCGGAGCATCCGCCCGAATCGCGTCGTTCTGGCGGAAATCGGGAGTTTGATCTCATGAACATCATCGCGGATTTCGAGGCAGCTCAGGCCGCTAAGCTCTCGGCTGGAAAGACAATTCCTGACTTCGCGCCCGGCGACACCGTCGTGGTGAATGTCAAGGTCAAGGAGGGTGACCGCACCCGGATCCAGGCTTATGAGGGCGTATGCATAGCCCGCAACGGCGGCGGCCTGAACGAGAGCTTCACTGTCCGGAAGATCTCTTATGGAGAGGGCGTTGAGCGTGTGTTTCCGGTCTACTCCCCGAGCATCGATTCGGTGAAGGTCATCCGGCGCGGCAAGGTGCGGCGCGCAAAACTTTATTATCTCCGCGAGCTGAGAGGCAAAGCTGCGCGCATTGCCGAGAAGATGGAGACCCCGGTTGCACGGGCGGCGCGCGAGGCGGCCAAGAACGAAGCCAAGGCCTCAGCAAGGGCGAGCAAGGCTGCCTCTAAGGCCGGGAGATCAGAGAGCGGGCTTTAAAGCGCTGATTAAACGAGCGGCGCATTTAAAATCCAGCGGTGATTGAAAGGATCCCGGAAGGTTGCAACCCGGGTTCCCCAAAAGGAATTTGTCGGATTCGTCTCTCCTTTCGCTCCTAGGGTTGTCGCCTTTTTGAAAATTTCATCGACGATCTTAGCCTCGGCAAATTCGAGGCTTACCGAGACCGTCGCTAGCTCGCCTGGAAGCGGAATACGCGTCTGGCCAAATTCGGGAAAAGCATCGGCCAGCATGACAGAGCCGCCATTGATCTCAAGCTCGCAATGCATGATCCGCATGCCATCGAATGAAGGCATGAGCGCCTTCTGACGCGCGGCAAAGACCGAGGTGTAAAAAGTGATCGCCGCCAAAGCGGGTGAAACCGTCAGATAAGGCGCAACCGGCGGGCGCATGATCAACTCCAGGAAAATCGCCACTGACGCAAAGGGGCTTCCCGCGCGGGCGTCTTGCCGTTAAGAACTGCCACCCTAACTGGCTTTTTTGCAAGAGCCCCCCCGCCCCCCCGGACCCGCCCGATGGCCAAACCGCGCACGCTTTACGATAAGATTTGGGATGATCACCTGATTTCCGCCGAACCCGACGGAACCTGTCTCATTTACGTCGACCGCCACCTCGTTCATGAGGTGACGAGCCCTCAGGCCTTCGAGGGGCTGCGGCTTAGCGGACGCCGCGTCCGTGCGCCACACAAGACGCTTGCGGTGGTTGACCACAATGTGCCGACAACGGACCGCTCAAAGGGAATTGACGATCCGGAGAGCCGGATTCAGGTCGCCGAGCTTGCCCGGAATGCGCGCGAGTTCGGCATCGAATATTTCGACGAGCATGACCAGCGCCAAGGTATTGTTCACATCATTGGCCCTGAGCAGGGCTTCACCCTTCCCGGTGCCACCATCGTCTGCGGCGATAGCCACACCTCTACCCATGGAGCCTTTGGCGCGCTTGCGCATGGCATCGGCACCTCCGAGGTCGAGCATGTGCTGGCGACCCAAACGCTCATCCAGGCCAAGGCCAAGAATATGCGGATCACCGTCAGCGGCGCGCCTGGCGGGGGGGTGAGCGCGAAGGATATCGTGCTTGCAATCATCGGCGAGATCGGCACAGCCGGAGGGACGGGCCATGTGATCGAATATGCGGGCGAAGCCATCCGCGCCTTATCCATGGAAGGCAGGATGACGGTCTGCAATATGACCATCGAGGCGGGCGCCCGGGCCGGATTGATCGCGCCCGACGAAAAAACCTTTGCTTTTCTCAAGGGCCGGCCCAAGGCGCCGGAAGGCGCGGCCTGGGACGCCGCAATGCGCTACTGGGAAGGCTTGCATTCGGATCCCGATGCCGTGTTCGACCGGGAAATCCAGCTTGATGCCAGTCAGCTGCCTCCACTCGTTACCTGGGGAACGAGCCCTGAGGATGTGGTGACTGTGGAAGGCCGGGTGCCTAGCGCCGAATCGGCTGCGAGCGAGGCCCAAAAGGCAAAGATCGCGCGCGCTCTCGATTACATGGGGCTCAAGGGCGGGGAGAAGATCACCGACATTGCGATTGACCGCGTATTCATCGGCTCCTGCACCAATGGGAGGATCGAGGATCTGCGCGCGGCAGCAAGAATGGTGGCGGGCAAAAAGGTTTCTCCGGCCGTCAAAGCCATGGTCGTGCCGGGCTCGGGCCTCGTCAAGCAGCAGGCCGAAGCCGAGGGGCTCGACCGGATCTTTCTTGCTGCGGGGTTCGAGTGGCGCGAGCCCGGATGCTCGATGTGCCTCGCAATGAACCCAGACCGGCTCGCCCCTGGCGAACGCTGCGCCTCGACCTCGAACCGCAACTTCGAAGGCCGCCAGGGCTTCCGGGGCCGCACACATCTCGTCTCGCCCGCCATGGCGGCAGCGGCGGCAGTTGCCGGGCATTTTGTCGACATCAGGACGTGGCCAGCAGCAGGGCAGTAAGCGGCGGCACCGCGCACTTCCCGGCATCGCTGGAGCCGCTCTGCGATAGGAGCGGGGAAGCGGGTGCGCGCTTTGGCGCTCAGGCGTGGCCGTAATCGAAGGACAAGCGGCTCAGGTCAATGCCTGCGCCCCGCAAGGCCCGCTCATATTTCGAGCTCAAGGCGGAATCAAATATGAGCGAAGCGTCGGCGGGACAGGTTAGCCAGCCATTCTGCTGGATCTCGGCTTCGAGCTGGCCTGCAGCCCATCCGGCATAACCAAGCGCAAGCAGCGCCCTGTTCGGGCCTGTGCCCTGCGCGATTGCCCTGAGAATGTCGAGCGTAGTGGTCATGGACACGCCGCCGCCAATGGACAAGGTTGAGTTCGCAATGGCATAGTCGCTCGAATGAAGCACAAAACCGCGCCCGGTATCGACGGGGCCGCCATTGAGCACCAGCATGGAGCTTGCGACAGGCGGCAAGCGGATTGCCTCCTCCGGGCCAATCACATCGAGCTGAACCAAGAGCTGAGGAAAATCGACCTTCTCGGCGAGGCGGTTGACGACAATCCCCATGGCGCCTTCTTCGGAGTGAGCGCAGACGTAAATCACTGAGCGCGCAAAGCGGTCATCGAGCATTCCCGGCATGGCGATCAGCAGCTGCCCATCGAGAAAGCCATCCTTGTGTTGCATCTCAGGCGTTAACCGGTTCATCGAGCCCATATGATTTAGCCTCGTTAGAGTCAGAACGAAGTGAGACAACGCGCTTGCGGCATGCGCTCTCCAGAAATACAGTGTCAGCCCGTCCAGCTCATGACCTCCGCGCGCTTATGCAAAAGTCCGTCCAGCGATCAGCCGCCGCAATAAGATTTGGTGTGCTCATCGCCGTTGCGCATCTCCTATTCGTGCTAATCGCCGGAAAACTCTATGCTGGATCTTACGCGAGCCCTTGGGTCCAAGGGCAAAATTCTTCCTTGCGTCTTATTGCCGCCGGGGGCGGCCCGTCTCAGGGCGTCTACCGCGCGGGCGTTGAGATAAGGCTTGAGCCTGGCGCCCTCACCTATTGGCGGATGCCGGGCAGCGCTGGAGCACCACCCGTTTTTTCCTTTGAAGGCTCGGCGAATCTCAAGGGCGCCGAGGTTCTCTATCCGGCCCCGTCGCGTTTCGAGGAAGAAGGAAGCGAGGTTTTTGGCTACCGCGGCCAAGTGATTTTTCCTCTTCGAGTTGCCGCGGCCGACCCCGCCCGCCCGGTCCGGCTGGCGCTGCGGCTTTCCTACGCTGTTTGCGCTAAAATTTGCCTTCCTGTCGAAGGAAATGCAACGCTCGACTTGGAGCCTTCCGGCCGGGGGAATAGCGCGGACAGCGATGCCAGTGCCGAAGCGCTCAGCGCAGCAGAGGCGCTCGTTCCCCACCCGTTAACCCCGCAGCAGCGCGATGCGCTCGTTTCGGTCACACTGGAAAGCGCGGGCCCAGTGCCCTCCTGGCGGCTCTCCCTGCGCCGGAGCGGGAGCGATGATGTTTTCGCCGAGGGACCGCCGGGCTGGTACATCGAGACCGGAAAAATTGGCCCGGACGAATATTTGCTTAAAGCTGTTGAAAAGCCTCCGGCAGAAGAAGAGGCAAGCGTTGCCGTCACAGTCAAGGATAAGCGCCAAAGTTATGAATTTACGGCGGCCCTCGCCCTCCCTGTGGCGCCCAAGGATTCCGCCGGGCGCTAAATTTGCATTTCAGGGTAGAAGGCGCCCCCCTCTTCCGGCGGCCGATCCAATGGTCGCAGGGTTGCCATCTGGCGGCATATCCGTCCGCCGCGCGCTTCTGATATGGCTCATGGCCTGGCCATCTCATGGCGGGCTATGCTTTTCCTTGGCCGCCCCGCCCTGCCCGCGCCTTAGCCATGTGACCGAAAAAAACGCGCCTATCCAAGAGCCCGCCGCGGCAAAGAGAACATAGATGGCGTTTTCGGTATAGCTGATGACCGCGAAGGCCGACAGCAAATACCAGATCGCGCTCCAATTCGCGGCCCTTATCCTATGCCTGCCGCCCACGGCAGAATTAAAGAATACATAGGCGGCATCTGTCACGGCGGTGGAGGCGAGGACGCCGATGGCGATAAGGGGGCTGACTGACAAGAGCATGAGGGGCCTTTCTTGAGAATGTTTCAAGCGCTGGTATGCGCCGCGGTCTGCCCGCAGCAGACCCCGGCGCGGGCACAGCCTTATTTGTAGGCAGCCATGCCCTTGCGCGCGAGCGCATCAGCGCGCTCATTCATGGGGTCCTTGGCATGCCCCTTCACCCAGCGCCAGTCGATGGCATGCCTGGCGGCGGCCGCATCAAGCCTCTGCCAGAGCTCGGCATTTTTCACGGGTTTCTTGCTTGCAGTCCGCCAGCCATTGCGCTTCCAGGATGCGATCCATTCCGTGATCCCGCCCTTGAGATAGCTCGAGTCGGTGTGAAGATGCACTACGCAAGGGCGCTTCAGCGCTTCCAGGGCTTCGATCGCCGCGATCAATTCCATGCGGTTGTTGGTGGTCGCGGCTTCCCCGCCGCAAAGCTCCTTTTCATGGCTTCCCCATTTGAGCACGGCACCCCAGCCGCCCGGGCCGGGATTGCCCGAGCAGGCGCCGTCCGTCCAGATCGAAACCTCGCATGTCATCGCAGCAAGCCAAGCTCGCGCACGCTGCCGGTTTGCTGATGGAAGCGCAGCTTTCGCGCATATTCGAGAGGGTCCTTGGGATGGACGAGAGCATTGGCCGGCACATTCAGCCAATCGACGAGACGCGTCAGAACAAAGCGCAGCGCAGCGCCCCGCGCCAGAATGAGAAACGCCTCCGCTTCCTCGCCAGTGAGCCTCCTTACGCTTTCATAGCCGCTGAAAAACGCGAGCCCCTTTGTGATGTTGAAGGAGAGATCCCGCTCGAAGCACCATGCGTTGAGGCATATCGCGACATCGTAAGCAAGCTGGTCGGTGCAGGCAAAATAGAAGTCGATAAGACCGGAAACATGATCATCGGTGAAGAGCACGTTATCGGGAAACAGGTCGGCATGGATGATTCCGCGGGGAAGATGGCTTGGCCAGTTTTCGCCGAGATAAGTAAGCTCTCTGGCGATCTCTTCTGCAAGGCCCGGTTGCACCTCATGGGCCCGCGCCCGGGCTTCTTCAAACAATCCGCGCCATGCTTCGAGGCCCATTGCATTTTGGCGCTGGCCTTTGAAGCTTGCGCCTGCGCAATGCAGCCTTCCCAGCGCCTCGCCAACAGCTGCGCAGCAGCGGACGCTAGGGTTGCGCCGCCAAATGCCATCAAGAAACGTTACAATCGCAGCAGGCCTCCCGGCGATCCTGCCGAGGGCTCCTCCCTGCCGGTTTTTCACTGGCTGGGGGCAGCTCAAACCCTGAGCCGCGAGGTGCTCCATGAGTCCCAAAAAAAAGGGCAGATCTTTTTCTTCCACGCGTTTTTCGTAAAGCGTCAGGATGAAATAGCCAGCCTCGGTATGGAGAAAATAATTTGAGTTCTCGACTCCTTCGGCGATCCCTTTGAATGCCAGGACTTGGCCGAGATCATACCCGGAAAGAAAGCCCGCAAGCTCGGAGTCGTTGATTTCGGTATAAACTGCCATGGCGTATCCGCCGGAGGATTCAAGCAATAATCCTCCATTCCTGCCCGGTGTTAGCGGCCTGGCGGCAGGAGGTCAAACACAGCCGGGCGTGATTTGCCTTGCGGATTGGAGCAAGCCCTCTGCCTCATAGGCCTTGGCGCAACGGGCGCCCTTCTCTGCCGCTGGCGCCTCGCCGCGCAGTGACCGCCAAAGAAAACATCTAGTATGCGCATGGCAGGCCGCCGGCCCAGCGGTATCGCGCCCGCAATAATGGCATGGTGCTTTTATCAGACATCACATCCTGCAGCGCTTGGAGCCTGGGCCTGCTTCCACGAAGAACCCTGCCGAAAATTTTTTCAAATTTTGGCTCCATTGAAGACAAGCTTGCCTATTTCTGCGTGACAATGCCTCAGACGTGGGCTACGGTATGAGCGTAAGCCGTTCAAGGCCGAAGCCGTGAATAAGTTCGGCATAGCAGTCCAAGTCTTGGGAGGACGCCTGTTCTGTTGGCCGGGCACCGCGCCGTGGTGCAGCCTTCATCCGCTGAGAAGGCCGGCGGACAGGTAATGGACGGGACTCTAAAAGAGGCGAGGGTACACTTGTATCCCGCCTCTTTTTTTACCTCGCGCGAGAGGGAAAAGCCGCCCTGGATGCCGCGCCGCCGCTTTTTCAGAGCGGTCAGTTCTGGCCGGGCTTCTCCGGCTCAGGCATGGGGGGATCTGGCTCTCGCAGGGGAGGCATCCCGGGAAGCGGATTTGCTTGCTGCCCCTCATTAGGTTTAGCGCCAGCGCTGCTGGCACCTGCCGCATTGTCCCGGATCCTGCCGCCTGGCGAATTCAGCGCGCTGACTTCGGCGCTGATTTCTAGGCAGGTGAGCAGCTCGACATAGCTTGGCATTGGCTCAGCGCCTTGCGCGATGCAGTCAGCGCGGTCCTGCGCGTTGAATTGCGTCCATTTCCGGATCAATTCCGCCCGCGCATCACTTTCGTCCCTGACGCAGCCCTTATAGGCAAGATCCTTGTTGCTGCCAGCATAAGCGCCCGCGGCGCGGCAAGTTTTGGCGATATCGTATTTGGGCACCTCCGCTTGTTTCGGCGCGGCGAGAACCTCGTGAGCCGCAATCATAGCGAAAAGGATTGCCGTTGCTTTCATCTTCATATGCGCGTCCTCGCTGCCGCTGGCCAGCGCCCACGGCCGGCGGCGCGCTGGTCATCAAACTATGGGTGATGAATAAAAATATAATCCAATAATCAGCAGAAAAGACGGGGCAGCCCCGCACGCCCGTGCGCAGCAAGATGAAACCTGGCGTGCGAGACATTATTTTTCATAATACTCCGCAATGAGCCGGTCGAGCAGCCGGACTCCAAATCCCGATGCCCAGCCTTGATTGATCTCACTTGCCGGCGATCCCATGCCAGTGCCTGCAATATCAATATGCGCCCATGGCGTTCCATTCACGAAGCGCTGAAGGAATTGCGCCGCCGTGATCGAGCCAGCATGCCTGCCGCCAGTGTTCTTCATATCGGCGATCTTCGAGTCGATCATTTTATCGTAAGCTGGCCCAAGCGGCATCCGCCAAAGTTTCTCGCCTGTCGCTTTGCCCGCAGCGATAAGCCTTTCGCCAAGCTCGTCATCATTCGTGAAGAGGCCCGCGTGTTCCTGGCCAAGCGCAACCAGGATCGCGCCGGTAAGGGTTGCAAGATCCACAATGAATCGTGGCTTGAACTTCTCTTGAACGTACCAAAGCAGGTCGGCCAGCACGAGGCGGCCTTCGGCATCGGTGTTGATGACCTCGATCGTCTGGCCGGACATGGATTTCACGATGTCGCCTGGCCGCTGCGCCTCGGGTCCCGGCATATTTTCGACAAGGCCGATAACGCCAATGGCATCCGCCTTTGCCTTGCGCTCGGCCAATGTCTGCATGAGCCCCAAGACGCAGGCTGCTCCCGCCATATCCCCCTTCATATCTTCCATTCCGGCGGCGGGCTTGATCGATATCCCCCCCGTATCGAAACAGACCCCTTTGCCGACGAAAGCAAGCGGCTTTGCGCTGCTTTTCCTGCCAGCGCCCCGCCACCGCATGATGACCGTTTGACTCTCCCGCGCCGATCCCTGACCGACCGCGAGCAAGGCATTCATCCCAAGCTCACGCATGGCTGCCTCGCCGAGGACAGTGACTTCCACGCCGGTTTTCTCAAGAGCCCTTGCGCGGTTTGCGAATTCTTCCGGGTAGAGAATATTTGCAGGCTCATTGATAAGAGACCTCGCCAGTAAAATGCCTGCTGCGGCAGCTTCGCCGTCTTTCGCCTCGCGGCGCACCGCGGCGGGATTTCCGGCGGCAAGGGTGATGTCCGCTTGGCCCGGCGTCTCCTCATCGGGATTTTTCTTCGTCTTGTACTGGTCGAAGCGGTAGTGGCGAAGCTGCATCCCGAGCAGAAACTCAGCAGCCCCAGCGGTCAGATCGTCCGGGATGGGCGGCATGTCGAAGATAACCGTTGCCGCCGCGCCAGCCCCGAGCTTGCCCATGACAAATCCGCCAAGACCCGCAAAGTCGAAGGGTTTTCCCTGGGCCTCGTTTTTGCTCTTACCCTTGGCGCTGCCAAATTCTGCCTCTCGCGAAATCCCCGTGACGAGAAGGCGGGAAGCGGCTATCCCGGCGGGCGCCAGAATGTCGAGCGCGGTTAAAGCCTTTCCCTTGAACTTTCCAACGGTGGCTGCCCGTTTGATAAGCGCTGCGCCGTTCTCGCCTATGATGCGGATCGTTTCTGCCCCGAAGGCGAAATCCTTGCCCATGAAGACAACGAGAGTCTGCGGTCTTCCAGGCTCGATAACCGACGGTTCAGACAATGGCAGTGTCTGGGCAGGAAGGTCTGCAAGCGCTGTGACCTTGATTTTTATTCTGTCCTTCATTTGTTCATGCCTCTTCGGCGCCGCGCGGCCGCCGTCACATTCCTTTAGGCCGGAAGCTCGTTGAGAAACAAGGTCAGCCCCCTTGATGGGGCCGGGTCCCTGCCCAAAAACTGCCACGCCTTGCTGATTGGGTCGGATGCATATTTCCGCCCGGATGGGGAGGGAGGCTGGCAGCGAGGAGGATGGATTTTTGGGTGCCGCCCTTGCCCCGCGGCGATTATGGGAATGCGCTGCCGCTAAGTGGACGGCTCGCGCGATCCAAAGTGTTTCCAAAGCCGGTGTATAATCCATGGCGGACATGAACATTCTTGACAAAAATCGCATCCGGAGCCGCCGCTTTCGCCTTGCGCCAGAGCTTGCGCCCGCCAGTGCTCCCAAAGGCCCTGGCCGCGACCTTGCAATCCATCGCCCAGCCCCCCGCCAGCAGCCAGCCAGTATCTCCTGCAGCCAATGATCGGATGGACGCTCGGCCGCTACCTCACGGGGCGGTTTCTTCTGACGATTTCCTCGGTGTTCGTCATGATCTCGGGGATGATCTATGTCGTCGATTTCGTCGAGCTTTTGCGCCGCGCCTCCAATATCCAGGGAGCGGCCTCGGGGTTCATTGCTTACCTTTCTCTCCTGCGCATCCCCTGGATTTCCGAGCAGATCATGCCGTTTTGCGTTCTCTCGGGCACTATGGGAACGTTCCTTTTGCTTAGCCGCAAGTCCGAGCTCCTTGTTGCGCGAGCCGTCGGCGTGTCGGCTTGGGATTTCCTTGCTCCTCCGGTCGCCATCGCGGCTCTCACCGGCATTCTTTCCGTTGCCGCGCTCAATCCCGTCTTCGTGCATATGAAAAATCACGCAGATGCATTGGAGTCGCAGCTCTTTGGGCGCAACGGCAAGCAAGGCGAGGATTCCAGCCTCTGGATCAGGCAAAAAAGCGTCGATGGCGAAGCTTTTATCCGGGCGCGCGAGGCCTCGCCGGACGGCACAAAGCTCACCGGGGCGACTGCCTTTATCTTCGACTCCTCCGGGGCATTTTCCCAGAGGGTGGAGGCGCAAAAGGGGACGCTTCTCCCCGGCGTCTGGCAGTTCGACAACGTAAGGATCACAAGTCATGGCGAAGGCGAGGCGCCCGCCGGCACTTTCCTTCTGGCAAGCGCGCTGACAGGCGAGGAGGTTCTGCAAGGCGCGGCCGCGCCAGATTCCGTGTCATTTTGGGACTTGCCCAATGCGCGCAAGTCGGCAGAAGCAGCAGGGCTCGACGGGACCGGGTTCAGGCTTCAGTTTCACATGCTGATGGCAAGGCCGCTCCTGTTTGTCGCAATGGTTCTGATCGCGGCGGCCTTTTCCTTAAGGTTTTTCCGGTTTGGTGGCATCGGGAAAATGATTTTCGGTGGAATGGGCGCCGGCTTCATGCTTAATGCGGCAGTGAAATTTACGGCAGATCTTGGCGGTGCCGGCCTGCTAAGCCCGGCCGTTGCCGCCTGGTCTCCGGCCGCGGTCGCCAGTCTGCTCGGCGTCTTCGCATTGCTGAACCAGGAGGACGGGTGAATGGGGCGGCGTATTTGCCCCGCCGGCCGGACCGTATCGCAGCCTTTCCGCCCGCGCCCTGCCCTGTGGCGCTCAGGCTTTGCTGCCTTCGCGTTCGCTTGCGCTGCGATGATCGCGGGCGCTGCTGCCGCAAGCGCGGAGACAAGCGCCACCGCCGCGCCAGGGAATGCGTCAGGGCAGCAATCGAAGATGTTCGTCGAAGCCTCTGAGCTTCGCTACGATACGGAGAAAGACACCGTCTCTGCCGAAGGCAATGCGCGGATCTATTTCGAGGGCCGCATCCTCGAAGCCGACAGAGTTGTGTATGACCGCAAGACGGGCCGCGTATTCGCTGAGGGCCATGCAAAGCTGACAGAGCGCGACGGCACGGTCGTACATGCAGAGCGCTTCGATCTCACCGACGATCTCCGCGACGGCTTCATCGAAAGCTTGCGGGCCGATACGCCGCCGAAACCCTATCTGAAGGTGTCTGGCCTTGGGTATCCCGGCGCCGCGGCGCCCGTTCAGCCAGTCGCGCCCGGGGGCACGTATAAGACCTATTTCAGCGCGCCGCGGGCCGAGCGCATTGAAGGCGACACCACGGTCTTCGACAAGGCAACGTATACGGCCTGCGAGAGCTGCAAGGACGATCCTGGCAAGCCGCCTTTGTGGCGGGTGCGCGCCAAGCGCATCATCCACAAGAACGACGAGAAGATGGTCTATTTTGAAGATTCCTCTCTCGAATTGCTCGGCATCCCCATTGCCTATGTGCCTTTCTATTCGGCGCCTGACCCCACTGTGACGCGCAAATCAGGGATACTCTCCCCCCATTTCGCCTTCAATTCCCAGCTTGGCGCGGGCTTTGGAATCCCTATATTCTGGGCGCTTGCCCCCGATTACGATTTGACCGTCACGCCAACCTATTATTCGCAGCAAGGATTTTTCGGCAGCGCCGAATGGCGCCAGCGGTTTGAGAGCGGATCATACTATATCCGGGCAACGGGTATTGCCGAGCAAAATCCCGGAATATTCCCCCAGCCGCCTTATGGCTCCGCGAATCAGTCTCTGCGCGGCTCGCTCGAAAGCAAGGGCCAGTTCCTGATCACCGATCAGTGGAGGTTCGGCTGGCAGTTCACGCTGCTCTCAGACAAATGGTATTTGAACGACTATCGGATCCCGAGCCAGACCCGCTCGTGGAACTATTTCAGCGAAACCACCTCCTCGGTCTATTTGACGGGCCAAAGCGCCCGCAGCTGGTTCGACCTGCGGGGTTATTATTTTGAGGGCCTGTCGAGCCATGATTTTCAACCGCAGCAGCCGCTCGCGCATCCTGTATGGGATTATAACAGGACCATTGATATCGATCCGGCAAGGTCCTTCGGCATCGGAGGGCAGGTCGAGATCGACTATAATTTGACGAGCCTTTCGGCGGCATCGGCAAGCTTCGAGGCGGCCGGGCCGCGGGTGCTTGACAAGGCCTACGGGCTTTACGATGTCTGCCTCAATTATGTTCCTGGCGTCGTGACAGGCACCTGCCTTCTGCGCGGGCTTGGCGGCGATTATACGCGGGCCACGCTCGAAGTTTCGTGGAAACGCCAATATATCGATCCGATTGGCCAGGTCTTCACCCCCTTTGCCTTTGCCCGCTTCAATGGCCAATGGCTCAACATCAACACGTCAAACGTTTACACCTTTGCCTCGGCCAACGGCAGCTCCACCTATTTCAATGCCTCGCAATTGAATTTCCTCGGTCTGAGCGACCCCAACTTCTTCGGGGCGGCCGTTCCGGGGATCGGGCTTGATTACCGCTACCCTTTTCTTCTCGAGACAAATTTCGCCTCATCCGTGCTTGAGCCCATTGTGCAGGTCGTAGCCCGCCCGGATCACCAGCTCGGAACACATTCGCTTATCAACCTCGATGCCCAAAGCCTTGTTTTCGACGATTCGACTCTTTTCGACTGGAGCAAATATTCCGGCTACGACCGTTACGAAACGGGCACGCGGCTCAATTACGGCGCGCAGTTCATCACCAATTTCAACAACGGAGGCTATGCAAATATCATTGGCGGACAGTCCTATCAGCTAGCGGGAATCAATTCCTACGGCCAGCCTGATGCTGCCAATGTGGGCTTGAGCTCTGGGCTCGACACGCGTTTTTCCGACTATGTCGGCGCAGTGACGTTTGCGCCAAATGAACATCTTTCGTTTATAGGCAAGGCGCGGTTCGATACCAGCTCGCTCGCCGCCCGGCGCATTGATCTTATGGCCAATTACAGTTTTGGCGCCTTGACTGGAACGGTCCAATTCGCCAACTATCAGGCCCAGCCCGTGATCGGTTACGATGTGCGCCGCGAGGGTCTGAGCCTTTCTTCGCGCTACCAGATCAGCGACAATTATTTCGCGCAGGGCAACATCATATTTGACATGAGCCGCCACCTCTATCCCCCAAACCTGACAGGATATACCTATCCGAGCCCCTTTGCCGTTGCAGCCTATGGGGTGGGCGGCGGCTATCAGGATGAGTGCACGACCCTTTCCGTGAATTACAGCTCCATTTTTCAAGATTACGGAAGCGCCTCGCTGGTGCGCAGCCAGACCGTCTTGCTGCAGCTGCAGCTGCGCACGCTTGGCGACACGAAAGTGTCCCACACTTTCCTGAACACCGGGACGCTCGACGGTTTGAGGTATTGATCTTCCGGCCGCCGGCCGTGCCCGCGCCCGGCGCAAATCCAGAAAGGAGCCGCTCAGGCCCGGAGAGGAGAGGATTCGCCTATGGGAAGTCAAAACGATGCGCGGCAGCACCGGGGCGCGCGCGTCTTTTGCCACTGGTTGAGGTCATGCCTTGCGGGAGCGGCCGCATGCGCCGCCGCCACGGTGGCACATTCGCCCGCCGGGGCCCAGCAGATCGTTGCAAGCATCAATGGCGATCCGGTCACCAACATCGACATTGACGAACGCATGAAGATGCTGCGCGTCCTGCGCAAGCCCGCAACGCGGGAGGCTGCGATCGAGAGCCTTTTTGCCGACCGTCTCGAGATCCGAGAAGCTGGCAAATTTGGCATCGACCCGAAAGACAGCGATCTCTCACAGGAGATCGTCCGCGTAGCCCAAGCCATGAAGATCGCTCCAGAGGCCCTTCTGGCCCAGTTGCAGAAAGCGGGTGTCACGCCCGAGCATTTCAAAGCGCACTTCCGCGCGGACTTGGCTTTTTATGCTCTGGTCTCCGCTCTCAACAAGGGGGTGGAGGCGAGCGAGGAGCAGGTGCGGGCCGAGCTTGCCAAACAAGGCGGCAAGGCCGCATCGGGCACTGAGTACACGGTGCGGCAGATCATTCTTGCCGTTCCACGCTCAGCCACCGTCGCTGATCTGAATGATCGCGCGCATGAAGCCGAGCAGCTGCGGGAGAAATTCGTGAGCTGTGAGGCAGGTATTCCGCTTGCCCGCTCCATGAACGACGTGACCGTGCGTGACCCGCTTGTGCGAACCGCTGTGGAATTGAGTGAAGCGCTGCGCCAATTGCTCGACAAAACGCCGGCCGGCCATTTGACGCCGCCGCAGCGGTCGAGCGAAGGCATCGAGATGATTGCGGTCTGCAAGAAAGGCGAGTCGAAGGACGACAGCGCCGCCCGCGCGGCCATTGCGCAAAAGCTGCTCGCGGCCCATATCGCAGCGGATGCTGAGCGGCGGCTTAAGGAGCTGCGCGCCCGCGCCGTGGTTGTGAAACATTGACGCCGGAGCCTGTATGATCCGGCCGTTGCAGGCTCAGCCCCTTCCGCTTGCTGTTTCTCAGGGCGATCCATCGGGCATTGGCCCGGAGCTGACGCTAAAGGCCTGGCTTGCGCTGCACGCGGATCCGGCTGCTGCGCCCTTTTTCGCTGTGGCCGATCCTGGCTGCCTCAGCTCTGCGGCGCGGATCCTCGGCTTGGACGTTCCGGTTAGAGCCGTTCCCGCAGCCGAAGCCGCCAAAGTCTTCCGTCATGCCTTGCCGGTGCACGCCACCGGCCACCGCGTTACCGGGAAACCTGGTGAGCCCGATATCGCGGACGCCCCGGGGACCATCGCCTCAATCGAGACCTGCGTCCGCCTTGTCCATTCCGGAGAGGCGTTGGCGGTAGTCACCAATCCCATCGCGAAAGAGCTCTTTCACCGCGCGAACTTCCGCTATCCCGGCCATACGGAATTCCTCGCCGAGCTGGGCGAGCGCTATTATGGCCAAAGCGCAAGGCCCGTCATGCTGATTTGGTCGCCGCAATTTGCCGTCGTTCCGGCGACGATCCATGTGCCGCTCGCGCAGGTTCCCTCGCTGCTCACCCGCGAGCTTCTCGTCGAGACAGGGCTCATCGTGGCAAAGGATCTCGCCGGACGGTTCGGGAAAAAGAGCCCGCGCCTTGCCTTCACAGGTCTCAACCCTCACGCCGGCGAAGGCGGAACCATGGGCCGCGAGGAAATCGAAATCATTGCTCCGGCTCTCGCGGACCTTGCCGCGGCCGGGGTTGCGGTGAGCGGGCCGCATGCAGCCGACAGTATCTTCCGGCCAAGCGCGCGCAAGAGCTACGATGCGGTCATTGCGATGTATCACGATCAGGCGCTGCTGCCGGTCAAAACCGTGTGCTTCGACAGGGCTGTCAATGTCACCTTGGGCCTGCCCTTCATCCGGACCTCGCCCGACCACGGCACCGCATTCGATATTGCGGGAAGGGGCATCGCTGGTCCGGGAAGTTTTGTTTCAGCCTTGCGTCTTGCGGCTAGGCTTGCTGCCCGCGCCCGTCCCGCAATGGCGCGGGGGCCATAGGCGCGCTGACCGCCATGCGCCGCCACCCGGGCCAGCCCAAAGCGGCAAAGCCGCAGAATGGCTTGCCGCCGCTGCGTGATGTCGTTGCAGCGCACGGGCTTTCCCCCCGGCAGTCTCTCGGGCAGAATTTTCTTTTCGATCTCAACCTCACCCGCCGCATTGCCCGGGCCGCGGGGCCGCTTGGGGAAGCAACGGTGATCGAAACCGGCGCGGGCCCAGGCGGGCTGACGCGGGCGCTCCTCGCCGAAGGGGCGCATAAGGTTATCGCCATCGAGCGTGACCGGCGCTTTATCCCGGCTCTTTCTGAGATTGCCGCGCATTATCCGGGGCGGCTTCACGTCATCGAGGGCAATGCGCTTGCCATCGATTATCCTGCCCTCGCTGCGGGCAGCGCCGTGACGCGTGTTTGCGCCAATCTCCCCTACAACATCGGAACGGAGCTCCTGATCCTGTGGCTGGAGACGGAGCCATGGCCGCCCTGGTATGACCGGCTCATCCTCATGTTTCAGCGCGAGGTTGCCGAGCGCATCGTTGCGACCCCGGCGGAGCGCAGCGCCTATGGGCGTCTTTCCGTTCTCTGCAACTGGCGCTGCATGACGCGCATTCTCTTTGATGTGCCCCCCGCGGCCTTCACGCCCCGTCCGAAAGTCAAGTCCTCGCTCGTCGAGCTTGTGCCGCGCTCTGCGCCGCTTCCCTGCGACTCCAAGCTCATGCCGGAGGTCACCCAAGCCGCCTTCGGGCAGCGGCGGAAGATGCTGCGGCAGTCGCTCAAAGCGCTCGCAGGCTGCGAGCCTGGCGAATTGCTGCGGATTGCGGATATCGATCCCGCCTTGCGGGCCGAGGAGGTTGGCATCGAAGGCTATGCCGCTCTGGCGCGGGCGCTCGCTGCCTGCCGGAAGCAGGCCGCCCGCCCCGGATAGGCTTGCCGCGCTGCGGCGGGAACCCCCAATCTTACCAAAATGTTTCACGTGAAACATTTTTGTCCGGTTTTGGCCTCCAATCCCACAAAGCGCCTGGCGGCGCTTCGCCTTGCACTGCGTAAGATGGGGGAATCCGCAAGCGCATCAGGCGGCTGGCTGCCAGCGCCACTTCTCGATTTCGGGCATATCCCTTCCATGCGTGGCGATGTAGCGCTTGTGCTCGACGAGCTTGTCGCGCAGCGCCTGCCTGGCATAGGCCGCTGCGCCGCCCACAGGGCACACACGGTCAATCACAGCGCCTGCAAGATGGAAGCGGTCTAGACGGTTGCGGACAACCATGTCGAAAGGCGTGGTTGTGGACCCTTCTTCCTGGTAGCCGTGCACATGAAAATTTTCGTGGTTCGTGCGCTTATAGGTCAGCCGGTGGATGAGCCAGGGATAGCCGTGATAGGCAAAGATCACCGGCTTCTCCGCCGTGAAGAGCGAATCAAACGCGCTGTCGGGCAAGCCATGCGGATGCTGGGCCTGCGGCTGCAGCGTCATGAGATCAACGATATTGACGACGCGCACTCTGAGGCCCGGAAGATATTGGCGCAGCAGCATGACGGCGGCGAGCGTCTCAAGCGCCGGGACGTCGCCTGCGCAAGCCATCACCACGTCCGGCTCCGCGCCCCGGTCGCTGCTCGCCCACTCCCATATGCCGATTCCAGCGCTGCAATGCTTGATCGCAGACTCCATGTCGAGCCACTGCGGCGCGCGCTGCTTGCCGATGACAATCACATTGATCCTGTTCCAGCTTCGCAGACAATGATCTGCCACGTAAAGCAGCGAATTTGCGTCCGGCGGAAAATAGACGCGCACAATATCCGCTTTCTTGTTGACCACATGATCGACGAAACCCGGATCCTGATGGCTAAAGCCATTATGGTCCTGCCGCCAAACATGCGAGGTCAGCAGGTAGTTGAGCGAGGCAATGGGGCGGCGCCAGGGCACCTCGCGCGACGTTTTCAGCCATTTTGCATGCTGATTGAACATCGAATCGACGATGTGAATGAACGCCTCGTAGCAGGAAAAGAGGCCGTGACGGCCGGTCAAGAGATAGCCTTCGAGCCAGCCCTGGCAGACATGCTCGCTCAGGATTTCCATCACACGGCCGTCCGGGCCGAGATGGTCATCGCCGGGAAGCAGCTCCGCGTCCCAAGCCCGCGGCGTGGCATCGAAAACTGCTTCGAGACGGTTCGAGGCTGTCTCGTCGGGACCGAAGAGGCGGAAGTTCCGGCTGGCCTGATTGGCGCGCATGACGTCGCGCAAAAGCGGCCCCATGACCCGCGTGGCCTCGGCCTCGGTCTCGCCGGGCGTCAGCACCGTCACGGCATAAGACTCGAAGGCAGGCATGCGCAAGGGCCGCATCAATGCCCCGCCATTGGCATGGGGATTAGCGCTCATCCGCTTTGAGCCGGCAGGGGCAAGAGCCGCAATCTCCGGGCGCAATGATCCCGATTCGCAAAAAAGCTCACTTGGCCGGTAGCTCAATAGCCACTCCTCGAGAAGCTTGAGATTTTCGGGCTTGCGCAGATCGCTGAACGGAACTTGATGGGAGCGCCACGAGCCTTCGGCTTTATGCCCATCGGCGAATTTCGGGCCCGTCCAGCCCTTAGGGCTGCGCAAGACAATCGCCGGCCACTGCGGGAGGCCATTTTGTTTGCCCAACCGCGCAGCCTCTTGAATGGAAAAAATGCGCGAGACCGCCTCGTCCAAGGCAAAGGCCATGGCTTGATGCATCGTCTCGGGATCTTCGCCTTCGACGAAGATCGGCGCATGGCCATAGCCGCAAAGCAGCGATTCGAGGCTGGTGCGGCCAATCCGCGCCAGCACCGCCGGGTTGGCGATCTTATAGCCGTTGAGGTGCAGGATCGGCAGCACCGCGCCGTCGGCCGCCGGATTGAGAAACTTGTTGCTGTGCCAGGATGCCGCAAGCGGCCCTGTCTCTGCCTCGCCATCGCCCACTACGCAGGCGGCTATCAAGCCCGGGTTGTCGAAGACGGCGCCATAGGCATGCGCAAGCGAATAGCCAAGCTCTCCGCCTTCATGGATTGAGCCCGGTGTCTCAGGGGCTGTATGGCTCGGAATGCCGCCCGGAAAGGAGAATTGCCGGAAAAGGCGGCGCATGCCGTCCTCGTCCTGCGAGACCTCGGGATAAAGCTCGCTGTAGGTGCCTTCGAGCCAGCAATTTGCCACCACGGCTGGCGCGCCGTGACCGGGACCTGCAATGAACAGCATGTCCACACCGCGCGCCCGGATGAGGCGGTTGAGATGGGCATAGATGAAATTCAGCCCTGGCGCCGTGCCCCAATGGCCGAGTAGGCGCGGCTTCACATGCTCGATCTTGAGCGGCTCCTTGAGGAGCGGATTTTCAAGAAGATAAATTTGCCCAACGGAAAGGTAGTTTGCGGCCCGCCACCAGGCATTGATCAA